>JABWBI010000091.1 GCA_013360565.1 Candidatus Sumerlaeia bacterium | reverse complement strand
GGGCCGCTCTCGTGCGGGACGCCGCTGGCGGTGGGCAGGACGGCGATGCCGCGCGGCCCGGCCTCGGCGACGATGCGACGGTAGATACCGGCGTTCTCGTAGTCGAGCGCCCCTCCGATGATGATGAGCTTGCCCCGCAGGCCGGTGTCGCGCACCGGCAGGCTGGCGCAGCCCGCAGCGGCGAGTGCGGCGGCGGCGAGGACGAGGCGTGTGATTCGAGCGAGCATGTGAGGGATCCCTCCCCTGCGATTCGATTCGGGACCGGTGTGATCGGCGGGACGGCAGGGCTGCCGCCGGTGGGGGACGATGACACATTGCCCGCCGGTGGCAAGGGCCGGACCTTGGTTCGAAACAAAGGCGACTTGGTTCGGGGCCGCAGGAGAGTCCAGAGAGGGAGTCACAAGAAACACTTCGATTTGCCAGGCCGGGCCACAGGAGGGCTCGACAAGTCCAATGAGGTAAAACATTCCACATCAAAGCCACAGAACGATCATGACAAGCAGACCTGAAGTCGCGTTCAGGCTTGACAAGGGCCAGTTGGTGGAGTTCTCTTGCTTTTCGGGGCGGGAGCGGACCCTTTCATCATGAACGACCGGCAACTCGAAGCGCTCATCTACCTGAGCCGCTGCGGCACGTTCAAGGAGGCGGCCCGGTCGCTCTACCACGACTCGGACGAGAACGAGTACGTGACGCCAGAGGCGCTGCAGTACCGCATCCGGGCGCTGGAGGAGGAGCTGGGTATCAGCCTCTACAAGAAGCGCCAGGGCACGTCGCGGGTGACACTGACGCGCGAAGGCCACCTGTTCCTCAACGAGGCGATCACGATCCACCAGCGCATGCAGCGCTGGCGGTCGATGTTCGCCGAGTCGACGCGGGGGAAGCTGTCGTTCGCGGCGACGGAGCTGGTGATCATGCACCGGCTGCCCGAGCCGGTGCGCCTCTTTCACGAGCGGCTGCCGCAGATCGAACTCGTAGTCAAGGCGGCGAGTCCGGAGAACATCGAGGCGAAGGTGCGCAGCGGCGAGGTGGACTTCGGGCTGGCGACACACCCTCCGGAGGGGGACGACCTCGAGTACGTCGTGTGGAAGCGGTCGGGGTTCGTGGTGATCACGCCACGGGGGCACGAGCTGACGCGGATGGAGAAACCGGCGCTGCAGGACCTGGTCCACTTCCCGCTGATCGTGCTGCTTCCGGACCCGAGCCGGAGCGACGACCGGGCGCGCGTGGACGCGGCATTCCGCCGCGCCGAGGTCAACCACACACCGAACATCGTGCTGGAGACGAGCAACTCGGAGCTGATCAAGACCTTCGTCGAGGCGGGCATCGGCGTGGGGATCGTCGCCGAGACGTCCGTGCTGACGCTGCGGCACGAGATCGACGTGGTGCGCATGGGCGACGAGTTCGGCCAGACGGAGGTGGGGCTCCTGGTGCGGGAGGAGAAGCTGATCACGCGGGCAATGCGGGAGTTTCTGCTGCTGCTGTCGGACACGTTCGAGCCGTGGCTCGAGAAGCGGGAGAACGGGCACCGGCGCTGAGACTCAGGGGGCCACCTCGCTGTCGCGGCCGGGCTGCGGCGTGTGGTGGGCGGTGTCGAGCGAGCCGAAGCGGCGCAGGTCGGGGAAGAGCCAAGCCCAGAGGCCGACGACGGCGAGCGTCCCGAGGCCGCCGGCGACGACAGTGGGGACGGTGCCGATCCAGTGGGCGAGGGTGCCCGACTCGAACTCGCCGAGCTCGTTGCTGGCGCCGATGAAGACGAGGTTCACCGCGCTGACGCGCCCGCGCATGGCGTCGGGCGTCATCGCCTGGACGAGCGTCTGACGGACGACGACGGAGATCATGTCGCACGCGCCGAGGGTGACGAGGCAGACGACGGACAGCGCGAAGCTGCGCGAGAGGCCGAAGGCGACGGTCGCGACACCGAAGAGCGCGACGGCGAGCATCATGCTGCGGCCGGCGTGGCGCATGGGGGGGCGATGGGCGATGGCGATGGACATGAGGCCGGCGCCGATGGCCGGCGAGGCACGGAGAAGGCCAAAGCCACGCTCGTCGACGCGGAGAATGTCCTGCGCGAAGACGGGGAGCAGGGCCGTCGCGCCGCCGAGGAGAACGGCGAAGAGGTCCATGGAGATCGCCCCGAGGAGGACCGGGCGCGAACGGATGAAGCGCAGGCCGGCGACGAGACGGTCCCAACTGGCGCCGGTGGTGCCCCCAGGGACGGGACCAGGGCGACGGCGGATGAAGCCCATGCAGACGATCGCGGCCCCGTAGAAGATCATCTCGATCAGGTAGGTGCCGCCCGGGCCGAAGCGGGCGAGGGACAGGCCACCGAGCGCCGGCCCGGCAATGGCCATGCCCTGCCAGAGAGCCGAGTTCCAGGTGATGGCGTTGCTCAGCTGCTCGCGGGGAACCAGCGAGGGGAGCAGCGCCTGAATCGCAGGGCCGTAGAACGCATGGACGGCTCCGGAGAGAAAGACCGCGCCCAGGATGCCGAGGAAGGCGGCGTGCGGAGGCACGGCCCCACCGGCCTGATGCGAGATCCAGGCGAGCGCGCCCGCGACGAGGAGCGAACCCGCCTGGCAGATCTGAGCCACGCGGCGGCGATCGAACCGGTCGGCGACGTAGCCTGTGGCCAGAGCGAGGAGGACGGCGGGGAGGAAGTAGGCGAGTCCCACGAGGCCGAGGTTCAGCTGCTGGCGGGTGAGGGAGTAGACCTGGTAGCCGACCGTGGTCACCTCCATGAAGAAGCCAAGCGTGGCGAGGGATTTGGCGATCTGGAGAAAGGTGAAGTCGCGGATGCGGAAGACGGCGCGGGGACCGCTCGCGGCCCGCGGGAGGGAGGAGGACGTGGGCACGGGGGGATGATGCCGGGCTCCGGGCGGCGTTTCAATGGCGTTGCCCGGGGGCGACGCGCCGCGAGGGCTTGACACCGGCCGTGCCGGCGATAGGGTCCCGCGCCACTCTGAGCAGGAGCTGCCGTCCATGGCGGACCACACGAAGTACGGCCGGTTCGACGACGCGGGCCGGCGCTACGTCATCACCGACCCGCGGACACCGCGGCCGTGGGTCAACTACGCGACGAACGGCCGGTACTCGCGCCTGATCTCGCACGCCGGCGGGGGCTTCTCGTACCACATCTCGCCGCGCGAGGGGCGCGTGACGCGCTGGCGCTACAACGCCCTGCCGCAGGACCGCCCCGGACATTACCTCTACATCCGCCACCGGGACACGGGCGAGATCTGGAACCCGACGTGGCAGCCCTGCGGCGTGCTCCCCGAGTCATGGGAGTGCTCGCACGAGTTCAACCGCACGCGCTGGACGGCCGAGCACCGCGGCGTGCGTGTCGAGAAGACCGTCTTCGTCGACCTCGAGGACGACGTCGAGCTGTGGCTGGTCCGAATCACCAACACCGCGAGCCGGCAGGCCGGCCTCGACCTCTTCGCCTGGGTCGAGCTGCTGCTCGGCCACGCGCTCAACGACCTCATCAATCAGCCCAACGACAAGCACTTCTCCGACGTCCACCTCGACAGGGCCAGCGGCGCCCTCGTCGCCACGCGCCGCTACTGGGTCCGCGCGCGCGGTGCGACGGTCGCGCAGGAGAACGCCGACTGGGACCGCGTCGTGTGGTTCGCGTCGTCGCTGCCCGTGTCGCACTTCGAGGGCTCGCTCGACGCCTTCATCGGCCCGTGGCGCTCGGAGTCCAATCCCATCGCCGTCGAGCGCAACCGGCTCGGCGACACCGAGATCACCGCGGGCGACCCGTGCGCAGCGCTCCAGATGCCGCTCGACCTCGCCGCCGGGCAAGAGGCCGAGTTCGCGATTCAGCTCGGCGTCGCGCCGAAACAGGATTGGCGGCAGACGGTGCCGGAGAAGGTCGCGAGATTCCGCGACATCGCGAATGTGCGGGCCTCGCTCGAGGCGGTGAGAACCGACGCCGAGGACTATCTGAGCGGCGTCCAGGTGGCGACGCCCGATGCGGACCTCAACCGCATGGCCAACCTCTGGCACCAGGCGCAGGCACGCGTGACGTTTCTGCACGGGCGCGACGCCGGATACTACCACGGGGGGCTGCTCTTCGGACGCGGTTTCCGGGACTCCTGCCAGGACCTGCTGGGCCCGCTCCTGACGCGGCCGCAGTGGGTGCGGCAGCGCCTGCTGGAGATGGCGGCGCGCCAGTGGGCCGATGGCCACTGCTACCACCTCTACTTCCCCGGCACGAACACCGGCGAGGACGCCGGCCACAGTGACACGCCGCTGTGGCTGCCGCTGGCGGTCGTCGAGTACGTGCGCGAGACGGCCGACACCGCCGTGCTCGGGGAGCAAGTCGGCTTCGTCGAGCCCGAGGCCGCACCGGCGCCTCTGCTGGAGCACGTCTTCCGGGCGCTCGACTACGTGTTCGAGAAGAAGCGTTCGCCGCGCGGGCTGGCGCTGTTCGGCCCCGGCGACTGGAACGACCCTCTCGACCACTGCGGCCGCGGCGGCAAGGGCGAGACGGTCTGGGGCTCGATGGCACTGGCCTACGGCCTCCGCCTCGTGGCGGAGATGCTCGACTGGCTGGGAGATGCGCGCGTCCAAGGCGTGAGAGCGCGCTTCGAGGAGATGCGGCGCGTCATCAATGAGCACTGCTGGGACGGCGCGTGGTACCTCCGGGGGACGAACGATCTGGGCGAGAAGATCGGCAGCCGCGAGTGCCGGGAAGGCCGGATCTACCTCAACACCCAGTCGTGGGCGGTGATGAGCGGCGTGGCACCGGAGGACAGGGCGCGGCAGGCCATGGCCTCGGCCTGGGAGCAGCTGATGACGCCGAAGGGGCCACAGATCCTCAAGCCCTCGTACACCGGGGTGAACCCCAACATCGGCCTCATCACGCGCTGCGTCCCGGGCAAGAAGGAGAACGGCGCGGTGTTCAACCACCCCGTCTCGTGGTCGATTCTGGCGGCGGCGATGCTCGGGGACGGTGCGCGTGCGCACGACATCTATCGCCGCGCGCTGCCCTTCAACCCGGTGGTCGACATCGATCGCTACGAGGTGGAGCCCTACGTGCAGGCCGAGTATGTCACCTCACCGGACCACCCGACGTTCGGCCAGGCGTCGCACTCGTGGCTCACGGGCAGCGCTGTCTGGCTCCTGCGCGACGCGATCGACTGGATCTGTGGCGTGCGCCCGGCCTTCGGCGGGCTGCTCGTGGACCCGTGTGTGCCCCCGTCGTGGGAACGGTGGACGGTGACACGGCGATTCCGCGGGGCGGTTTACGAGATCGCGATCAGCAATCCCCGCGGACTCAGCAGAGGCCAGGTCCGGCTCACGCTCGACGGCGCGCCGGTGGAAGGCAACCTCCTGCCGCCCCGGGAGACCGGCGGAGTGCATCGGGTGGAGGCGGTGTTGGAGAGGTGACAGGAGAGAGCGAGACAATGTGACGCCCCGCGAGAATTCAGTTGACTTTTGATATCTTTGTGCCGATTTTCACAGATAGAGTGTGGGAGAAGCGGCCGGACTCCGGCCCCGTGCGAGACAGATGGTGAAAGCCCACTCTCGAGACAGAGCCTCTCACGGCGGTCGGCGGCCCCTTCCCCAGGAGGAAGGGCATGGACCTCGAGACGATGACGGTGGCGCCCCCGGAGGAGACCGAGGAGGAGAAGCGCGAACACATTGTGCGCATTCTGAACGACTTCGCCGGGCAGCCGGGCAGCCTGATCCAGATTCTCCACATCGTTCAGCAGGTCTACGGTCACCTGCCGCTGGACATGCAACGGATGGTGGCTGACCGGCTGGATCTGCCCCTGTCCGAGGTCGTCGGCGTCTCGTCGTTCTACTCGCTGTTCACGACGCAGCCACGCGGTGAGCACACCATCCGCGTCTGCCTGGGGACGGCGTGCTACGTGCGCGGCGGCGAGAAAATCTGCAAGCGGCTGGGCGAGAAGCTGGGCGTGGAGGTCGGCGAGACGACGGCGGACCGCAAGTTCACGTTCGAGGTGATGCGGTGCATGGGCGCCTGCGGGCTGGCCCCGGCGATGATGATCGACGAGACGGTCCTGCGTCAGGTCAACCCTGACCGCGTGGGCGGCATCTTGGCGAAGTATCAGTGAGGAGAGAGCGAGCATGAGCGTGGCGATGGACGCGGGAACCCGGGTCGAGACGCCGGAGGACCTCGAGCGCATCGGCGAGGCGCACCGGGCGCGGCGGAGTGCGGCGAGGTTCGAGCTGATGGTGTGCGCAGGCGCGGGGTGCGTCTCGTCGGGATGCCAGGCGGTGCGCGCGGCACTGATCGAGGTCCTGAGAGACAATGCTCTGCTGGATCAGGTGCTGGTCCACGAGACCGGGTGCATCGGCTCGTGCCACGTCGGGCCATCGCTGCTGGTGCAGCCGGACGGGGTCTTCTACGTGAAGCTGAAGCCGGAGAACATGGACAAGATCGTCGGCAAGCACCTGGTGGCGGGGCGCGTCGTGGAGGAGCTGTGCTGGCGGGACAAATCGGGGCAGGCGATTCCGCGGCTGAGCGACATCCCGTACTTCAACCGGCAGCTGAAGATCGTCACAGCGCGGTGCGGCTGGATGCCCCACGCGTCGCTCGAGGCGTACATCGCCAGCGAGGGCTACCGGGCGCTGGCGAAGGCGCTGGCGATGACGCCCGAGGCGGTGATCGAGGAGATGAAGGCCTCGCGGCTGCGCGGGCGCGGGGGCGGCGGCTTCCCGGCGGGGATCAAGTGGGAGGCCGGGCGCCGGGCCGCGGGCACGCCCAAGTGCGTCGTCTGCAACGCAGACGAGGGCGACCCGGGGGCCTTCATGGACCGATCACTGCTCGAGGGCGACCCCCACGCGATCCTCGAGGGCATGCTGATCGCCGGCCACGCGATCGGTGCATCGAAGGGATACGTCTACGTCCGCGCCGAGTATCCGCTTGCGGTCGAGCGCCTCGGGGCGGCAATCGGCCAGGCGCGGGCGGCCGGACTGCTGGGCGAGCGGATACTCGGCAGCGGGTTCGCCTTCGACGTCGAGATCCGGATCGGCGCGGGGGCCTTCGTCTGCGGCGAGGAGACGGCGCTCATGGCGTCGGTCGAGGGGCGGCGCGGCGAGCCGCGGCAGAAGCCGCCGTTTCCGTTCGAGCGTGGCATCTTCGATCAGCCGACGATCATCAACAATGTCGAGACCTACGCCAACGTCCCGCCGATTCTCCTGCGCGGCGCGGCGTGGTTCGCCTCGCTGGGAACCGAGAAGAGCACGGGGACCAAGGTCTTCGCGCTGGCCGGGGACGTCGAGAACACCGGGATCATCGAGGTCGAGCTGGGGACGACACTCGGCGAGGTGGTGTTCGACATCGCCGGCGGCGTGCCGCGCGGCAAGCGCTTCAAGGCAGCGCAGACAGGCGGCCCATCGGGCGGCTGCCTGACGGCGGCGCACCTGAACACGCCGATCGACTACGACTCGCTGACGAGTCTCGGGACGATCATGGGCTCGGGGGGCCTGATCGTCATGGACGAGGACTCGTGCATGGTCGACGTGGCGCGCTTCTTCATGGACTTCGTGCAGGACGAGTCGTGCGGCAAGTGTGTGCCGTGCCGCATCGGGACGAAGCGGATGCTCGAGATCCTCGAGCGCATCCGGGCGGGCCAGGGCCGGCGGGAGGACATCACGCTCCTCGAGGAGCTGGCGCAGACCTGCCGCGAGACATCGACGTGCGGCCTGGGCCAGACGGCGGGCAATCCGGTGCTCAGCACACTCAGGCACTTCCGCCACGAGTATGACCAGCACATCCGCGAGCATCACTGCGCGGCCGGCGTGTGCCAGGATCTCTTCCTCTCGCCCTGCCAGAACGCGTGCCCGGCGGGGGTCAATGTGCCCGGCTACATCGCACTGATCGCGGCAGGCCGTCCGCGCGATGCCTATCACCTCGTCCGGCAGGAGAACCCGCTGCCGGCGGTGTGCGGGCGCGTGTGCACGCACCCGTGCGAGGCGAAGTGTCGGCGGGCGCAGCTCGACGAGCCAATTGCCATCTGTGACCTCAAGCGCTACGCGGCGGACTATGTCATGTCGCACGAGGAGCCGATCCGGGACCTCGTGTTCCCGCGCAAGACGGCGTCCGTCGGCATCATCGGGGCCGGGCCCTCGGGGCTGACCTGCGGCTACTACCTGGCGCGGCTGGGCTATCCGGTCATGATCTACGAGGCGCAGCCGCTGCCCGGCGGAATGCTCGCGACGGGCATCCCCGAGTATCGCCTGCCGCGTGACGTCCTCGCCCACGAGGTGCGGATGATCGAGGCCGTCGGCGTCAAGATCTTCTGCGACATCGAGGTCGGGCACGACGTCTCCTTCGAGGAGCTGCGCCGGCGCCATCAGGCGATCTACGTGGCGACGGGGACGCAGTTCCCCAACCGCGCGGAGATCCCCGGCGAGGACAAGGAGGGCGTGGTCCACGGGATCTCCTTCCTGCGCGAGGTCAATCTCGGACGGACGCGCCGGACGGGCCAGCGGGTCGTTGTGATCGGCGGCGGCTCGACGGCGTTCGACGCGGCGCGGACGGCCCTCCGGCTGGGCGCGAAGCGCGTGACGGTCGTCTACCGGCGCGAGATCGCCGACATGCCGGCCGACCCGCGGGAGATCGCCGAGGCACGCGAGGAGGGGATCGACATCCAGACGCTGGTGGCGCCGGTGGCGATCGAGGGCAATGGCCAGGCGACCGGCCTGCGCTGTCTGCGCATGCGGCTCGTCGACTACGAGGCCAACGGACGGCGCCGCCCGCAACCCATCGAGGGCTCGGAGTTCGTCATCGAGGCGGACATGGTCATCCCCGCGATCAGCCAGCACGCCGATCTGCCGTTCATCCCAAAGGAGGATGTGGCGGTGACGCGGTTCGGCACGCTCATCGTCGACCCGCACACGCAGATGACGACGATCCGCGGCGTCTTCGCGGGTGGCGATGTGACGCGTGGCCCCGACGTGGTGATCACCGCGATCGCCGACGGCAAGCGCGCGGCGGAGGCGATCGACCGTCACCTGGGCGGGGCGGGCCTTCTGAACAAAGGCGAACCGATCGAGATCCCCCGCGGCAGCGACGAGCGGGACGCCGGCGAACACGGGCGCTTCCCGATGCGATTCCAGAGCGCGGAGACGCGCCGCCGGAGCTTCGACGAGGTGGCCGTGGGATTTCACAAGCTGAGCGCAATCGCCGAGGCCATGCGGTGCCTGCGGTGCGACGTCCGATGAAGGAGATGACGGCGATGGTCAGCCTGACGATCAACGGCAAGCGCCTCAGCGTGGAGGAGGGGACGACCGTCCTCGACGCGGCGCGGGCGGCGGACATTCAGATCCCGACGCTGTGCAACCTGGAGGATGTCCACCAGGCGGGCGCCTGCCGCATCTGCGTCGTCGAGGTCGAGGGCGCGCGCAATCTGCAGGCCTCGTGCATGCTGCCGGTGCGTGAGGGGATGGTCGTGCGGACCAACAGCGGGCGCGTCCGGCGCGCGCGCAAGGTGCTGTACGAGCTGATGCTGAGCGATCACCCCCGCGACTGCCTCACCTGCTACCGCAATCAGAGCTGCGAGTTTCAGGAGCTCGGACACCTGATCCAGGTGTGGGACTTCCGGTTCGAGGGCGAGCGGTCGAAGACCAAGGTCGACGCGTCGAGCGCGTCGATCGTGCGCGACAGCGGCAAGTGCATCCTGTGCCGCCGGTGCGTGACGGTGTGCAACGAGATCCAGGAGGCGGGCGTCCTCAACGTGCAGCGGCGCGGCTTCCACACGGTGATCGCGCCCGCGGCCGAGCTCCCGCTGGGCTCGGTGAACTGCGCCAACTGCGGCCAGTGCGTGATGGTGTGCCCTGTGGCGGCGCTCCGGGTGCAGGACCACGTCGACCGCGTGTGGGAGGCACTCGCGGACCCGGCGAAGCGCGTGGTCGTGCAGACGGCGCC
>JABWBI010000090.1 GCA_013360565.1 Candidatus Sumerlaeia bacterium | reverse complement strand
AGCGACGGTGCGGGTGCACAACCGCGCGCAGGGGCTCGACTCGGTGATCGCCGCGACGACGACGGATGCCGAGGGAGGCTACGAGGTGGCCAATCTGCCGTGGCCATGGGGCGCCGCCGGCGCGGAGGCGGTGAGCATCGTCGCAGAGGCCCCGGGCCTCGCTCCGGGCGCCAGGCGTGGCGAGGTCGAGCCGAATGCGCCCGAAGTGGAGCTCGACGTGGAGCTCTTCCGCGGTCAGCCCCTGGCAGGGCGCGTCGTCTGGAACACCGGTGAATCGGTGCCGAACGCCCGGTTCATGATCTACGGCCCGACCTTCGCCCGCGGCCGCACAGACGGGTCGGGCCGGTTCCGTGTCGAGCACCTGCCGCCGGGCAACGTGACCATCGCCGTGGCGCCGGAAGAGGGGCAGCCCTACCAGCACGGCGGGCGGCATGCGGCCGGCCGCGACGATGTGACGGTCACGCTGCTGCCGCGGATCGGCGTGATCACCGGCTACGTGCTCGCCGGGCTGACGGGGGACTTGGTTCCGGGGGAGCTGGTGGCGGTGGGCGACGACGTGAGCGGCATGCTGTCATGGACGGCGACGACGGACGCCGACGGCGCGTTCCGGTTCGAGGAGATTCCGCTGGAGAGTTGGCGCGTTCACTGTCCGGGACGGCCCGGCGTGGAGGAGTCCGTCCGCCTCGGCGAGGCGCGGCCGGAGGTGGAGGTGATCCTGGGGACGCCGGTGGAGATCGAGGTCGGTGGAATGGCCGCGGACGTCGAGACCGGCGAGGGAATTCCCGGCCTTCCTCTGCGAATCTCGGGTGCGAATCACTTCGGTGACACGATCGGTGACGAGCGGGCCGTGATCACGGACGAGGAGGGACAATTCTCCGCCTCCGGGGTGTCCGTCCGGGCGACGGAGGACGGCACTGTGCTCATCCAGTTTCGAGCCGACACGCCCGAGTGGGTCTTCGGGGGCGGGCGACGCGAGCGGCGGACCCCGGTGGCCAGTTTGGAGGAAGCGGCGGACCTTCGCCTGCCGATGATCCGCGGGAACGTGCTCACGATCACGGCTGCGGACCCCGAGGGGAACCCGCTGCCCGGAGCACAGATGGCGATTCTCGGCCCTGCGAACATCGAGATGGAACTCGGTGAGAGCGACTCCTGGGGTGAGGTCCGGGCAATCGTCCCCAGCACCTGGCCTCAGATCCAGGCGGCGGGATGGCATCCGGAGTGGCCTGTCCTGCTGTCGCCGGTGCTCAGCGGAACCGACGTGGCGGAGACGACCGCCGTCGCACTCCCCGTCCGGGCCCTCGAGGTGCGGGTCCTCCGGACCGACGACACCCCTGTCTCCGGCGCGACTGTCATTCAACAGTCCCGCCCCCCCCTCCTGCGCAACTACCCTCCGATGGTATTCTACGCGCGCGCACCCCATGCCCAAACGGACGCCGACGGCCGGGCCACGCTCCTCCGTGCCCCTGAGACGACTCTGGCGCTCACGGCTTGGGAGAGCGGCAATGGAGATCTGGATGGGGAGGCGATCGTGGACCTGAGTGCGGGCCGGGATCCGGGCGAGGTCGTGATCCGCTTGCAGTCGATGGACGAGGTGACTGTCACCGGCCGGGTCCAGAATCTCGACGGTCAGCCAATCGCCGGCGCGGAGGTCTGGTTTGGGAACGAGTCCGCCCGCGGGCGATCCGGCATCTCTCCGCCCGCGATCAGCGGGCCGGATGGGCGCTTCACCGTCACGGGGCCCCGGGGAAGAGTCTGGGAAGGCCTCACTGCCCACGCAGAGGGGTACAGCTCGGGTGGCTCCGGGCGGCTGCCGGAGAGGCCGGGAGAGGTCACAATCACGCTCCACCCAGAGATTGTCCTCACTGGGCGTGTGGTGCTTCCCGGCGGCCAGCCCGACCGGCCCGGTCCGATCCTGTCGCTGTTCTTTCCAACCCACGACGCAACCGGCTGGGAGCTGGGCATGACAGCAACCGAGACTGCCGACCGGCCCGGCGTGGATGGCCGCTTCCGGTGGCGATTGGAGGCCTTCTCTCTCTCAGAGGCTCCGCGGCCGGCCTTTCTCTTGGCGTCCACACGCCATGATCTGGTGGCCACCGCGGACTTCGCGCTCGACCTGCGCGAGGGGGGCGAGATCGATCTGGGGACGCTCACGCTCGGTGAGGGCTTCACGATCAGCGGCACAGTGAGAGGGACGGACGGCCAGCCCCTGCGGGACGCGACGGTCCGCTGGGAAACACCGTTCGGCACAGATGCGAGACCCACGTGGCTGGCTTCGGCCGACTCTGAAGGACGCTATCGATTGACGCCCATTCCCCCCGGTCACTGGCGAATCCGCGGGGGAGCTCCAGACCACACGGGCCAGACCGTCGAGATAGATGTCGCCGGCGACGTGGTGCGCGACTTCGTCCTCGAGCCGATTCACACGGTGACGGTGACGGTGCGCGTGATCGGGTATGACGGGCGACCGGCTGCGGGTTGCTGGACCGAGATGAGTCGCGGTGGCGCTCCGGTGCGATTGACAACCAGTGATGCAGGGCTGGCCGTCTTCGAGCGTGTGCCCACCGGGTCCGGGGTCATCGTCGTCAGACCCGGTCTCAGCCAATCGAACGAGCTGCAGCAGCTCGTCCAGATCCCCGCTCACGATCACACCGTCACGGTCGACCTCAGCTCCTGGCGAAGCGTCCGCGGGAGGATCACCCAGGGTGGCGAGGCCGTCACGCGGGCGGAGATCTTGCTCCAGGCGAGCCACCAGGAGCAGTACGCCCTCAATCAACCAGCCACCGACGACGAGGGCCGGTATCAGACCATGTTGCCTCCGGGCGCTGTGACCCTGAGATACGCCGGGGTGAGTGCCTCGACCGAGGCCTTGGGGCCGGTGACCTTGGACTTGGAGATCCCGGCCCGATGAGGGTGTCCGCCGGATCGTTCGCGAGCTCTTTTCCGCTTGCCCCCCGCGGGGCGGGTGCGTAGGGTCTGGTGTTTGCGCGCCTGTGTGAGGAGCGCTCAGCCCCTGAGGGCTGCCAAGACCAAGAGAACCAAAGACACACGCAGCCGATCCGCGGTGGGGGTGACCCCGGCCGGGGTCCGGCACCGAATCGACGGCGGCTGCGGTGGAGGACAACCCCCGATGACCACGCAGATGGAGACAGCCCCGGCGGGCGTCACGCAGTCGATCTCGATGAAGCAGCTGCTCGAGAGCGGGGTCCACTTCGGCCACCAGAGCCGACGGTGGAATCCGAAGATGAAGCAGTACATCTACACCGAGCGCAACGGGATCTACATCATCGACCTGAAGAAAACGCTCAAGATGCTGCGCGAGGCGTGTCAGTACGTGCGCGACTCGGTGGCCGAAGGCAAGACGCTGCTGTTCGTCGGGACAAAGAAGCAGGCGAAGGACTCGATCCGGGACGCGGCGCTGGGCTGCGGGATGCACTACGTCAACAACCGCTGGCTGGGGGGAATGCTCACGAACTTCCGCACCGTCCGCAAGTCGGTGCTGCATCTGCTCGACCTGGACCGCAAGGTGCAGGACGGGACGATGGCTCTGTTCTCGAAGAAGGAGCAGTCGCGGCTGCTCAAGGAGCGCGCCGCGCTGGAGAAAAACCTGGCGGGCGTGAAGATGATGGACCGGCTGCCGGACATCGTCTTCGTCGTCGACCCGCACAAGGAGCAGATCGCCGTCCGGGAGGCGAACAAGTGCGGGATCCCGGTGGTGGCGATCGTCGACACGAACTGCGACCCGGACCAGATCGACTGGGTGATCCCGGGCAACGACGACGCGATCCGGGCGATCAAGCTGGTGTGCGACAAGATGTGCGAGGCCTCACGCGAAGGCCAGATGATCCGCGCCGAGGTCTCAGGCTTCGCGCAGCCGATGGAGAGCCAGGCCTCCCTGGCACAGGCCGCGGCCCAGGCCCGTGAGACCGACGAAGTCGTGGACCTCTCAGCCCGCTACGCGCAGTACCAGGCCGAGGAGGTCGCGCGTGAGGGCGGCGACGCGATGGCCGGCAGTTGGCCCGCCGAGGAGCACGTCGGCCCGCCCGCCGAGTGACCCGTGGCGGCTCCGGCCGCGCTCGATCGAAGGACATGCGCCGCTCCGGGCGGAGCCGCGCCCCGCGACACACCCCATGAGGAGAGGACCGACGTGAGCATCACGGCAACACAGGTGAAGGATCTGCGCGACCGGACCGGCGCGCCGATGATGGACTGCAAGAAGGCGCTGGCCGAGGCCAACGGCGACATGGAGGCCGCGCTCGACCATCTGCGCAAGAAGGGGCTGGCGACGGCCGAGAAGCGCAAGGGCCGGGCGACGAAGGAGGGCCTGATTCGCATCGCGATCGAGGGCCGCGTCGCGGCGATCGTCGAGCTCAACTGCGAGACGGACTTCGTCTCGCGCAACGAGGAGTTCCAGGCGTTCGCCTCGTCGCTCGCCAAGCTCGCCGCCACCGGCGGCGCCGGCTCTGTCGAGGCGCTGCAGAGCCAGACGCTCAACGGCAAGCCGGTCCGCGAAGGCCTGACTGACCTGATCGGCAAGATCGGCGAGAACATGCAGATCTCGCGCCTGCGGCGCCTGACGCTCGAGGGCGATGGCGTCATCGAGCCCTACCAGCACGGCGAGCGCGTGGGTGTCGTCGTGCTGCTGGGCGGACCCGCCGGCCACCCGAAGCTGCGCGAGACGGCGCACGAGCTGGCGCTGCAGATCGCCTTCTCCAATCCGCTGTGCATCGAGCGGTCGGGCGTCCCCGCCGAGACGGTCGAGCGTGAGCGGCGGATCGCGCGCGAGCGCGCGCAGGAGCAGGGCAAGCCGGCGAACATCATCGACAAGATCGTCGAGGGGCAGGTGAACAAGTTCTTCGGCGAGTTCGTGCTGCTCGAGCAGCCCTACGTCCGCGATGACAAGATGACGGTGAAGAAGTGGCTCGACGGCGAGGCGAAGGCGATCGGCGGCGCGGTGGCGCTGCAGGACTTCGCGCGGTTCGAGCTCGGCGAGATGGCCAAGGATCAGGACGAAGCCGAGGGCTGAGGCCAGCGCCTCCGGTGCCGGCGCGCACACGCCCTCCGAAGTCGCGGCGCGGTGTGTGGGATCCGCGCACTGCCGTCGAAGAGAACCCCTGCAACTGGCCCGGGGAGCCGGTCCTGAGGCCCCGGCGCGAGCCGCTCCGGGCGGATCGCCCGCTGCTCGTCGACCTCTTCTGCGGAGCCGGGGGCTTCTCGGCGGGTCTGGAGCGTGCCGGGTTCGAGCCGGCGCTCGGCGTCGACATTCATCTCCCCTCGATCGAGACGTACACCCTCAATCATCCACGCGCCTCGGCGATCCTGGGCGACATGCGGCGGGTGGATGACCGCCTGCTGCGGCGGGCCCTCGGGGCACGCCGTGTCGCGCTGGTCACCGCCGGCGTTCCGTGCCAGGGATTCTCGCTGTGCAACCGCAAGCGCCATGACGGCGACCATCGCAACTGGCTGTTCCGGGAATTCATCCGCGCGGTTCGCCTGCTCCGGCCGCGGCTCGTGATTCTGGAGAACGTGTCGGGGCTTCGGGCAGCGGCGAACGGCGCGTTTGCCCGCCGCATCGAAGAGGCGATCGCCGCGAGCGGCTATCGCGTCGAGAGCCGGCTCCTCAACGCCGCCGAGTTCGGCGTTCCGCAGATCCGGCGGCGGCTGTTCTTCGTGGGCGTGCGCGACGGCGCGTCCATTCCCTGGCCGGAGCCCACGCACGGTCCGGGGCGGAGGCCGTGTGTCACCGTCGCCGAGGCGATCGGTGATCTCCCGCCTCTCGCGAGCGGCGAGAGCGCCCGGACCCAGGTGGCCCGGGCCGTCACACCCTACCAGCGGCTGATGCGCGACGGCGCGGACGAGCTGCACAACCACACGGCGCCACGCCATCCGGCGTCGACCATTCGCCGCATCGCGCGGACACGGCCGGGCGAGCCGATGTATGCGCGCTTTCGGCAGCGTGTCCGGCTGGACCCCGATGCGCCGAGTCCGACGCAGGTCTCTGGTGGCATCCGGCCCCAGTTCGCACTGGGTCATCCGGCGCAGCCCCGCGGGCTGACGATCCGCGAGCGGTGCCGTCTCCAGAGCTTTCCGGACCGCCACGTGATCTGCGGCGGCATCGTCCAGGGCCGCGTGCAGACGGGCAACGCCGTGCCCCCGCTCTTGGCGGAGGCGCTCGGCCGCGCGCTGATGTCTCTGCTGGATTGACCGCTGGGATCAGGCCTGGACGGCGGCGCTCTCGGCGGCGGCGATGTGCGGATTGAGCACGTCGCGCAGCCAGTCGACGAGGATGTTGATAGAGAAGACGAGCATGACGAGCGCGAGGCCGGGAAACAGCGAGATCCACCAGCTGCCACTGAGCAGATCCTCGCTGCCATTCTTGATGAGCATGCCGAGCGAGGGCTGCGTGATGGGGGTGCCGACGCCGAGGAAGCTGAGAGTCGCCTCGAGCATGATCACCATGCCGATCTCGACGGCGGCGATGATGGCGAGGGGGGACATCACGTTGGGCAAAATGTGGCCGAACATGATCCGCACCGGGCGCTGGCCGAGGGCGCGCGCGGCGGAGATGTAGTCCTTCTCGCGCTCGGCGAGCGTCGACCCGCGCGCGGTGCGTGCGTAGACGACCCACCGCACGGAGACGATGGAGAGGACGAGCCGCTCCATGCCGCCCTCGCGCCAGACCGAGAGGATGAAGAGCGCGACGAGAATGGAGGGGAAGGACAGAAACACGTCGGCGATGCCCATGATGACCGAGTCGACGCGTCCCCCGGCGTAGCCCGACACGATGCCGAGGAGTGTCCCGAGGATCGACGAGAGGATGACAACGCTGAAGCCGACGAAGAGCGACACGCGCAGGCCGAAGAGGATCGCCGAGAGCACGTCGCGGCCCTGATCGTCCGTCCCCATGAGATAGACCCCCGGCGCCCCCTGGCCGCGGTCATAGGGCGGACTCATCGGCGGCTTGAACGCATCGGCGAGGTGAAGCGCCCCGGGCTCGTCTGTCCGCTGGGGCGCGACCAGCGGGGCGAAGAGGGCACCGAGCGTCATCAGCGCAAGGACGGCCGCGGCGGCGAGCGCGGCGTGACTCCGCGCGAGCTGGCGAGCGAGGTGGAGGCGCCGGGCCATCAGCTGCGCAGCCGGATCCGTGGATCGATGACGGTGTAGAGCACGTCCACGGTGAAGTTGATGGTGACGAAGATGACGGCCACGAGTAGCAGGTAGGCCATGATCACGGGCTGGTCGTTCACGCCGATCGAGTCGATGAGCAGCTTGCCCATGCCGGGCCACTGGAAGATTGTCTCGGTCACGACCGAGAAGGCGATGAGGCCGCCGAGCTGGAGGCCCATCACCGTCACGACGGGGATGAGCGCGTTGCGGAGCGCGTGGCGGACGGTCACGGCGGCGTCGCTGAGCCCCTTGGCGCGCGCCACGCGGACATAGTCCTTGGCGAGCTCGTCGATCATCGCGCCGCGGATCAGGCGCATCAGCACGGCGAGGTAGTAGAACCCGAGAGTCATCGCGGGCATGAGCAGGTGGCGCAGGGCGCTGAGGAACGAGTCGCCGCGGCCCGCGAGCAGTGTGTCGATCAGCAGGAAGCCGGTCTGACGCGGCACCTCCATCCCCCCGGCGATGCGCCCGCCGGCCGGGAGCTCGGGGAGCCAGGTGACGTGCCAGACGTGGGGCACGACGGAGAAAATGAAGATCAGCATGAGGCCGATGAAGAACGTCGGCGCCGAGATGCCGAGGAGCGAGCCCGTGAGCAGGATGCGGGCGAGGGGGCCGCTGGGGCGGACGGCGGCGAGGATTCCCAGCGGAAAGGCGAAGGCCCCGGCCAGGAGCATCGCGGCGACGGCGAGTTCGACGGTCGCGGGCAGCCGCTCGAGGATCAGGCCGGCCGCGGGGGCATTGTGGTGATAGGACCGGCCGAGGTCGCCCTGCACGGCGCCGGCGAGGAAGCGCGCGTACTGGACGCGGAGCGGCTGATCGAGCCCGAGGCTGTGGCGGGTCTCCTCGTACTGCGCGCGCGTGTGCCGCGGGCCGAGGACCGCCAGGACGGGATCGCCCGCGAAGCGCAGGAGGAGAAACACGGCGAGGCTGACCGCCAGCAGGACGAGCAGCGACCGCGCGACGAGGATCGTGAGCGTCCGCGTCACGGGGCCTCGTCGCGCCAGTGCATCTCGAAGGCCTGGAGGCGCGTGTCTCTCCGGGGCTGCCAGTCGAGTCCGCGCACGGCGGCGAAGAGGTCCACCTGGTAGTGGAGCGGGATGTGCGGCAGGTCCTGCATCGCGATCTGCATGCAGCGCTGGAGCAGTCGGCGGCGCTCGTCGCGGTCGATCTCCACGGCGGCGGCCTGGATGGCCGCGTCGAGCTCGGGGTTCGAGTAGTGGCTCGAGTTGTTCGAGCTGCCCAGATTGCGCTCGGGCGTGTTGGTGTGGAGCAGGTACTCGAACGTGCCGGAGGCGTCGCCGTTCGAGTTTGACCATCCGATCAGGAAGAACGAGGAGCGGCCCTGCTGCTCGTCTTCGAAGAAGACGGTCTTCGGGCGGGCGGCGACGCTGACGATGATGCGGACGCGCGCCAGCTGGCTCGCGATGGCTGTCGCGATGCGCTCGTCGTTGACGTAGCGGTTGTTCGGCGCGTCGAGGGTGCAGGAGAAGCCGTCGGGATAACCCGCCTCGGTGAGAAGGCGGCGCGCCTCCTCCAGATCGTGCGCGGGGCGCGTGATCGAGGGATCGAAGCCGAAGACCGCGTCGGGCACGAGCTGCCCCGCGGGGACGGCGAAGCCGTTCATCACGTGCTCGGCGATCTGCTCCTCGTCGATCGCGAGGTAGATCGCGCGGCGCACCCGCTGATCCATGAAGGGATTCGGCGGTGAACCGGGGACACCGGGCGTCTGCTCGCGCCCGCAGTCCATGCCGAGGTAGATGAGCCGGAGGCTGGGATTGCGGATGAGCTGCAGTGTCGGGCTGTTCTCGATGCGTCCGGTGTCGCGCACCGGGACGTCGGTGATGAGGTGAACGTCGCCGGCGAGCAGCGCCGCGATGCGTGTGGCATCGTTGGTGATCGGCCGAAAGCGGACGTGCTGGATGTCGGGCTCGCCTCCCCAGAACCGGGGGAAGGCCTCGAGGTCAATGGCCTCCTCTCGCCGCCAGGAGACGAGACGGTAGGGCCCGGTGCCGTTGGGGTGCTCGACGGTCCAGCCGTCGCCGTGCTCGGCGACGGCCGCCTCGGTCGACTCGCGGTCCATCATGAGAATCCCCGTCAGGCGATTGAGCAGGATCGGGTCGGGCCCGCGCGTGTGAATGCGCACGGTGTGGTCATCGATGACCTCGGTGCGGGCGATGGTCATGACATCGGCCTTGACCTCGGATCCCGTCCAGTTGATCGCGCGGTCGAGGCTGAAGGCGACGTCGTCCGCGGTGAACGCGTCGCCGCTGTGGAAGACGACGCCCGGGCGCAGGCGGAACTCCCACACTGTGTCGCTGGGCTGGGTCCACGACTCCGCGAGCGAGGGGATCAGCTGCAGGTCCGAGTCGGTGTCGACGAGGGCATTGAAGATGTTCGCCAGGACGGCGAAGGTGGGGGATTCGTTCTCATCATACGGGTCGAGCGTCAGTGCATCGCTGGGCTGGCTCAGTACGATGGTCTCGAGGTCTGTCCGGGCGGCGGGAGCCGCCGTGCCGGTCGAGCCGCCGGTCTCCGGAGACGGTGCGTCGCATCCGGCGAGGAGTGAGCCGAGGATCAGGCCGAGGCCGGCGCGCAGCGACTTCATGGAATCCCTCCCCGGGAGCGGCGCGTGTTCGTGGATGCCGCGATCCCGCGCCGATCAGGACAGAGGAGCAGGCGGTGGTTGTCAAACCGGAAGTGACGGCCGCTGAAACAGTGCACGGAGATCCTGACCCACCCCTTCGCCATCTGCGCTGCGTGGGCTCGCTGGGTCTGGAGTGGCTGCGCAAAGCGCTGCCGGGGAGCCGAGCGAGGACCCCGGGCAGCAGATCACACTTGAGCAGGCAGTGAGGACGGACCCTTCTCGGGGTTGCGACACCTCGCCGGGAGGAGACCCACGCCCCTGCCTCCGCC
>JABWBI010000089.1 GCA_013360565.1 Candidatus Sumerlaeia bacterium | reverse complement strand
CGATCCGGCACGCTGGAGCGTCCCCTGGGCGCGCCGCACCAGCAGCCGGGAGCCGGCGATCTCGAGGTCGTGCTCGGCCTGCAGACCGACGGCTTCGAGCGTGCGCGAGCCCTGGGCACTCTCGACGGCCGCGGAGAGATCCTCGAGCGTGGCTGTGCCGCGGCTCGCGAGTCCCCCAGACGCGGCGCGGACGGTGCCCCGATACCCCAGGCGGCCACTGCGAATCTGCGAGGCGGCGTCACCCAGGAAGGGCCGGAAGGCCGCCAAGTCGACGCCTTCGACCGTACCATCGAACTCCACGGCCGGCGAAGCGCCCGTGGCGACCGTGGCGCGGCCTTGAATCTGCCCCGCCTCCCGCCCATCGCTGACGATGGCGAGACGGAGGGGCTCGGCGACGACACCCGTGACGGGGTGAACGGCCACGGTGGCGATGCCGCGTGCACCGAGTGAAGGCATCGCTTCGCCCGTGCTCGTCATCGTCCAGCGGCGCATCTCCCCCGCGCCCTCGAAGGCGATCGTGGTCGTGTCTCCGGACCGGGTGACCGTGGCTTGGCCGTCCACGTCGCCCTCGTCGATGCGCACCGGTGCGCCGGCGCCCATGAGGGCGTTCACAAGCCCGAGGTTGAGGTCGGTGAGAGTCGCCGTGATCTCGCCGTCTCCGCCCGCGCCCAGCCGGCCGCTTGCGGTCAGGTTGCCCTGCTCGCTGAGGTCGGCGCTGAGACTCTCGATCACGGTGGCCTGGGGCGTCCGCTGTGCTTCGACCTGAACCAAGCCGCGAGGTACCGGCAGCGGCTCGGCCCCGGCAGCCGTGAGCACCAGATTGAGGCCTTCCCACGAGGTCTGGCTGGTGACGTCGATGCCCTGTCCGCCCTGCGCGAGAGTCAGGACCGTGTTGGTGTCGAGAGTGCCGGCGGTGAGGGCGACCCCGCTCTCGGCATCGAGGGCGAGTCCGGGCAGTGTGAGGTCGAACTGCTCGGCGCGGACGTGGATCGTGCCCTCGCTCGACCGGAAATCCATGTCACCGGCGATCTCCAGTGTCCCGGGCTCCGCGCCCGGACGGCGGATTTCGGCCGAGCTCTGGCGGATCGTCAGGTGCTGCTGTGACGGGTTTGCCGTGAGGTCGAATCCCGAACGCAGGTCGAGTGCCGGCAGCGCCGCGCCCGCGGGGGCCAACACCAGGCCGTCGCCGTCCATCGACCCCGCCGCCGTGATCACGCGGCCTCCGTCGTCCACGCGAATCGTCGCACGCCCCCGGACGATGCCTCCGCGCAGCCGCTCGCCTGCCTGGGGGGGAAGCAGAGAGTGCATCCGGCCCACATCGAAGCCGTGCAGCGTCACATCGATCGAGGCCGGGGGCGCCTCCTCGTTGGCGCCGGACCCCAGGACGATTGTCATCGGCCGGCTCAGTGAGGCATCGAGGAGCGGCTCGTCCCCGATATCGCTCGACACACCGAGCGACGCGACCCGCAGGGTCTGTCGCGCCTGATCGAGGGTCATCGAGGATGTCAGGCGCAGATCGAGAGAGGGCGTCCGGCCAGCGTCCGAGCCGGGCACGTCCACGCTGAAGTCGCTCAGATCCATGTGAGCATCGACGCCGATCTGCTGTCCGCCCTCTCGCATCATGAGATCGACTTGGCCAGACGCCGTCGAGCGGCCGAAGTCCACGCCCCCAGGCCGCGCCATGAGGAGTTCGAAGGCCGCGTCGGTGACATCCGAGAGCGCAATGCTCAGAGTTCCCTCCTTGGCCTGCGCGTTGATCTGGCCCGTGACGGTGACGGTCGCCGCCCGCTGGCCATCGCGCTCAAGGGCGAGCTCGGCCATGCGGATGGTCGCGTCGCCATCCGCGGAGGTCTCGACGTCGGTGCGAAGAGTGACCCGGTCATCGGTCAGCGGCGTTCCGCGCCACGTCCCCTCGAAGCCCGATGCCTCGAACGTCGCCGCGACTGCCGCAGTGCCGGAGTCGCCCTGTGTCAGGTCCGCGGTGCCCGTCAGGCGCCCTCCTGTGAGTGCCGTGTGATCTCCCTGCGTCACGCGCTCCACGCGCGCCTCGAGTTCGAGATCCTCGAGCCCGCGACGCGTGTCGAGGTTCTGGCCCGTCAGTGTGTCGATGGTGAGTGCCGCGTCGAGGGGATCGGGCAGTCCGGTGGCACGGTCCGTCAGCGCGATGGAGACATCGAGCACTCGGAGCGTGTCGAGGCGAGCGGCTCCTCCCCCGCCGGGCTCCGGCTCCGAGGGCCTGAGATTGCGCAGGAGGGCGAGGCGGCCGTCGCTGAGCCGGGTGAGCGCGATCTGCGCGCCGTCGATCTCGAGGCGTGTGATGTGGGGCTCTCCGCCGAGCAGGGAAAAGAGGTCGTACGTCACGTCGAGACGGCTGATGGCGACCCGGTCGCGCTCGGGAGCGGGGCCGGTGAGGACGAGACCGCGGAGACCGAGGCGGCTGAAGACGTTGAAGTCGATCTGCTCGACTGTGAGCGTCCCGCCGAGACTTCGCTCGACGGCTGACGCGGCGATCCGGCGCAGGAAAGCCTGGGAGGTGATCAGGAAGTAGGCGCCCACGAGAAGCAGAAGGAGAAGTCCGGCCAGAATGCCCAGGACGCGGGGCCATCGGCGGCGACGGCGGGGGGGCGAGGCGGGAGCGGAGCTGGGGTTGGCGGACGTGGCAGCCATCGGCACACCTCGGCGCGGAGATCGGGGCGGCAAGAGTGACGCCGCGCGGGGTCGCTTGGCAACCCCAGACGCCACAGGCCGGCTGAACTTGACGGCTCCAGGGACGATGGCTAGAGTCCCGGGCTCGACTCTTTGGAACGCAAAGCGCGCCGACGTGTCCCCACTGCGCTGCACGCGCTTGATACCCGCTGCCGTGGCGTCGCTCCTGCTGGGAGTGGGCGGGGCCGGTGCCTATGATCCGGCGGAGGGCGACTTCGCCCGGCAGAGCGCGACGGACATCCGGATGCTCAGCTGGAACGTCCTGGACAATCTGATCACCGACCCAAGTTTGACGGCAGGGCCCATCACGCGGATCCTCCGGCGGATCAATCCCGACATCATCGCGCTGCAGGAGGTGAACAAGGACCTGTCGGAGGCGGCAATCGCCAGCGCGCTGGGGACGATCCTGGGAGGGTCCTGGACGGCCCTGCGGGGGATCACCGACGGATTCAACCGCAACATCTTGGCCTCCCGCTATCCGTTCGTCCAGGGCACAGCGATCATCGACACGGTCCCGGCGTCGGACCTGCGAGGGGTGACGGCGGCGCTGATCGATCTGCCGAATGCAGTCTACGGCACCACGGACGTGTACGTGATGGGCGTGCACATGTACCCGGGAGGCTCCCTCGGCCCGTCGGGGGCGCACGCGCGGCGTCAGCGCCACGCGGATGCGATCGTGAATTGGATGCGGGACGCGCGGAATCCCGGGGGCAACATCACGCTGCCCGCGGGGACACCGATGGTCGTGCTGGGCGACACGAACCTGGGATTCGAGAACAGCGGAGACGCGGCGCCGTACCACGCGTCGCGGACCTTCCTGGACGGCGACATTCACCACACCTCCTCGTACGGGGCGGATTCCCCGCCGGACTGGGACGGCACGCCGCTGAGCGACCCAGCGCCCTACGACCACATGACGGGGCGCGAGATGACCTTTCCGACCGTCTACTCGCCGGGCTCGCGGCTCGACCGCTTCTACTACACCGACAGCGTGCTGCGCGCCCGGGGGCGATTCGTCTTCAACACGCTGACGCTGTCGACCGCGGCGATGGAGGCGGGCGACCCGGCGCTGCAGGCCAACGACACGACGCTGGCGACAGATCACCTCCCCGTGGTGGTGGACTTCGCGCTGGGACCGGAGCCGGCGCTGGGCCGGGTGCTCATCAACGAGTTCTCGGTGGACGACGCCGGGGCCGATGACCGGACCTTCGTGGAGCTGATCAACGTGGGGGGGCAGGAGGTGAACCTGCAGGCGCCCGTGGACTACCAGATCGTCCGCTGCAACGGCATCCTGCCGTCGTCGGTGCCCGCGCTGCCGAATCAGACGGGGCGGCTGGACTTGCAGGGGGTCATCCCGCCCGGCGGTGTCTTCGTGCTGTACGACGCCGTCGGCGAGACCTCGGGCCTGCGGAGCGTGATCGAGCAGATGCCGCGCCTGCAGCGCCAGGACCACCCGGACCTGGTGCTGATCAACAATCAGGCGTCGGGACTGGCGCTCGTGGTCAATGCGCACTACGATGTCGAGAGCACCGTCGACGTGGCGGTGGATGCGTACGGCTACGAAGACATCGCCCCGTTCGGGCGGCGCTTCATGCGCACGGCGAGCACGGTGAACACCGTGATCGAGCTGACACCGCGGAACCTGACCCCTTTCGAGATCATCTCCGACGCTTTCTCGTACGCGCGGAATCCGGGATTCGTGGACGCCAGCTCCTACGCAGGCTGGTCCATCCCGGGGACGGTGACGCCCGGCCTGCCCAACCCGCCGGTGGTGCCGCTGCTCGGCCTGACACTGCGCTGAGGCGGAAAAGCGGCGCGGGGCACCCGTATTGACGTGACACGGGACAGGGTCTGCGAGAGACTGTGAGCTTGATCTCTGCCGAAACGGACTCCCACACGAATGCTGCCCACCAGACACCCCGTCCCGCTGCTGCTGGCGCTCGCGGCCCCGCTGGCCGCCGCCCATGACCCCGCGGCCGGAGACTTCAGCCGTGAGAACGTCACCGACATCCGGATGCTGACCTTCAACACGCGCAATCAGTTCATCTCGGACGCCACGAACGACGACGAGTACCAGCGCGTCCTCCAGGTGATCGACCCGGACATCATCGCTTTCCAGGAGATCACGCCGGCGCTGAGCTCGGCGACGATCGAGACGCGGCTGGAGTCGCTTCTCGCCGGCGACTGGACCGTCCACCTGGGGCTGGCCTCGGCGGGCGACCGGAACGTGCTCGCGAGCCGCTATCCTCTGCTGCTGACGGCGGTGGACACCAGCCCCTCATCGGCCCACCCGCGCGGCGTGACGGCGGCACTGGTGGACCTGCCCGGCGCGACGTATGCCCAGGACGTGTACGTGATGAACGTGCACTTCACACCCGGCGACACTCTGTCCGGCGCGCAGTCACGCCAGGCCCACGCCGACGCGATCATCGGCTGGATGCGGGACGCGCGGACGGCCGGCGGGACCATCGATCTGCCGGCGTTCACACCGATCGTGGTGACCGGAGACATGAACCTGAACACCAACGACGGGCACGAAAGTGCGCCCTATGCGGCCAACCGGACGCTGGTGACTGGGAACATCTTCGATGAAGTGACGCACGGAGCGGACTCACCGCCGGACTGGGATGGGACGCAGATGACAGACGCGACGCCCTATGAGCACACGGCCATCGATGTCCACACATCGCCGAGCACCAGCGCCAATCCGGCCTCGCGCTATGACCGGTTCGTGTACACCGATGCGGCGATTCACATGGTCAATGGGTTCATCATCAACACGCTGGCCATGACTCCGGCGGCGCTCACAGCTTCGGGCCTGCTCGCGGACGACACGAACGATGCGGCCAATGGGACCTCGGATCACCTGCCGGTGGTGGCGGACTTTGCGCTGGGAATCGATCCGAATCCTGGCCTCCTGCTGGTCAACGAGTTCATCTTCGACGATGTCGGCACCGACGACCGGAATTTCATCGAGCTGATCAACGCCGGAGGGCGCGACGTCGTGCTCGAAGGGGGGCAGGACTACCACGTCGTCCACTCGGACTCGAACCTGCCGACATCTCCCCCCGGCGCAGAGACGGAGAACCTCGCGTGGGACATCACCGGTCTCGTGCCGCCCGGAGGCCTGTTCGTGATCTACAACAGCGCGACGCAGTCGTCGGCCATTGCCGCGTCGATCGAGGCAGCGCTTCCGCCGGCTCAGCGGCAGGACTTCGTGAACTTCAGCCTGACGAACGCCAACGACTGCGCGATTGCGCTGATCACTCGCACGCCCGCCGGCGGGACGAATGACGACGACGATTTCCACGAGGCTTTCCTCTATCGGAACACGACGCCGGCGTCGGACCGCTTCTTCCGCACCCGGGGATCGAACGGCCTGATCATCACCCTGACGGCCAATCAGCGGACCACCCACTCCACAGCCAGCGACAACTCGCTCTCGCGCAATGCGGGCAGCACGACACCGAACATGTTCCCCAACAACTGGACGATCGTCGATGTGGCGACGCCGGCGCTGCCGAACAACTCGACGATCCCGGTCGAGCTCTCGGGCTTCATGGCCCAGTGAAGAGTTGACAGAGCGGGGCGGGGTTCCCGAGCATGGGTCCCCCAATGTGATCAACCCGTGGGAGTGACGTCTCCAATGAGCGACACCAGCACTGCGGCGCCCGCGCGCCTGCGGTTCACCCTGCCGATGACCATCGAGCAGATCGAGCAGATCATTCCGCACCGCTACCCGTTTCTGCTGGTGGACCGGGTGCTGGAGATCGACCCGCTGAAGTCGGTCAAGGCGCTGAAGAACGTCACGGCGAACGAGCCGTTCTTCCAGGGCCACTTCCCGGGGCACAAGATCATGCCTGGGGTGCTGATCACCGAGGCGCTCGCGCAGGCGGCGGCGATCATGGAGCTCGCGGTCGAGGGGCATGAGGGCTGGATCGTCTATCTCACGGGAATCGACGATGCGAAGTTTCGCCGGCCGGTGGTGCCGGGGGACACGCTCATTCTCGAGGCAAATCTGCTCAGGCTGCGGGGACCGTTCGGTTCCGTGGAGGCGAAGGCGACGGTGAACGGAGAGCTCGCGGCATCGTGTGAGATCCGGTTCGCCCTGCAGAACCCCTCCAAGCGGGAGAAGGAGGGCGCCTGAGAGGCGGCGGCGATGCTCTTCAAGAAGGTCCGCCCCGGCCGCCTGGGCCTCATCGCTGGGCAGGGCAACTTCCCCCTGCTCCTCGCCGAGGCGGCGCGCCGGCGCAACGTCGAGGTGGTCGCCTTCGCGGTGAAGAAGCTGACCTCGCCGCGCATCGAAGAGCTCGCCGCGCGGGTGCACTGGCTCGCGCTGGGCCAGCTCCAGCGCGCGATCGACCTCTTCCACGAGGAGGGGCTGCGCTACGCCGTGATGGCCGGGCGCGTGCCGGTGACTCAGATCTTCAAGCTGCACACGCTCGACCGCCGCGCGCTGAAGATCATCACCTCGCTGAAGTCCAAGCAGGCCGACTCGATCCTCGGCCGCGTGGTGGAGGAGTTCGCGGCGGAGAACATCGAGTTCATCGACTCGGCGCACTACCTGAGCGATCTGCTGCCACAGCGCGGGCTGCTGACCAATCACCGCCGGCCGACGGACCAGGAGATGGCCGACGTGGAGTTCGCACAGGGCCTGGCGAAGTCGGTGGCGGGGCTCGACATCGGCCAGACGGTCGTCGTCAAGAGCGGCGCAGTGGTGGCGGTGGAGGCGATGGAGGGGACCGATCAGACCATCCTGCGGGCGGGCGAAGTGGCGGGCCCCGGGACCGTGGTCGTGAAGGTCAGCAAGCCCAAGCAGGACCGGCGCTTCGATGTGCCCATCGTCGGAATCACGACCATCAAGCACCTCGTGCGGGCGCGGTGCGCCGTCCTCGCGATGAGCGCCGGGGAGACGCTGTTCTTCGATCAGGAGGAGGCGATCAAGATGGCCGAGGAGAACGACATCTGTCTGCTCGCCATCTGAGTGGGCGTCACTCGGGGCCGAGCGCGCCGTAGATGGGCGGCAGCGGGGGCAGCTCGATGGCCGCGCTGCCCTCGGGGCGGAGCCAGATCGGCAGGTCGGTCGTCCTCGCCGCCATGGGGAGTCCCTCGATCTCGTTGTACGGCCGGGTCGTGCTGCGCTCGTAGCGGACGACAACACCGCGCTCGAGAATGCGGACGATGTCCACGCGCTCGACGAGGATCTCCTCGAGGGGCCGCCCCGCGCGGTCGGCGGGGGCCCGCGTGATCTCGATCACGTCGTCGAGACCCTGAACAACTTCGCCGATGATCGTGTGCCGGCCGGTGAGCTCGGGCAGGGGCGAGGCCGTGACGAACCAGGTGCCGGAGTTCGTGTCGGGCCGCCCGCCGAGATTGGCCATGGCGAGGCGGCCGGGGAGATCGAACGTGAGGTCGGGCCGGATCTCGTCCTCGACGAAGTGGCCGGGAGAGCCGAGGCCATTGGCGAGGGGATCGCCGCCGACGAGCATGGCATTGCGGGCGACATGGTACACGATCGTGCCGTCATAGTAGGGCTCGCGGCGCGTCGTGCCGTCGCGGGGGTCGGTCCACTCCCGGTAGCCGCACGCGAGGTCGATGAAGTTCCGCACGTTGCGGTAGGTCTTGTCCTCGAAGAGGCGGCAGGCGAAGCTGCGCTCGCCGCCGATGTAGAACAGGGCATAGAGACCGGCGACGCGGGAAAACTCCCCTTCGGGTGAGGCGGCCCGAACCTCGCCGCTCGCGAGCGTCTGCGCCGTGGCGGCGGGAACGAGCGCGAGCAGGGCGAGGGTCAAGGAGAGCCGGCGCATGAGAGTGCCTCTGGAGCCGTGGGACTTGCGCAGACGCAGAGTGCGTTTGGTCAGTTCGAGGTCTCGGGGCTGGCCGCGGCCACAGGCTCGCCAGCCTCTTGGCCGACGGTCACGATTGACACGCGCTCGAGGACGACGTCCTGAAGCGGGCGATCCTGGGGGTCACGGTCGACGGTGGTGATGGCGTCGACGACATTCTGCCCCTGGATGACCTGGCCGAAGATCGTGTGACGGCCGTCGAGCCACGGTGTCGGGGCGACGGTCACGAAGAACTGCGAGCCGCCCGTGCCGGGACCGGCGTTGGCCATGCTCAGACGGCCGGGAACGTCGTGGCGAAGATCGGGGGAGAACTCGTCGGGGATCGTGAACCCGGGGCCCGAGGCGCCGGGATTGGCGACACCGCGGGGCGCGCCGCCCTGGATCATGAACCCGGGAATGACGCGGTGGAAGATGGTGCCGTCGTAGAAGGGGTCATCGGTGTGCTCGCTCTGGTCGCCGCCGGGCGAGGAGCGGTCGATGGCGCGCCAGGGCTTGGCCCCGGTGGCGAGGTCGACGAAGTTCTGGACCGTGACAGGGGACTCCTCGGGGAAAAGCTCGGCGACAAACGTGCCATGGCTCGTCTGGAAGACGGCATAGAGGCCGGGCTCCGTGAGGCCGTGCTCGGCGGCGAGGTCAGTGGTCTCCTGGGCCGCCGCAGCGGCGGTGAGTCCGAGAGCGAGAGTGACGGCAAGTGCGCGCATGGCGATTTTCGCTTCCTTCGTGAGAGCTGGATTCGGAGGCGCAAGAGATTGCGGCTCAGTGCCCCCGAAATCAAGGGACAAGTGCGGCCCGCGCTTTGATGTTGCGCCGCCGGGGAGGCGGGCGAAGAGTGCCGCTCCGATGACTTCGACACCAGGTGCCCGCTCCGTGTTCACCGCCGCGGCGATGTGCGCCGTGCTCGCGACGGCGGCGTCCCTGGCAGTGACGGTGCGCACAGGGGCGAATCTCACGGTGCTGGCGGCGGTGGGCGAGACGCACGGGCCGCCGCTGTGGCGGGATGGCCGTCTGCCGGACTGGACCGCAGTGCAGCGGGGCCAGGACGGGTACGATGGCCAGTATTACCTCGTGATGGCGCTCGAACCCCTGGGCGCCGACCCCGCCATCCCTGCCGCCCGGCGGCAGCGACTTCTGTTTCCGCTGCTCGGCTGGCTGCTCAGCGCGGGAGACCCGGAGCTGGCCGTCTACGCGCTCGCCGCGGTGGGAGTCGCCGCGGCGGGCATCGGAGGCCTGTTCGCGGGGTTGTGGCTGCGCGAGCGCGGGCTGGCTGCGTGGTGGGCCACACTGGCGGGCGCCAACGCGGGGGTGCTCTTGGGGGCGCAGTATCTCTGCCCGGATGGGCTGATGATCTGCCTGCTGATGGTGAGTGTGTGGCTGATCGGACGTGACCGCTGGGTCGCCGCGACGCTGGCCATGGCTGGCGCCACACTGGCCAAAGAGGCCGCACTGGTCCCCTGGCTCGGCGCGGTGCTGGGACTCGCATGGCACCGTGAAGACCGGCGGGCCCGGCTGCTCGTCCTGGCGCCGCTGCCCTGGATTGTCTGGGTGTGTCTTCTCTCCTTCCGAATGGGCGAGTTCGCTCCGGCCTGGAATGTGCAGGATC
>JABWBI010000088.1 GCA_013360565.1 Candidatus Sumerlaeia bacterium | reverse complement strand
CCGCCATCACCGTCCGCGAGCGCCCGTGCGGCCACCACAGGCCGACGCTCAGCAGCGTCGCCGCGCCGCACAGGCGGCCATGCGCCTGCTCGCCGAGCCACCGGGCCGAGGCCACGAGCAAGGCTTCGATCAGGAGATAGCCCGTCAGGATTGCCCCCTTCTCGTTGTCGACGTTCAGCGCCGCCAGCGCGGTGAGCACGCCCCGGGCCAGGTCTCCCCGCCGTCCGCTCCGGAGCAGCTGGGCGACGTGCCCCGCGACGAGGAAGAACAGCGGCATCCGGAAGATCGCGAACATCCGCAGCGGCTGGAACGCAATCCAAGTCGCCACGGGGATCACCTCGATGAAGACGCAGGAGATCGCCACGTACACCGTCAGCACGCCGGCCAGCCGCAGCATCGCGCGGTCACCCGCGTCGGCCCGCCGCGAGTGCGCCAGCGCCGCGGCGAACGCCAGCAGCGAGAGCATCTGCGCGTAGTCGCGCCCGGAGAACTCGCTGGGCAGCATGTGGTGCGGATGACGCACGAGTGCGAGCCAGCGGATCACCTCCTGGGGCGAGTAGAGATGCGAGGAGATCACGTCGCTGAGGAGGATCGCCTGCGGCCAGTAGCAGATGGCGAACGCCGCGGCCATGACGCCCGCTCCCCGCAGCCCGCCCCGCGAGCCTCGCATCGTCAGGAGCCAGGCGGCGGCGACCAGGAGAAACTGGATTGACGGTGCGGCGTGGATCAGACCCGCAAGGCCCAGCACCAGCCCCGCCGCCAGATGGTGTCCCCCCAGCAGGAGCGGAATCGCCCACATCGACGCGGCGTAGGAATACATGCGCGGTATCGTGAGATCCTCGAGCACGTCCACCGCCGCGAGCGATCCGAACTCCCGGGCCGCGGCGGCGAAGAGGACCCACAGCGCGAAGACTGCCGGACCGCGCCCCAGCCGGCGGCAGGTGATCCACATCGCGGAGACATAGGCGAACAGGTAGACCAGGAACTGGACGAACAGGGCCAGCTCGAGGGTCATCACCGTCATCAGCAGGCGCTCGAGGCGGAAAAAGATGGCGCGAGTCGAGTAGTGCGCCGGGCCGCTCAGAAACCAGTCGCGCGCGAACAGCGCCGGGTCGATGCTGCGCCAGAGCATCGGCACCTGCGTGATGTGGTCCGAGCGGAAGCAGCGGTAGCCCGTCAGCGCCAGCGCGGCGAGCGTGGCCGTCACGAGGACGAGGGCCGTCACGCCCCGGCGAGGGGCGGGTTCGATCGATGCGATCATCCGCGCGGCTCCGGAGGCTCCACGGGGCGCGCCTCGCAGCGGTCCATCCGGCGCCGGAGCCAGAGCACGCCGAGCATGTCGACCGTGGGCCGGAGAATGCCCCGGCGACGGAACGTGTACTTCGGTTCGCCGTGCCGCCGGGGCCGGTCGTTGACGGGGATCTGCTTGAACCGGAAGCCCTGGGCCTGAATGAGAGCCTCCATGAAGCGGTGGGCCCCGCGGAACATCGGCAGACGTGCCACGCACTCGCGGCGGAGGACCTTGATGCCGCAGCCGCAGTCGGTCGCGTGATCGCGCAGGACGAACTGGCGCACGTGGTTGGCGATGCGCGACTGCACCCTGCGCCAGAGCGTGTCCGCCCGCCGTTCGCGTCGCCCGCTGACGAGGTCGAAGCCCTGCCGGAGTGTGTCGACCATGGGGAGGAGATCCCGCGGATCGTTCTGAAGATCGCCGTCCATCATGGCCAGGATCTCGCCACGCGCCGCGCGGAAGCCCGCGTCCAGCGCCGCCGACTTGCCGAGGGTGCGGTCCAGGCGCAGGCACCGGAGGAAGACGTGCTCGCCCATCAGGTCCGCGATGATCTCGGGTGTCTGGTCGGAGGAGCCGTCGTCGACCAGGAGAACTTCGAGGTCGAAGTGAGCGGGCAGGCCGGCTTCGACGAGCTCGGAGACGAGTGGGCGCAGGCTCTCAGCCTCATCCTTCACGGGAATGACCAGCGAGAGACGGGTGCGAGGAGCGAGAGCGGTGTCCGGCATCGGGCCGCGCCGGTGCGGTGGGGGGAAACGCCTGGCGCAGCGGCATTCACGCGAAGGGGCTCAGGGCTGTCAAGGTGCCACAATCAGCTGGCATGACCCGCGCACGCTGGACTATAACCCGGCGCCCTTCGCCCCGGATGTGAGACCGTGACCCACCTGCACCTCGACTGCTCGTCCGGCATCGCCGGAGACATGGTCCTCGGCGCCCTCGTCGACGCCGGAGGCGACTTCACCGCGCTCGAGGCGGCGCTGAAGACGCTGCCCGTCAGTGGCTGGCACCTGGAGCGCCACCGCGTCGAACGCGCCGGAATCACCGCGACGAGGATCGAAGTCATCCTCGAGCGCGAGGAGCATGGGCACCGGCATCTGCCGGAGATCGAGGGCCACATCGCCCACAGCGCGCTCGCGCCACGGGCCAAGGAGCGCGCCGTCGCCTGCTTCCGGCGGCTGGCGCAGGCCGAGGCCGGCGTTCACCGCATTCTGGCCGAGAAAGTGCACTTCCATGAAGTCGGAGCCGTCGACGCCATCATCGACATCTGCGGCGCGATGCACCTCGTCACCTCGCTCGGCGTCGAGACGGCCAGCGCAGGCGCCGTCAATGTCGGCGGCGGCACAGTGAAATGCGCCCACGGCCTGATGCCTGTGCCCGCGCCGGCGACAGCGGAGCTGCTGCGGGGCGTGCCGGTGCACGGTGAGGGCCAGCCGGGGGAGTTGGCGACGCCGACGGGCGCCGCGATCCTGCGCACACTGGCCACGGAGTACGGGCGCCAGCCGCCGATGCGGGTGGAGGCGATCGGGCACGGCGCGGGCAGCCGGGATTTCGCGGAGAGACCCAACATTGTCCGCGCCATGCTGGGCCAGCTGGCGGAGTCTGGCGGGCGTCTACCGGTGGAGTCGCGGCGCTTGCTGATGGTGTCGTGTGAGATCGACGACATGACGCCGGAGCTGATTGCACCGGTCATCGAGGCCGGTCTCGCCGCCGGGGCACTGGATGTGCACCTCGGGCCCGTCACCATGAAAAAAGGCCGCCCCGGCGTCCGCCTCGCCGCCCTCGTCGCTCCCGAGCAGCGCGACGCCGTCATCGAGAGCCTGTTTCGGCGCACGTCGACCTTTGGGGTGCGCGTGGAGGAGGTCGAACGGCTGGCCCTGCGGCGGCGGATGGAGAGCGTCGAGACCCCGTGGGGCCGGGTGGGGGTCAAGGTCGGGCTGTGGGGGGAGGAGGCGATCCAAGCGTCGCCGGAGTTCGAGGACTGCCGCCGTCTCGCGGAGTCGTCCGGCGTGCCGCTGGCGCGCGTGTACAGCGCGGCGCAGGGGGCGGCGCAGGCCCTGCTGGGGCGAGGTCAGCCGTGAGGGGCTTCCTTCTGCGCGGCGTTCTCCCGGCTCTGGTGACGGGCGGGTTGCTGTACGTCTGCTACCGGCTGATCGAGGAACCGGAGAAGATCCCCGGGCACATCGCCGCGGTGCCGTGGCACATCCATGCCGCCTTCATTGTCATCTCGCTCGTTTCGATGTGGTGCCGGGCGATCCGCTGGCGCGCGCTGCTGCCGGGTCACGGGCTCACCTCGCACCAGTGCTTCGGGCCGCTGATGATCGGGTTCATGATGAATTCCCTCCTCCCCGCCCGCGCTGGCGAGTTCGCCCGGTGTGTCGCGCTCGCGCAGAAGGCCCCCATCCCCTTCACCAAGGCCTTCGGCTCAGTGCTCCTGGAGCGGATCTTCGACGGCGTCGTGCTGCTCGCCAGCCTGGCCGTGGTGCTGTTCCTGCTGGGGGCGACGCTGCCGACCGAGGTCACATTCGGGCAGTGGACGCTCCGTGCGGCCGAGATGCAGCTGGCGGTCAAGTCCTCGGCGGTGCTCGTGCTCGTCGTCCTCGCGGGGATCGTGGTCACTCTGATTCCGGTCACCCGGCGGCTGATGGAGCGCGTCCTCGCCGGAGTGCTCCCCGCGAAGCTCAGCCGGCCGCTCATCACGCAGCTCGAGCACCTGATCGGCGGCTTCCACTCGCTGCGCAGTCCCCTCGCGGTCCTGGCGATTCTGTTCTGGACGGTCGCCGTGTGGGCCACCGTTGCGCTGAGCGTGTGGGTCATGGCCTGGGGGTTCCCCGAGCTGAGTGAGATGAGCTTCGCCCAGGCGTGGGCCGTGGTCGTGTTCGTGTGTGTGGCGATCCTGCTGCCGGCGTCGCCAGGGTACTGGGGGCTGTACGAGATCGGGGTGATCGCATCGCTCCTGACGCTGGGTCTGATTGCCGACGGCCAGAAGGGCATCGCCTTCGCCTACAGCGTCGTCATCCACGTCTGGCAGATCATCCCCAATCTCATCATCGGCCTCTACTACCTGTGGGCGGACGGTCTGCGGCTGGGCCAGCTGCGCCGCGCGCCCGCCGCGCCCCCCGGGCCTGTTTCCCCTTGCACCCCGCCCGCCCGTGACTAGAGTCGCGTGCCCATGACGCCGGACCTCCTCCTCGCCGCGGCCACGACGACGGCCGATCCCTCCTCGCCTGAGCTCACCTGGGCTCAGCAGAACCCCGAGCTGATGCTCATCTTCCTCGTGGGGTTCATTTTCCTTCTCTACTACACACTGATCTCCGCTCCTCAGCGCCGCCAGCAGCAGGAGCGTCAGAAGATGCTGACGACGCTGCACCGGGGCGACCGCATCGTCACGATCGGAGGCATCCACGGCAAAGTCGTGAAGACCGATGACGAGGCCAAGATCGTCACGGTGCAGGTCGCGAAGGGCGTCGAGATCGACTTCTCCCACGCGGCCATCTCCTCGGTCACGCGCGCCAGCGAGGCCAAAGAGGGCGAGTGAGCCCCGGGGGGGCGGCGCTGGTGCCTCTTCCCTTGCCATCGGCCGGCCCCGCGTGGAAGGGATGATCTCTTCGCCATGCGTGAGCTCCGGCCCAGCCGCTTCCGCGACCACGTCGCGCGCCTCGTCCGTGAGGTGCGCGAGGGCAAGCTCTTCGATCTCCCCGCCAAGCAGTTCTGGTCGCCCGCGCCAGGCATCGACCTCTCGGTCGAGTTCCACGGTCAGCGTGCGGCGACGCCCGCCGGGCCGGCCGCCGGGCCGCACTCGCAGATGGCCCAGAACATCCTGCTCGCCTACCTGGCCGGGGGGCGGATCATGGAGCTCAAGACGGTCCAGATCATGGACCGCCTGCAGATACCGCGGCCGTGCATCGACACGCGCACCATCGGATTCAACATCGAGTGGAGCCAGGAGCTGACGATCGAGGAGTCGATCCACGAGTACGTCGCCGGTGCCTGGCTCGTGAACATCGCCCGGGGGGAGAACTGGATCGGCGCCCCGGCCCCGCTCACCCCCGAGCAGGACCCGGTCATCTACGACATCTCCGTCGGCTACGACCTGAAGGGCATCCGCTCGCGGCGCGTCACGGAGTTCCTGCGCACGATGCGCGACGCCTCGGCGTGGATCGACCGCCTCGGGCGGGAGATCGCCGCCGAGTTTCCCCGGCTCCTGCGCCACCGCCCGGACCCATGCCTGTCGCGCACCGCCACGCTGTCGACCTTCCACGGCTGCCCCCCCGAGGAGATCGAGGGCATCTGCACCCACCTCCTCGAGGAGATGGGCATCCACACCGTGGTCAAGATGAACCCCACGATGCTCGGCCAGGAGCGCGTCGACGGACTTCTGCGCGGCACGCTGGGCTACGATCACCTGCGGACAAATCCCAAGGCCTACGAGACCGGTCTTCAGTACCGCGACTCGCTCGATCTCATCCGCGGCCTCCGCGCCAAGGCCGACCGGCTCGGCCTCGGCCTCAACGTCAAGTTCAGCAACACGCTCGAGACGATCAACGACGAGGGGCCGTTCCCCCGCCGCGAGGCCATCCGCTACCTCTCCGGCCAGCCGCTCCATGTCATCACGACCGTGCTGATGGACGAGTGGCGCCGCGCCATGGCGTGGGACCGCGGCATGTCGTTCTCAGCCGGCATCGACCGCAAGAACTTCGCCGACATCGTCCGCAGCGGCTGCGTCCCCATCACCACCTGCACCGACCTCCTGCGCCCCGGCGGCTACGGACGGATGGCCGACCAGCTGCGGGACTTCGAGAAGCTCCTGGCCAGGGAGGGCAAGACAAGCCTGCGCGCCGGCGCCGGCGATGTTGCCCGCCAAGCCGCGCACCTGGAAGCCTATGCCCGCCAGCTGCCCGCGGATCCGCGCTACCACTTCGCCAAGAACGCCAAGCCCCCGCGCCGGCTCGAGTCGCGTCTGTCCTTCTACGACTGCGTCTCCTGCGACAAGTGCATCCCCGTCTGCCCGAACGACGCGATGTTCGCCTACGAGACACGCCCGGGCGAGCGGCCAGTCGCCGCGGTCGCCTTCTGCCCCCGCGAGGGCCTCAGCGTCACCCCCGCCGCCCCGCTCCGCGTCGAGCGCGATCACCAACTCGCCAACTTCGCCGACTGGTGCAACGAGTGCGGCAACTGCGACACCCACTGCCCCGAGCACGATGGCCCCTTCGTCATGAAGCCCCGGCTCTTCGCCACCCGCGCGTCGTACCTCGAGGCCGCTCCGCAGGACGGCTTTCACTGCCACGACGACCACGGCCTGCCCGCCGTCACCGGCCGCCTCGACGGCCACGAATACACGCTCACCCTGGATCGCGGCGCCGGACGCGCCTTCCTCCGCGACGCGTTCCTCCTCGTCGAGATCGACGCCGCCACGCACGCCGTCACGGAGGTCCACCTCTCCCAGATCCTCACCGGCCCCCGCCTCGTTTCCACCGCCGTCTACCACCGCCTCCGCGATGTCCTGGAAGGCATCTGGCTGGCCGAGACGAGCAACGCGGTCAACGCAGCGCGGTGAGATCCATGGGCGAGGACCGCTCTCCTCTGGAATCGGACCTCACGCGCCTCGCCGCCAAGCGGCTCGGGCTGACCTACATCGCCCTCGACGATGTCGAGATCACGCCCGGCCTGCTGGCCCAGATCCCGGCGCGGGTCGCGCACGAGCTCGGCGTCTTCCCCTGCGCCTTCTCGGAGACGGAGGTCCATGTCGTTCTCGCCAACCCCTTCGACACGTCTGCGCTGCCGCGCCTGAGTCTCATCCTCGGCAAGCGGCTCGTCGGCTGCACCGCGCCGGAGTCCGATGTCTCCGCGCTGATCCGCGAGCACTACGGGGTTTGACGCCGCTCTGGCCGGCGCGGGTGCCGTCCCTGAGCGGGAGAACCTCGAGTGTCTCCCGGGAATGGCACTCCCGTCAGCGCCCCGATTCCGTTGGCATTCGGTCCGCCCCCCGGGCTAGCCTCCGTCCCATGCGCACCGTCACTCAGCAGCGCGAGGCGCGGCCCGAAAGAGCGCCGTCCGAGCTCGCCGTTCTGACGATCTTCGTCACGAGCGTCTGCAACGCCCGCTGCGAGACGTGCTTCTACTGGGACTCGCTCAACCGGCCCAAGGACGAGATGACGCTCGAGGAGTGGGCGCGCGTCGCGGAGACCGTGCCGCCCGTGCGCGGGCTCCAGCTCAGCGGCGGCGAGCCGACGCTCGATCCCGATCTCACCGCCAAGGCGGCGCTCTTCGTCGCGCGGCCCGAGACCTCCATCGCCATGCCGACGAACGGCATTCGCACCGCACAGGTGGTCGAGCAGGCCGGCCGTCTCGCGTCGCGCTTTCCCGGGAGCCGGGTCATCGTCGGCGTCTCCATCGACGGACCCGCTGAGATGCACGACCGCATCCGCGGGGTGAAGAACAACTTCGCCCGGGCGATGGAGACCCTCGATGCGCTGCGCGAGCTTCAGCGCACACATCCCAATCTCCGCCTGTCGACACTGACGTGCCTCATGGCGTCGAACATCGACGCCATGCCCGCCCTGCTGCGCGAGCTCGCCGGGAGCGGCCGCGTCGACTACATCACGATCGAGCCTCTGCGCGACCAGACGCCCGTCCCGGGCCTCCAGGGCCCGCCGCTGGACAAGCTGCGGGCGGTCCAGGCCCTGTCGATCGAGCTCAACACCCAGCTGCTCCGGGACCGATACCCCAGAGAGATGCCCTCCGTCGTCTCCCACCTCGTCGAGCTCTACCGGACGCAGCAGCACGTGCGCACGGCCGGTCTCCTCGACCTCGACTGTCAGGCCGGCGCTGCCACCGGCGTGCTCGAGGCGAACGGGACCGTCCGCCTGTGCGAGCTGCTGCCGCCCGTGGGCAACGTGAGGGACTTCGACCACGACTGGAATGCTGTCTGGCACGGGCCCGCCGCACGCGCCCAGCGCGAGCACATCCTCACCCGGGCCTGCTCGTGCACCCACTGCGTCAACGTCGGCCAGTCGATCCCCTTCGATGCCGCCGCCGAGACGCGCCGCCGGGCCGCCGAGGAGCGGCTGACGGCTCTCCTGCCCGCCCCTGCGGGGGTCTGAGCCCATGACCGAGCCGGGCGTGCCCGACGAACGGCCGAGCGACCTCGCCGGCGGTGCGCGTGCCCTGGTGGCCCTCGCGGGCGGGGTCTCGATCGCCGCCGTGCTCTTCATGGCGCTCAGCCGTCTGGCTTTCCCCTTCGACATCGAGTGGCTCGAAGGGGCCCACGTCGACGCCGTCGAGCGCATTCTCCAGGGCCAGCCGCTCTACGCCGCGCCCTCGCTGGCGTTCATTCCCTTCGGCTACACGCCGCTCTATTTCCACGTCTCCGCGCTTGTGGGCCTGGTCGCCGGGCCGACGCATCTCGCTCTGCGTTTGGTCTCCTTCGCCTCGACGCTCGGCTGCTTCGGCCTGATCTGGCTCCACGTCTGGCGTGAGACGCGCAGCGGCGTCGCCGCGCTCGCCGCCGCCGGGCTCTTCGCCGCGACCTTCGAGCTGACGGGAGGGTGGTTTGACCTCGCCCGTGTCGACATGCTCTTCGTTCTCCTCGTCGTCGCGACGCTGCATCTCCTGCGCCACCATCACAGCGTTCCGGGCTGGGCCTCCGCGGCGCTTCTCCTGACGCTCGCCTGGCTCACCAAGCAGACGGCCCTCATCATCGCGCCGTGGTTCGTCCTCGGCGCCATGCTGTGGGACTGGCGCCGCGGCCTCCTCTTCGGGGCGCTCAGCACCGCCGGCATCGCCGGGTCGATGATCGCCCTCGAGCGCTGGAGCGGCGGCTGGGCCTCGTTCTACATCTTCGACGTCCAGGGCCAGCACTGGCGCCAGCTGCTCATCCCCAGCCGTCTTCTCACCTTCTGGTACAGCGACCTGATCGGCCCCCTGGGCATCGCGCTGGTCTTCTCCGTTCTGCCCTTCGCCACGAACGAGTCACCGGCGCGCCGCGGCCCCCTGCGCCTGATGCTCTTCGCCGTGCTCGGTCTCATCTTCGCCGCCTGGCTCAGCCGCGCCGAGGAGGGCGGACACCGCAACAATCTGCTCCCCGCCGCTGCCGGGATTGCCCTGCTCTTCGGCCTCGGCCACCACCGTGTCATCGAGCTCGCCCAGGCCGTCAAGCCGTCCATGCGCCCTCGCCTCGAGGGCATGATCGGCGTCGCCGCGCTCCTGCAGTTCGCTGCGCTCACGTACAACCCCGCCGTCCACATCCCCGGGCCGCAGGAGCGCGCCGACGGCGCACGTCTCCTCGCGCATCTGCGCGAGACGCCCGGCGCGGTCTATGTGGCCGGCCATGGCCACCTCGCCACCCGCCTGGGCAAGCCAATGACGGCCCACGTCGAAGCGATCCGTGGCGTCCTGCGGGCCACGCGGCCCGGCGTGGCCGAGTCGCTTCAGGCGGAGGTGGACGCCGCCCTTGCCCAGCGGCGGTATTCCCAGATCATCGCGACGGCCGGCCTCGGGGACTTCGAGGACCAGATCCGGGCCACCTACGCTGACCAGGCCCCCCACCGGGGGGACGACGCGGTGTTCTGGACGCTCGCCGGCCGCGACCGCCGCGCGGAGCATCTCTGGCTTCCGCGGTGAGAGGTCAGTGCCCCGCGTGCTCCTCGTGGCAGATCGCGTGGTGGTGCACGCGGTAGGCGCTCAGCTCGCACGCGTAGACGCCCGCCAGCACCTCGTCGCTCAGACGCTGAGGCGCGTCGTGCCAGTGCAGCGTCCGGTTCACGCAGGCGATGCGGTCGGCGGCGCTCACCAGCTCGCCGATGTCGTGGCTCACCATGACGACGGTCAGCCCCAGCCGGCGCTGGAGCGCCCGCAGCTGCTCGAGCAGGGCGCGGTGCGACGCGGTGTCCAGCCCCGCTGCCGGTTCGTCGAGCAGCAGCAG
>JABWBI010000087.1 GCA_013360565.1 Candidatus Sumerlaeia bacterium | reverse complement strand
GAACCGGCCCGGCCGGGGGAAGCTCGAGCGGTGTGCCGTCGAACGTCGCCGGATCCACATACGCCACCGGCGCGGGCTGTGGCGTCCAGGCCTCGAGGGGCCGCCAGTCGCCCGTGGGGCCCGCCTGCGCCAGCAGACGGAGCGCGCCGACCTGGCCCGAGGCGAGGTGAGGAGCCAGAAGAATCTCCTGGATCGTCTCGATCCCGGAGGGGGTGATCTCCTCCCCGGGGAGTGTCTCCGGCAACGTCAGGCGCACCTCGAGCGTGCCCGCGTCGAGAGCGACCGAGTCGACGCTCGCCGCCGCGGGCAACAGGGTCTCGCCCGCGCTGTTCCGCCGGCGTGTCATCTCAGTGGCCACGGTGGCGACACGCGATGCGATCTACGAGGCGTTGGCGGCACGGCCAGGCGCGGCCGCCATCTCATCGCGGAAGAGGTCGCACCACGCGCCCAGAGCGCCGTCCCCCGGAACGCTCGCGGTGGAAGCGACCACGAGCAGGGGAGCGACCAGCGTGCGTCTGAGGGTCCAGGCTCTGTCCATGGCTGACTTCCGATCGGGGGTTTTCATTGGCTGACGGCGAGGATGAGGTCCGCCGCGTCGATCAGGCCATCCTGATTGAGGTCGAGGCCGGCCGTGTCGCCTTCCCCGGTGAGGAGGAAGTGGAGGATGCGATCGGCCAGGGAAACCCCGCCTGGTTCGACGGTGAGAATCCAGGCCTCGAGCGTGCTGCCCTGCGCGTTCTCCGCACGGATCGTGACCGAGTGCGGGCTGCCGAACGTCGTCGGCGAGGGCCAGGAGACGACACCCGTCGCCGGGTCGATCGTCATCCCCGCCGGCCCGGCGAGGAGCGACCACGTGACCGGTGGCGTGCCCTGAACCAGGACGGGCGTCGGACCCGTGTAGGGCACCCCCTCCGGCGTCGAGCCGTTGGGAATGTCCTCGATGACCGGCGGCAGCGGCGGGTCCGTGACGGTGAGGAGCCACGACTCGTCGTCGTTCCCAGCGTCATTGGCTGCGCGGATGGTGATCAGGTGCGGGCTGCCCGCCGAGACGGGGCTGGCCCAGATGACCACGCCGTTGGTCCCGTTGATCGTCATCCCCGCCGGGCCGGCGATCAGCGACCAAGTGACGGGCGGTGTCCCCTGCGAGAGGATGGGTGTCGGGCCGATGTAGGCGGCGGCGGACGATGTGCTCGCATCCGGGATGTCGGCCAAGACCGGCGCGACAAGCCCCTGGAAGAAGTCCAGCACCGCGGCCATGACCTGATTGCGGACCGGGGTGCTCGTGATCGCTTCGAACGGGAAGCCCATGAACACGATGCGTCCGCCGGTCGTGCCCGCGGGGTACTGAACCGCGGCCCCCGGCGTGCCGGTGCCGCTGTAGCGCATGCAGACGACCGACCCGTTGATGCCCTGGAGGGTGTCGGGGGCGTCGACGTTGTAGATGGTCGCGCCATTGTCGAACGTGAGCGTGGGGATCCCGGCGAAAATCGTCCCAGCGACACCGGACGCGGTGTAGACGTTGGCGTCGTCCGAGAGAAAGTCGGTGCGCAGCGTGCTGTTGAGGAACGCGGCTCCTCCCCCCTGCGACTCCAGGTGCCAGGCGGCCTCGGAGCCGGAGACGAAGATGCTCTTGCCCGGGAGGGTGAGGAAGTTGGTGATCGCCGTCTGCTCGGCGGCGGTGAAGGGGACGTCGATGCTGGACTCCTCGCCAGCGAGCCAGACGACGGTCTGGTAGTTGGCGAGGTCGATGTCGCCGCTGATGACGGCCTCGTTCGCACAGGTGTCGAAGTGGCGATTGGCGTTGGCAATCGCCTGTCCCGCCGGGACGGCGTAGTCGAACGAGTTGTTCTGCCTCAGGTGGAGGCGGTCGACCGCCGGCGAGAGGCCCGGCTCGGGGCGGTTGTTGAAGCGATCGATGCGGTCGTAGCCGCTGACGATGAGGATCGGCGACGTGCCGCTGGCGAGCACGCGGACGGCCAGCACCTCGGTGGGGAACGACTCGCCCCCGGCGTTGCGGGCGGCGACGCGGAAGAACTGCGTCGTGTTGGCGGCAAGGCCCGTGACCGTGAGAGACGTGTTCGCCGTCGTCACTGGATTGCCGAAACCGAGGCCGTCGGTCGATCGGTAGACGACATAGCTGGTGGCGGCGTCGCCGCCGGCCCCGCCCGAGGGGCCCGGCTGCCAGCTGACTGTGACGCCGCCCGAGCCGCTGTTGACGGCGCGTGCGCGGACGGGCGGCTCGGGGAGGAAGGTGAGAGGCACGCCGTCGAACTGGTTGAAGTACCGGAGCATGGCGTGGTAGCAGGCGCGGGCCATGACATTGCGCGCCCGGGGCTCGCGCAGCAGAGTGGAGTCCTCGAGGTTGTCATGGAAGGCGACCTCGATGATCGACAGGCACATCTCGGGGCCGGTGACGCCGGTCTCGACGTCGCCATTCACATACGAGGCCGTGATCTCGCCGTACGAGCCGGTGGCCGAGTCGCTCCGCGTGGCGAATTCATACGGCCACAGGCCGGGGGTGTCCTCGATCTGGCAGTCCTCCTCGACCTCGGCGCCCAGGAGAGCGGCGTACGTCGCCTGGTTCGGCGTGGGGTTGCCGGTGATGAGACCGACGGCGCCGCGGGCGTTGCCGTTGAAGGCGTTCGAGTGGATGCCGAGGTAGAGATCGCCGTTGTAGCCTTGGCCGTCGGCGCGTCTCATGTGAGCCGCCATGCGGGGCGGCGCTTGCCAGGAGTCGGACTCGTCGTCGGCCCCGTTGTCGTAGATGCCCCCGGGATTCGAGACGCCGGTGCCGATCATGCGCTGGATCCAGTAGCGCGTCGACTCGGTCTCGCGGGGCTTGCCGGAGGGGAAGCGGCCCCCGTCGTTGATGTCCCCCATGCCGTTGCCAAAGCGAATGGCGTCGGCGATGACGATGCCGGAACCCGAGGGAACTTGGTTGGAGATGACAACCGACCCCGTGGCGGGATTGGCGCCCTGATTGAAGTGGTACATGCCGAGCCAGACCCATCCCTGCCCGACCCGGCGGTGATTGACGCGGACCAGGGCTTCGCCGCCGGTGTGACGGATGCGATAGAGCTGATTGACGCGGTCAGACCCGTACCGCACCCACGTGTAGACCGGATAAAATCCGGCAACGGGGATGTTGGGGGTGTAGGTCGCGGTGGCGGTCTCGGTGGTGGCGACAGTGGCATAGCGGTACGGGGGGGAGCCGGTGCCATAGTAGATGGTGCTCGTGGAGTTGGTCCAGGTGCCACTGAATGACGCCGCGGGGTTGTCGACGATCACCTCGTTGGGCTGGAATCCGATGCCGCGGAAGGGGACCACGGTGGCTCCGGCGTTGAAGAGGTAGAAGGCGAGGAAATTCTGGTGATCGAGGTTGCCGTGATCTTCGTTCATTGATTGGACGAGGCCGCGTTGAAGCCCCCACGAGGAACCGCGCCAAGTCCACCCGTGGCCTCCGTAGATGTAGCAGGTTCGTCCGGAGAGAGCGCCCTGGGGTTGTCCGGACGTCGTGAGCGAGCTTTCGCCGGTCAGGTTGCTCCTCTGGGGTTCCTCTGGGGCCACGGAGTAGTCGGGCGAGGGCTGGGGCCCCGGTCCCTCAGGCTCATGCCAGTCGTCGGCGGTGGGAGGAGACGGCGCCACGGGAATCCAGAGGTCGATCGGGGAGTAGTCTCCCCCCTCGGCCTCCTGGCGCATCAGCACACGGACGCCGTCGAGATGGCCCGGATCGGCGAACATCTCGGAGAGCACGGCCCCGGTGTTCTCGGCGGTGTCGACGTGGAGCTCGCTTGAGGCGACGGCATCGGGCAGCGTGACGTAGACGGTCAGGATGCGATCCTCGACCGCCACGTCGTCGCAGACGACTCCCGGGGGCAGCAGCGTCCGGCCGTCCGCGGTGCGCAGGTGCGAAAAGTTGGTGACGGCCCGGCGAACGAGAGCCTCGAAGGCGTCGCCGCCCGGCGTGGCCGCGCGGACCTGCGCCTCAGTGGATTCCGGCAGATAGTCGATGTCGAGGAACGCTTGATCGCCTGTCGTGCTCCAGACGGCCGTCGAGAACGAGAGGGCAAGCGCCGCCGCGGCCGCGCCGTGATGCCGATCCATCCAGATGACTCCTACTCCCAGTGAACCCGGCGGTGGGGCGCGCTCCGCGTGGGAACGGAGCGCGGATGCTCACCGTCCAGTTTGATGCCCGGGCGGGCCGACAGTCAACGAATAGCGGCCCCGCGCTGTGAAGAAAAACACACGCCCGCGCCCGGGCCCCAGCGCGCCACGCTTTCTCCTGGCAGCGGGCCCCGGATTGTCGCACCATCCCGCCTCTCACTTCGACCGAGGAACCTCTGCCGTGACAGTCACCCGAGACGAAGTTCGCTCGCTCTACGAGCTCCCCTTCCCCGAGCTGCTGCACCGCGCGGCGACGGTGCACCGCGCCCATCACAATCCGCTCCACGTCCAGCTGTGCCAGCTCGAGAACATCAAGTCGGGGCGATGCCCGGAGGATTGTCACTACTGCCCCCAGAGCGCACACCACGAGACGGGAATCGACGAGTACGGCCTGGAGACGGTGGACGACGTCCTCGCGGCCGCACGGGAGGCGAAGGCCGGAGGGGCGACGCGGTTCTGCCTGGGGGCGGCGTGGCGCGGCCCGCGGAGCGAGGCGGAGTTCGAGCGCGTCCTCGCGATGGTGCGCGGCGTCCGCGCCCTCGGGATGGAGTCGTGCGTGACACTCGGACTCCTCACCGAGGATCAGGCCCGCCGGCTCGGTGAGGCGGGGTTGACGGCGTACAACCACAACCTCGACACCTCGCCGGAGTTCTACCCGAGGATCATCACGACCAGGCGCTACGAGGATCGGCTGGAGACGATCGCCCACGTGCGGCGGGCCGGCGTGGCGCTGTGCTGCGGCGGCATCATCGGCATGGGGGAGTCACGCGAGGACCGCATGGGCCTCCTGCACGCGCTCGCGTCGCTCGACCCGCCGCCAGAGAGCGTGCCGGTCAACGTCCTGGTGCCGGTGAAGGGAACGCCGCTGGAGAGCGCCGCGCCGGTCGACCCGATCGAACTCGTGCGCTGCATCGCAACCGCGCGGCTGCTGATGCCGCGCAGCCGCGTGCGGCTGAGTGCGGGCCGGCTGGAGATGACCTCCGAGCTCCAGGCACTGTGCTTCTACGCGGGCGCGAACTCGATCTTCACGGGACCGAAGCTCTTGACGACGCCGAACCCCGGGGAGGGGGATGGGGCGCTGCTCGCGGCCCTCGGGATGACGGCCGAGCCGGGAGAGGCGTGAGCGTCCGCGGTGTGATCAGCGGCCTGGCCGCAGCACCTCGATCAGATTCTGCAGAATCGTGGCCGTCGCCCCCCAGATGACGTCGCCGTGCCACCGGTAGCCTGGCGTGACGACCTCGCGGCTCTGGTGCTCGACGCGGTGCGTGACTTGGTTCGCCGGGTCGGTGAGGTGCTCGAACGGGACCATGAAGACCTCGGCGACCTCCCGGGGATCGGGCGCGAAGGCGGGGGGCCGGGTGACGATCCCCACGACAGGGGTGAGATGATACTTGGTGGTCCGGGTGGGATGATCGTCGAGGCGACCGATGAGTTCGACGCGCTCAGGCGGCAGGCCGATCTCCTCGTGGGCCTCGCGCAGGGCCGCCGCGGCGGGCGCCGGGTCGGCCGGCTCGATGCGCCCCCCGGGAAAGGCGATCTGGCCGGGGTGGTCACTGAGAGTGTGGGTGCGGCGGATGAAGAGGAGGGAGAGACGGCCGCGCGGCCAGAGAAGAGGGACAAGCACGGCGGCAGGGATGCGCCCTGCGGCAGGCTGGGTGCGAGGTGTGTGGGCGGCGACGAGGCGGCGCACGGTCTCGGGATGCCAGGGGGGCTGCATCGGCGGAGCCCCTCAGCGCTGGCGCCAGAAGGAGGGAGCGAGGAGACAGAAGACGGGCCAGTACTCGAGCCGGCCGACGGCCATGCAGAGGGTGAGGGCGAGCTTGGCGAGGGTGGGCATGGTGGCATAGGTCTGAGTGGGTCCGACCTCGGCGAGGCCAGGGCCGATGTTGTTGAGGCAGGCGGCGGTGGCGGTGAGGGCGGTGAGCTCGTCGGTCCCGAGGGCCGCGAGGAGCAGGGAGGTGACGGCGAAGACGGCCATGCCGACGAAGAAGAAGGTGAGGGTGAGCTGCTGAACGTCGGCGTCGATGATGTGGCGTCCGAGGCGAAGGACGTGGACGCGGCGGGGGTTGAAGATGCGGCGGATCTGGTGGGAGGCGATGCGGAGCAGAAGGAGGACGCGGACGACCTTCATGCCGCCGCCGGTGGAGCCGGCACATCCGCCGGCGAACATGAGAAAGAGCAGGAGCGTCTTGGAGAGAGGGGGCCACTGGTCGAAGTCGGCGGTGGCGAAACCGGTGGTGGTCATGATGGAGACGACGGTGAAGGAGGACTGACGCAGAAGCGTGGGGGCGCTGGCGTCGGGCTCGGGGCCGCGGGCGGCGAGGTCAAGGGTGATGAGAGCCGTCGAGACAAGAAGGATCGTGAGGTAGAGACGGAGCTCGGGATCGCGGAGGACGAGGCGCAGGCGGAGATGAGCGAGGTGGTAATGGAGGGTGAAATTGGTGCCGGCGAGGATCATGAACAGCAGGATGATGATCTCGACGGGGATGGAGGCAAACGCGGCAACCGAGGCGTTGTGGGTCGAGAACCCGCCGGTGGCCATCGTGCCGAAGGTGTGACAGAGGGCGTCGTAGAGGGTCATGCCGCAGGCGAGGAGGAGGGCGGCCTGGAGAAGCGAGAGCGCGACGTAGAGGACCCAGAGGCGAAGGGCGGTCTGGCGGATGCGGGGCTTGATGCCCTCCTTGGAGACGCCGGTGACCTCGGACTGGAAGAGGGCCTTGGCGGCGCCACCGGCGGCGGGGAGAAACGCGACCAGGAGCACGATGATGCCCATGCCTCCGAGCCAGTGGGTGAGCGAGCGCCAGAACATCACGCCGTGGCGGGCATGGCCGGGCGCGAGGTCCGGGCCGAGGTGGACAGCCAGGTCGGGGATGACGGTGGCGCCGGTGGTGGTCAGGCCGGACATCGCTTCGAACACGGCGTCCACGGGGCCGAGCATCCCGGAGAGCACGAACGGCAGCGCGGCGGTGTGCGCGGAGAGCAGCCATCCCAGACCGACGATGGCGAGGGCCTCGCGCCGGAAGAGGTTCTGCTGGGTGTGGCGGCCGAAGTGCCAGAGGGCGGCGCCGATCGCGGCCGTGATGAGGGCGGAGAGGACAATCGCCAGGGCATCGCCGTCGCGGTGCCAGAGACTCCACGGCAGAGCCAGGAGCATGGCGCCGGCGATGAGAAGTTGGATCTGGCCGAGGGCTCTGAGGACGTGGCGGTGATCCACGGGGCGGGCTCTCAGGCGAACGTCGCGCGCAGGGGCTTGAGGGCGTGGCGGAGCGCGATGGCGATGACGGTGTCGCCGGCCTCGACGCGATCGTTGCCGTGCGGAACGCGGACGTGGCCGCCGGACACCAGGGCGCAGATGAGGACGCCCCGGGGCAGGCCGAGATCGCGAAGGGGCCGGCCCGCCGCCTGGGCGCGGGGGCTGACGGTGAACTCGAGCATCTCGGCCCCGGCGCCGAGGACGGGAATGGCGCGGACATCGCCACCGCGGATGTGCTGCATCAGGTGCTTGGCCGTGACCACGCGCGGGCTCAGGACATGGTCGAAGCCCATGCGCTGGACGATCGACGCGTAGTCCGGCCGATGAATCAGGACGATGGTCTGGCGGACCCCCATCTCCCGCGCGAGCACGGTCCCCATGATGTTGTCCTCGTCCTCGCCCGTCGTCGCGATGAACACGTCGGCTCGCCCGATGCCTTCCTCCTGCATCACGTCGATCTGCGTGGCGTTCCCGCAGATGACCGAAGTGTTCGGCAGGCGCTCGCTGAGGAGCTGAGCCCGGTCTTCGTCGCGCTCGATGAGGGTGACCTGAGCGGGCCGGGATTCGAGGATGAGGGCGAGATTCCGGCCGACCTCGCCGCCGCCCATGATGACGATCGACTTGGGCTCGGGCGTCGTCTGACCCAGCAGCGGTTCCGCCTGCTCGAGTGCCTCGGGGCGGCCGACCACCGTGGCCACGTCGCCCAGCCGCAGCTGGTCATCGCCCGAGGGAATCATGAGCTCGGTCTCCCGCGAGATCGCGGCCACCAGCACGCCCTCCGGCAGCCCGGCGTCTCCCAGCCGCTTGCCGAGCACGGGGCAGGGCTGCTCCATCTCGATCTGGCGCATCTGGACCTGGCCGTGGGCGAAGGTCTCGAGGGAGAGGGCGTCGGGGTTTTCGAGGAACTTGGCGATCTCGATGGCAGTCTGCTTCTCCGGACTGATGAGCAGGTCGATGCCGAGGAGGTCGCGATAGGGGATTTCGAGCGACTCGAGGTAGATGCCCTTGCGCACGCGCGCGACGGTGCGCCCGGCGCCGAGGCGCCGGCAAGTCATGGCGCTGACGAGGTTGACCTCGTCGACATTGGTGAGGGTGAGGGCGAGCTCGATGCGCTCGATGCCGGCCCGGCGGAGAAGGGCGTGGTCGGTGGCCTCGCCGTGGATGCCGTGGACGTCGAGGCGCGAGGCGACGTCTTCGACCTTCTCCCGGTCACTGTCGATCATCACGACCGCGTGCCCCTCGGCGACGAGAGCCTCGGCCAGATAGGTCCCGACCGTCCCGGCGCCGACGATGAGGATGTTCATGCGGCGGTGACCCTGAGGGAGAGGGAGTGCACGCGCACAGCCGGGCACCCGGGAGCAGCCGGACAGACGCGGGGCCCGGTCACTTCTTCTTGTGGCGGTTGGCGCGCAGACGCTTCTTGAACTTGTGCTTGCTCATCTTCTTGCGGCGCTTCTTGATCACACTGCCCATGGGGCGCTCCTCACGGCGTCACGCCGCGCCCAGGGCGCGGCCTCATCTCTCAGGCTCTGAGCCTGATGACACAGAGCCGACACCGTGCCCAGCGGGGCCGCCGCCTGTCAACCCTTTCCCGGAGTCACTGGGGCATGTGTTCGGGCCGCAGCAGCTCCTGGGTGTTGACGGGATCGAGGTCGAGCCACGTGTCCGACGTGCCGTAGGTGCCATCGCGGTTGAGCCAGTAGTAGCCCGCGCCGGCCTCGACCTCGTACGTCTGGCCAGTCGTCGGGTCGCCGACGATCTCGACGCCGCGGATCAGGCGGCCGAACTCCTCGTGCTGCCGGTCCTGCGAGGCGCTCCGCTCGGCGAAGGTGTCGTTCATCATCTGGCGGATCTCGTCGTTCGTCTGGGAGATGAGGCGGCTGCGCTCGGCCGCGCCCTGGGCCTGCGCGCGCATCTCGCTCGACAGCCACTGGGAATTGTAGGCGAAGGAGTCGATGAGGCGCGCCATGTGCGTCGAGGCCTCGGCGAACCGGCTGGGCACTGCCTCGGCCAGCACGGTGGTGTAGACGCTCCAATACGCGGACGTGCTCGTGCCTCCGAGCAGGAGATCCTGCGACAGGACGGCCTGGCGCTGAGTGATCGCCAGCGCGGTGCCCTGCATCTCGACGCCGCCCCGGCGGACGAGATAGTCGGCCTCCCCGGCGTTGCACTGGGAGTCGACGCGCATCCCGGCGCCGAGAATGGCGTTCATCTGCGAGTTGCTCGAGGTCCAGAACTGATTGATCTGCTGCACGAACGGCAGGTCACTGCGGTCGCGCACGGCGGTGATCTGGAACTGGCCGGGTCCGGCGAGCTGGGGGAGGAGCCAGCCGCCGATGAACTGCGCGCCAGGCAGGTACTGGCGAACCGGGGTCGAGACGCCGGGGAGGTACGTCTGAACTTGGCCGCCGTCGTGGATGCCCTGCATGGCGAGGTAGGGATTGGGCTCGGCAAAGGCCGGGTACTCGTTGCTCGTCATCACGTAGACGCCGCTGTCGGGCGCGGTCAGCTCGACCCTGACGTAGGTCCCGGCGAGATTGCGGATGACGCCGCCCCGGACGCTGTAGCCTTCGGGCACGTCGACGGTGAAGGCGCCCTCCGCCGGGTCGGTCCAGCGCGTGTACCGAGTCAGGCCCGACGGGCGGAAGCTGCTGATGATCTGGGCGAAGGCGGGCTGGAGCGCGCCAGCCGTTGCCGCGGGCGCGTAGGTGATGGCCAGCGTCCCGGCCGTGCCCTGGGCGTCCGAGACGCCATTCATCAGCGCCACGCAGGTGCCCTGCGCATCGGAGGCCACGCGGCGCAGCAGACTGGG
>JABWBI010000086.1 GCA_013360565.1 Candidatus Sumerlaeia bacterium | reverse complement strand
CGGAGCCGCAGGACCTCGCCCAGATTGCGCAGCGCCACGAGGTGCTGGACGCGAAGGCGGTTCGCCTTCGCGTGCGCGGCGGCTTCCCGGGACCGCGTCTCGGCGCCGGCGTAGTCGCCCGTGAGCATCGCCAGGCGCCCGAGTTCGAGCAGCGCGTCGGCGATCTCACGCGCGACCTGGGCTGTCGGTCCCAGGCGCGTCCGGAGCACGATGAGCAGACGCTCCGTGAAGTCCAGCGCGGCGAGGTTGGCGTCGAGCAGGCGGCACTTCTCGGCCGCCCGGCGCAGGTGCTGGCGGGCTTCCTCCGAGGCGCCGCCCAGAAAGTAGTGATGCGCGAGGAGCTCGACGTGCTCTTCGAGCCGGTCGGGATAGAGCTGCTCGATCGCCTGGGCGATGCGGAGGTGATAGAGCCGCCGCCGCCGGCTGAGGAGCGAGTGGTAGGCCACGTCCCGTGTGATGATGTGCCGGAAGAGGTACTCCATCTCCGGCTGCGCGGCTTTCTCCAGGATGAGGTCCCGCGCCATGAGCGTGGTCAGCGCGGTGTGCAGCCGGTCACTCATCTCCGTCACATGCCGCAGCACACGCTCGCGGAACTCCTGCCCGATGACACTCGCGCACTGCACGACCTGCCGGGCCCGCACCTCGAGCCGGTCCAGACGCGAGAGAATCAGCGCCTCCAGCGTCGCCGGGACCTGGATCTGGCCCATGGGACGCGCGAAGCGGAGCACGCCCCCCTCTTCGACGAGGTCCCCGCTCTCACGCAGGGCGAGAGCCATCTCCTCCACGAAGAACGGGTTTCCCTGGCAGCGTCGCGTGAGAAACTGGTCGACCGACGGCGCCATCCGGGTCGAGCCGAGCAGGTGATTCAGCAACCGGGCACTGTCCTCCGGCGACAGCTCGGAGAGACTCAGCTCCCTCTGTCGCCCGCTGGGGGGCAGACCCAAGTCCCGGGTGGGACGGCTGACCGTGATCACCAGCAGCTGCCGCACGGTGCCGTCGGCTGTCAGGCGCTGGAGAAACTCGAGTGAGTGCGCATCGGCCCAGTGAAGGTCTTCGAACACGAGGACGGTCGGCCGCCGCTGCCCGGCCCGGCGGGCGACCTCGATGAGCGCGGTGAAGAGGCGCTCCTTCCGGTCCCGCGGTGAGAGACCGTGGATCGGGCTGTCCCGCCGCGAAATGCTCAGCAGATGCTCCAGGGCCGACCTCAGCGTGGCCCCGCCATTCCGCTTGCCAGAGCGGCCCATCAGGCCGTCGATGAGCTGCGCCACCTTTCGGCGCCGCACGGGGACCGGATCGGCCTCCTCGATCTCGGCCATCCGCCGGACCAGCTCGCTCAGCGGCTGGAATGGGATCGAACCGCCGTAAGACGTGCAGCGGCCGGTGTACCAATCGGCCCGCAGGCGGGCGTGGCGATGGAACAGCTCGTACAGCAGCCGCGACTTCCCCACCCCGGCTTCGCCCCGCAGGGAAACCGCCAGCGCCTCGCCCTCGCAGGCCCGGTCGAGAAGCTCCGCGAGCGTCCGCAGCTCCGCCGCGCGGCCGACGAACGGCGACACCGTCGCTCTCACACTGAGGGCCGACTTGAAAGACTTGACTTCGCGCAGCACACGGTGAACGGCGACCGGCTGGCTCTTGCCCTTGATCTCGACCGGCGCCAGTGAGTCGACCTCGAACAGGCCCTGAACCTGCCGCGCCACCGGCTCGGTGATCAGCACCTCGCCCGGCGCTGCCCGCTGCTCCAGGCGCGACGCCAGATTCACCGCGTCGCCGATGGCGGTGTAGTCCGCCCGCCGGCTCGTCCCGAACACCTTGATGATCACCTGCCCCGTCGCGATTCCGACACGGGCATTGAGGGGAAGCTGCCGCCGCCTCCCGATCGCCTGGATCGACCGCAGCAGATCCAGCCCGGCCCGCACCGCCCGCTCGGGATCGTCCTCGTGTGCCAGCGGCGTCCCAAAGATCGCCATCACCGCGTCGCCGACGAACTTATCCACGATCCCCCCGTACCGCGTCACCGCCGCCTCCATCGCCCCGTACGCCTCGTCGACGATCTCCGCCAGCTGCTCGGGGTCCGTCGCCTCGGTCAGCTGCGTGAAGCCGCACAGGTCCGCGAACAGCAGCGTCACCGTCCGCCGCTCGCCCTCCTCCACCGTCTCCACCCCGCTGACGATCCCCTCGAACACCCGCTGCGGCACGAACTTGCTCAGCCGCTCGAGCGCCACGTCGCTCCCGACCGGCTCCTCCGCCGGCGGCCTGGCGTGCCCCCGCCGCAGCGCCTCCTCGATCTCCGGCGTCAGCGCGTTCCCGCAGTGACGGCAGTAGACAGCCGACTCGCGGATCTTCTCCCCGCAGAGAGGACAGGGCTTCCAGCCATTGCGAGCCATGACACGCATCCCCTGCGCGGCCAGGGCCGGGGAACCCCCCGCACGCCTCCCTTCTGCTCCTCCCGCTCCGATGCCGTCAAGGGCGAGCCGCGCTCCCCGCCCCCGCTCTGCGTCAATGCGTTTTCCCTTTTCCCTCTTGACAACGCGACGCGGCGGGCTCAGGAGCGTCGACCGCAGACCAGTCCAGGGGGGATCCGGACCATGCTCACAGTGGCACTCACCGTGCGGCGCGCGCTGTGCGTCGCGGTGGCGTTGACGCTTGTCTTTGCCACGACCGGTTGCCAGCAGTGGCTCGCGGCGGGGGCGAGAGAGCCAGGTCACGAGCAGTCTCCTCCGGCGCGCATGCCAGCGATCACCTCGACGGATGCGACCCCCGAGCCAGTTCGCCCCTTCACGAACGGGACTCGTGCAACGATTCCTGTGGCGCCCGTGGTGGAGTACTTTCTCGCGCCCACGCCCCTTGTCGGGGGATCCTTTGGCGGTGATGATTACGGTCCCTTCGAGATCTCGCCCTTTGATTTTCCCCGCCAGCACGTCTTCCTCTCTGTCGAGGGATGGGGGCTGGTGGACGCGGGAGTTCCCGGGTCCTATCGGCTCCAGATCAGCTCTCCCTCGATCTACGACTACAGCGCCGACTTCCCCGACAGTGCCGAGCCGTTTGTCCTGGTGAAGATCGTCGCCACTCCACGCCGGGACAACAACTATGGTGGCCCCCCCGCCGCTCTGGTCAATCCGGGCTCGAATCCCCCTCCCCTCGAATTCACGCTCCAGCTTGCATTCTGGGATTCCTTCGACGTCGTGGACGCCAGCAACAACCCCGGAGAGCCCGATCAGATGCGTCTGGTCAAGTACGTCGAAAACCCCGGCCTGTGGGCACTTGTCCACGGGGACTTGCCCGAGCTGGAATCCGTGTACTACCCACTCGGCTCATTTGTCACAGGGCATGGAACTCCGGGTGCTGTGGCATGGGAGTTCCTGAGCGGTCAGTATCCACCAAATGTCGATGGCGGGCTCGTCGACTCGGATGACGGGGATGCGGTTTGGGGGCTCTACTGCAACACCGACATTGGACACTGATGTGTGAGATCTGGGTCGTGTCCAGCGGCCACTGAGACAGCAGGGAGGAAACACAGTGAATCACACTTGCATACATTCCAGGGCCCGGTGTCTTGCTGGCATCATGGCATTTCTCACACTCCCCAGCCTCAGTGTTTCGGCCGGGTCACTTGGCACTGCCCGGTTCTACGTCGCGGCGGCCAATGCCATTCCGCCCCAAGTGGCCACTCAAGTGACGCCGGCCCAGCTCTCCCCCTGGGGTGGGGCCATGGAAGGCCTCCAGTTGGACCTCGGACCCGATTGGCGTGCGATTCCCCGGCACCTCACCGAGGCCCACCCGCCGCAGCAGCCGACCGCTCCGATTCCGAGCTACTGGGAGTTCATCTTTCAGCCGCCGACGAGTGGGGAGACCGCTTCGTTCCCAGAGGAAGGAGTGCTGTGGGCCATGGAAGTGAGGCAACATGGAATGGCCCCGCCTCCGATCGGGGGGGACTACATCATCAGGGTCCCATTTGCGCTTGGAGGCGGTGGCCGCCAGTCGAGGAGCAACCTGGTGTCGCTCCCGGCGCGCTGCGATGTATCGCCCCCTGAGGTTGAGAGGGGCCTGCTGAGGGGACGCATGATGCGATTCACCACTCGGCGAAGTGGGCAATGGGTCTTTCCCGAATTCTCCTCACAGGAATTCGCTCGCGGGAGCAGACGCGGAACAATCGTGACTTCGGTGGTTGCAAACACCAGAGAATTCCCTCTGACGGATGGCTCGCGCCGAGTCTGGGGGCTCGCGTGCCAAGTGTTTGTGTTTGATGACACCGACGGGGTGGCTTGGCCGAACGCTGGAGCATGGTCTGTCGTCGAGAATCCGACCTCGGGTCGTCCCTACCACCGCGGCACAGCCCGCGGTGCGGCAGCAGGAACCATCGCCGAGTTTCGCTGGACCCTGCCAGCCGACATGCCCTCCGGGCACTACCTGATCGCTGTCTCCACCCCCCCCAGAGACAGCGCATCGCAGTCTGTGATCTACCTGAGACCAAACGGACGAGCATTCGATCCAGTCGACCAGTCCGACACACGCAGACCCACCTGGAGATCCCTCAGCTGGAGGGCAGACAATGATCCTCCAGAAGTGCAGAGATTCAGACATCCCTTGAGACCCGGAAACGTGATCCGGCTGAGTGCAGGCGTGAGCTCCGGGGAAAACCAGGGGCGGACTGTGTTTGCAGACGCCATTCGCGTGGTCCGTGTCCCAAGATGAGCCCCTCTGCCATCCGCCCACACCTCATGCCTCGGGGGTCGCTGCGATTCATGGCCTGATCATCTCTTCACGTAATCGACCCGCAGCTATCTTGATCGATCGGCCCAGAACTGAGGGACCAGCCTGGGCTTCACGCAGAGAGTCCAAGCGAACCTGCAGTAGACTGATCCGCCCAACAGCGTGCCCCTGTTCCAGCCGGTGTGGATCGGGGTCAACCGCAGAGGCTGGAGCGAGAGTGTGACGGTTCAGATAGCACCCCAGCGGCCCGGCGGCCGAGCCCGTCGCGGGATCTTCGGGCACGCCGCCGGCGGGGGCGAACATGCGGCAGTGGGCCGTGTTGGCCGGGTCGATGGTCTCGAGGGTGAACGCGTAGATCGCCTCGGTGTCCGGGCTCATCGCGAAGTGTTCCTCATAGACATCCATCCGGAGCCGGATTCGACGGACGGCATCGAGTGTCTTCACCGGGACCAGCAGGTACGGCACGCCGCAGGAGACAGTCTGGAGGGGCAGATCGTCGCGGAGATCGGTCACGTCGAGAGACAGCAGCCGGGCGGCGAGCCCCCGATCCCCGAACACCGGGCCGAACACGGGGGAAGGCTGCCGCATCTCAACCGACGTGATCGCCTCGCCCGCCCGGTGGATCGTCACCTCGATCGGCCCCACGCCCTCCTCGAAGACGACCTGTGTCGCGCCCGGCCGCGTGGTGATGAGGCCCTCGGCGGCGAGGACGAAGGCCGCCCCGATCGTCGGGTGGCCCGCCATGGGCAGCTCGACCGCCGGCGTGAAGATCCGCAGCCGCGCGTGATGCGCCGGGTCGTCCGGCGGGCGCACAAAGACGGTCTCCGAGAGATTGAACTCCTTCGCAATCGACTGCATCAGGTCTGCGGGGAGCTCCGGTGCCTGCGGGAAGACGACGAGCGGATTGCCGCCGAAGGGGCGATCCGTGAAGACATCGACCCAGACGAAGCGCAGATCGGCCATGGAAGAACCCTCCCCGTCGAAGCGGTCCGCGGATTCTGAGCGGAGCCGTCTCCGCGGTGCAACGGATCGTTGACAGCCGCGTTGCGCGGCGGAGACTTCCCCCTGGGAGACCGGACCGGGGGCGCCGGAAGGAGACGCGACGATGCGCGGGTGCGGAGCAGCCGGCCTGCTGCTGGCGATGCTGACGGCGGAGGGACTCTGCCAATCTCAGACGATGACCTTCCAGAGGTTCGTGGAGCCGAACCACCAGGCTTTCTCGCTGATGGCCCCCCACGGCTGGGTCTTCCGTGGCGGCCTGCAGTACGTCAACCCGCTCACGCAGGACCCCGGGCAGGTCATGACGCCGAAGACGAACTTCACCGTGACCTCGCCGGACGGTCTCGTCGGGCTGGAGTGGTACGAGGAGACGGCCTTCTTCACGTGGGGCCCCAACCCCGCGCCCGCGGCACCACTCCTGAACCAGGCGGGCGTCTACATGGGGATGCCGATCATGCCCCGGATGGATGCGCTCACATTCATCGAGCAGGTCGTCGTGCCGCGCAGACGCCAGTGGCAAGGACTGATGGAGACCGAGCGGACGGCCATGCCCCAGGTCGCGCAGGAGTTCGCCCGCACGCTGCCCGGCGCCGAGGTCGCCCTGATCGGCGGCCGGGTCTGGGCGGACGCCGGTCTGGCGGGTGCGGCCAACCCCGTGCGCGAGGAGCGCTTCCTCGTCATTCTCAAGTACTTCCAGATGCCGAGTGGTGACATGATCTGGAGCAATCCGATCACCTGCTCGTGGTGGTCGCCGCGCGGCCAGATGGCGCACTGGCAGACGACGCTGCAGATGATCTTCCAGTCGATGACGCTCAACCCGGCATGGGTGCGGCAGGAGATCCTGCGCCAGGCCCAGGCGGCCGGGACGCTCGCGGCGGTGCAGGATGCCATCGCGCGCATCGACGGCGAGATCGTGACCAACCGCATGGCGACGAACATGGCGATCAACCGTCAGCAGCAGCTCAACCTCATGGGGATGAGCGCCGTCACCGACCCGCGCACGGGGCAGCAGTACGCGGTGCCGACCGAGGCGACCGGGCTCTATGTCGACCCGAACACGGACGAGGCGACCTACACGACCGATCCGAACTACGACCCGTCGAGCCTGCCGGCGAACTTCCAGAACGTCGAGATCCGGTGAACCGGAGGCGCACCCCCGGCACCGATCCGCCACGACTCGACCTCCTCTCAGCCCTCCACACACTCCGTCACGACCAGGCGGATTCCGCTCTGAGGATCAGCTTCCAGTCCCGGTGACCGCATCGCGGCCGGGAGGAAGAGCGTGTCCCCGAGTTTCAGGGGCTGCTCCCAGTCGCGGCCGCACAGGATCCCCGAGCCATGGACGACACTGATGACGCTGCCGCGAGGCCCGGCGACATCTGCCTGGCCCACGCTGCCGCCAGGGATCAGATCGAAGAGTGTCACCCCGAAATGCTCGCCTCTGAGAAGGGTCACCAGCCGGGAAGGGGCGTCGTCACCGGCTCTCGTGACACCGCCGACATGCCGAATCGGTGGCGTGCATTCGGGGTCGAGGTTCGCCACCTCCAGCGCCTGTTCGATGTGCAACTCGCGCCGGGGCTCACGGCCCCAGTCGAACAGGCGAAAGGTTGTGTTGCTCGACTGCTGAATCTCGCACACCATCGTCCCCTCGAGCATGGCGTGGACGGTGCCCGGCGGGATCGTGATGAAATCGCCCGCCGAGATGGGAAAGAAAGCGAGGAGATCGCTGAGCCGGCCCTCGGCGATGGCGCTCCGGACGGCCTCGGGGTCCACCTTCGCCCTGAAGCCGAGCTGCACCTGCGCACCCGGATCGGCGTGGAGCACATACCAGCACTCGCTCTTCCCCCGGTCGGGATGCCCAGTCCTCCGGCACCACTCGTCGCTCGGGTGCACCTGGACGCTGAGCCGCTCGGCTGCGTCGATGCACTTGACGAGAATTGGATACCTCTCCGGGGCCCACTCGGCGCCGATCATCTCCCGCGGATGGGCGCGGGCCAAGTCGCCAAACCGCATCCCCGCGGCCGGCGAGTCTCCACCGACGAACGATGGACCGTCCGGATGATCCGACAGCTCCCAGCTCTCGCCCACGCGTCCGAGCTCCGGTGGCGGCCTCTTGCCGAGGGCGGACTTCAGTCGCTCTCCCCCCCAAGGCCGCGGCGAGAAGTGCGGGACCAGTGGAATCGGGCGATGGAAGAGGTCCTCCGGCAGCAGGGGCATGGCTCAGTTGAGGTCTTTCACCAGAGCATATGCCTCCCCGACCGTCTTCCACACGAGCTTGGGGTTGTCAGGGCGAATCCAGGAGATGTGCTCGCAGGCGTCGAAGCCCCACACGGCGATGTCGCGACAACCGGCCTCGGCGAAGATCTTGACCGCTTCGATGAGCTCCGGCTCGCGGCCGGCGGGAACCCTGAAGCCCTGGAGCCACATCTGTGCGCGCAGACCGTGCTCCCGGGCCAGCGCCATCACCTTCTCCGTGTGCGGGCGGACGTAGTTCTCAAGCGTGAAGTCCTTGCCTGCAAAGAGCCAGTAGGGGTCCGTCCCGATGATGTCCACGCTCGGAAGCGAGGCGACCTTCTCCCAGTTCTCCGAGACGCCCGGGTGATTCGGGCCGAGGGGGAGAAGGCAGACGGCATTCGTGAGCCCAATCGCCTTGGTTTTGCCGGTCAGGAACCGGAGGAACTCGACGAGCCAGTCCTCGCGGACGTGCTCAAACTCTTTGGTCAACTCCCGGGGCATCGGCTTGCCGGGGTGAAGGGCATCCCACTTCTCCTGGCAGTGCGCACAGAGGCAGGCCCACGTGCCCGGCCGCCCGCCGATCCATGACGGGAGGTAGAAGTGCGGCTCGTCCCAGAAGAGGATCTCGGCCCCGATCTCCGCCGCGTCTTCAATCCACTTTGCCATGAATTCACGGAACTTCGGCGCATTGGGGCAGGCACAGTGGGTGATGACACCGTCGTTGGCCACCTGGACCGAGTCGGGGTTCTGGCCCGTGAAGTGAGAGAAAGCCTCGCCGCCAAAGACCCGCCCCACGCCCCACGGGTCGACCCATGCGGTGAGGCCGGCGTCCTTCGTCGCCTGCACGATCTCCTTCATCGTCTGCTTGTAGAACATCTGATCGTTCTCGGAGAAGCAGTGGACGATGTACGTGCAGTGGTGATCCCGGATGGCCTTCAGGTCCGCCAGGAAGTGGCGCATGATGCGATTGCCGAAGTAGGAGACGCCGAGGTCCATTCGCTTCCTCTCACTCGGGGCAGAGTCGGCAGAGCGTGGAGACCACGCGCCCCAAAGTCAAGGAACGAGGCCGCTGAGCATCTGCTCCAGCGTCGCCCGCGTCGCCAGGTCCCCCGCCTCCGTCACGAGAAGGAATCGCACCGGCTCACCCTGCACTAGTGCCCAGACGTGCTCGAACTCCAAGGTCTGATAATCGCCTCCCCGGGGGAAGCGTCCCTGGACGATGGCGTAGGCCGCCGGGTGAGTCGCCACTGTGAAGACCGTCGGGCGCACGAGCCATGTGCCATAGGGAATGGTCTCGACCATCCGCTGTGCGGACTCCTGGCAGAGCGTCACGGCCTCCGGGACTTCTGCGAGGGGGATCGTGGTCTTGATCTCCGCCGCGACAGAGGCGGCGAACCCGCTGGCGCTCGGGCTCTGCTGCTGGATGCCGGCGATGATCGAGCCGGCCGCGTCTTCCGCCCGCTGCCTCGCTTCCTCGACCTGCGCGGGACTCCACCGGATGAACCCGGCCGGCAGCGGGAGACGGATGTGGCCCACCTTCCACTGGGCCGAGCTCCGCTGCATGGGCAAGGGCGGCGGGACAATGGAGATCGCACGGGGCAACTGCGTCAGCGCGTCCTCCCAGGGACCCGCGGCGCCGAGAGAGAGGGCGGTGACAAGCCGGGCTCCCTCATGCGTCGAGAGGACGATCACACGCATGACCACCTCCAAGGGAACTGCTCCGAGGTTGACCGTGAAGCGGCCCGCAGCCGCCGCGCAGGGGACTCCCGCGATCGTGAATGCTGCGATGCCCTGCGAGTCATGCGAGAATCCCGGCACCTGAGCGATCACGTCCGCCAGCAAGGTGGCCGGATCGGCCTCCGGCGAAGCCTCGAGCACGGCGAGGGAGATCGTGGAGTTGAAGTCCGGATGGCCGTACGGATAGGCAGCGCACTGGGCCACCACCACCTGGCCGTTGCCCACCGGCGGGTTCGCGCTGCGGACATCGTCCTCGCTCCAGACAACCCAGCCGGGGGGCACCGGGACAGAGACCACGCCATCCGTGATCGAGGGTCCCGCGCCAGCCAGACCGCCGAGCGCGAAGAGGAGGGCGTCCCACGGCCTCAATGGCCCGCTCCGGCTGCGCCGCCGTGACACTTCTTGAACTTCTTGCCCGAGCCACACCAGCAAGGATCGTTGGGCTTCAACTTGGGCTCCTGTCTCCTGAACGGAACCGGCTTGGCCGGACGGCCTCCAGCTTCCGCCGCTCCCGGAGGCAGCGCCGGCTGACCAGGCGGCGAGGCCCCGCCCGCCCCGGGCGGCAGGGGCCCTCGCTGCGCGAT
>JABWBI010000085.1 GCA_013360565.1 Candidatus Sumerlaeia bacterium | reverse complement strand
GGGCCCGGCCTGCTCCTGGCGCCAGCAGGTGACGGGCAACTCCGCGAAGCGTCTGGCGAGCACCGCGGCCAGCGCCGCATGGTCGTCGGCCGGACTCCCATCGTCGACGATCAGCACTTCGTACCGCCCGCGCTCCAGCGTCTGGCGCACAATCGAGTCGAGCAGAGCCGTCAGCGCGGCGACGCGCCGGTGCGTGGGGATGATGAGCGAGAGCGCGAGCATCAGCGCCTCACGCTACGCGCCTTGCCCTCCGCAATCCAGTGACGGCTTCACGGGTTCGGGATGTTGAGGTGCCCGCTGACCGCCCGCTGTGAGCGCAGGAGGTCACCCAGTGACGAGGTCCCATTGCTCGGATCGTACGGAATGGGGAGGCTCGGGTAGGCTGAGACTCCCGGCCAGTCTGGGCCGGCGCCGTGTCTCTTTCATCTCACACCTCCCTCCGCGCGGCCGGCGTCAACGGTACAGCGTCCACGCCTCCGCGTCCACCGCCGTCGTGTCCCAGCCGATGTAATTCGTGTTCTGGGTCGCGTCGCGGAAGTCCTGCGCCATCTGGCTGTTCGTCGAGATGTTGTAGCCGGGGAAGCCTCCGTTGGCGTACGCGAACCAGCACGCCGCGCGGATGTTGTGCGGCCGCGCGGCGTTCCACGCCGCGATTTCCTCGAAGCAGCGCTGGATGAAGCCCGCATCGTAGGAGTTCGCCGGAAAGCCGCCCGGCCCGCCGTCGACGGCGTGGTTCATCTCCGTCAGGTAGACGGGGCGCGCCGCGGCCCCGGGGTGCGACTCGATGATCTCCATCCAGTCCTCGTAGACGGCGAAGCCCATGTCGTTGTCGTCGCGCGGATCGGTGTCGCCGCCGCGCCCCCCGTAGGCGTGGATGGCAAACGCGCCGGCGTCGCCCCCGAGCCGGTGCACGAGCTCGTGGAAGTAGTTGAGCCACGGCCGGTTCGACGGGTACGGGCCGCTGCCCGAGAGCGTCGCGTTGTAGGGCGCCACCGCCCCGACGATCACGATCGCCTCCGGCTGGACTCCCAGGATCGCCGACCGCGCCGCGCGGTAGGCCGCCTCCGCCTGTGCGGCCGTCACCGTCCCGCCGAAGCTCGCGTTGTACTCGTTGCCGATGATGTAGTGCGAGCAAATGTCCCGGAAGTCCGTCGCGATCGCCGCGCAGCCCGCCGCGTAGCTCGTCACCTGCGCGGGTGTCTTCGGCAGCGTCTGACCGGTGAAGGGGTCGTAGTCGATGCGCAGCATCAGTGTGAACCCCTCGTTCACGATGCTCTGGCCCTGCGCGTGCGTCAGATCGAAGAAGACCGGGACCGTGTGTGTCAGCTCCACGCTCCAGCCCGTCTTGCCGCTGAGCAGCCCGTTCGCCCCCGCCCCCCACGTGTGAATGCCGTAGATGTGCGGCGCGTCGGGGGGGAGGGCGCGAGCGACCGGCACGAGGCATCCGGCAACGGCGGCGAGGACAAGGAGGAGACGCAAGTGAAGTCTGACCCCAGGGGTTCACCGGGAGTCCAGCACAGCGCGGCGCCGCCCGCAACGCCGCCTTTCACCTCTGCAATTTCAAGTTGACACGCGGAGTGCGCCTCGGCACAAGCCAACCTGCCTCGGCGGGCAGCCCGGGGCGGTCACCGCCGCTGCGACGACAACACACCCGTGGGGGGTAGCCATGGGCGAGGAATCCTCTGTTCCTCCGGCAGGGCCGGAGGCACGGTCAGGGAGTGCCGCGAATCTGAACGTTGCCGGCGGCGCCTGCCTCGTCCTGGCCATCGTTCTCGCCATGCGATCCCCAGTCTGGGCTCCGCCACTTATCTTGGCGATGATCGGGGGAGGTCTGACTCTCTTGGCGCAGTCCGATCTCCTGAGGCGAATGGTCGGCGTGGTGGTGCTCTCGGGCTGCGGTCTCCTGCTCACGCTCACCGTGACGGGACGTTTGCCCTCGGGGAACCTCGGACCGCCGGGCACCGGTGCCGGCGGGGGGGTGACCGCCACACGCGACAGCGCGCTGGAAGCGGATGCTGTGATCTCCAGCTACCAACTCGCGCAGGTCAATGGGATCAGTGTGGTGTCGGGGACACTCGAGAACAAGTCGGGAAGCCGCCTGCTGGCCGTCATGGTCCGCTTCGACCTCGAGGATGCCTCGGGGCGTTCGCTTGGGACGGCAGATGACATCATACCCGAGCTCGCACCCGGGGCAGAGGTCTCTTTCCGCGCCCGGGGCCTGGGGGGCGCGACCCGCGCAGTGGCCCGGCCCGTGGCCTCGGTGCGAGCATCATACTGAAGAAGGAGTGGCAACGCCATGGCCGAAGCAGGGCGAGTCCTCACCGGTGTGCTCACCGAGACACTGGGCCGCGGCGCCCCCGTGGTGGAGGAGGCCACCGTGAGCTTCCGGGTGGAATCCGAGGAGGCCGTGCGCCGATCGGGCGACTCCTCCACCGCTCTCGAGCAGTCGCTCCAGGACACAGCGCGCCGTGTGCACGAGGAGGCCCGCCGCCGTCTCGTGCGTGAACTGATCCCCGGCAAGGATCTCGCCGTACTGCCGGCGGATTTCCCATCGCGCCTCGGGCCCATCTCCCCTCTGAGATTCATCTCGGTCGACCCCCCGCTGAGCAATGCGCGGGTTGCGGCGGTGGCGGCGGGCGGAGCCCTCATCGGCGTGGTGATCGCCGCCTTCCCCGCCCGCCTGGCAAACAGCGATCTCCTCATGGGCGCTCTGGCGGCGCTGGGCGCGGGCCTCTCGGTGCTGGTTGCGACGGCGGAGATCTCCGAGCGGCAGCGCAAGCTGCTCATCGGTGCCGGCGTGTTATCTGTTGCCGGATTCATCGCCGCCAATCTGGCGTTTCGGGGCGTCATGGGGAGCGTCTTCCGGTTCCTCCGCGGCAGCACTCCACAGTCGGGGAAGCGCTGGCTGCTCGCCGCCGTCGGCATGGCTCTCATGCTGGCCGCCCGCGTCTGGGTTCGCCGGAGTGCCCAGGGCGCCGGACGCCTGGACCAAGAGGCCCTGGCCGAACAACTCCGGCGGGGCTTGGACGGGGACCTGCGCGCGATCGCGTTCTTCCTCGCCGCCGGGGTGTCACCGGCGTCGCCGACCGCTGCGGACAACCGCCTGGCGCGCGTCGAGCGCGCTCTGGCTGCCAGCGCCAAGTCCATTCACGAGACATCGGCTGCGGACCTGCTCCAGCTCATTGCCCAGGAGATGGACATCGGCGTTCGGATTCCCCCCGCTCCCACTATCCCAGTACCTCCCCCCAGCGAATTGGCGTCGGCCCCACCGCCAGTCTCGCCGGGAGAGCCCGGTGACCAGTCGGCCCGCCCCCTCGCTCCGCAGGCCGTCGCCGAGCCAGCACCGGTTCCTCACGAGCTGCTCCCGGAAGTTCCCGGACGAGGGGCCGAGAGCCTCTCCGGGGAGTCGCTCCCTCCGCCTCCGCGCACGCGCAAGGTCTTCACTTGGTCCGAGGAGCTGAGAGGCCGATATCGGACCGTTGGAGTGGTCCGGCCAGGTGATCAGGTGCTCGAGCTGAGCGAACCCGAGGAAATCGTCGAGGGCGACGGCACTGTGCGTGTCGTTCGCCCGGGCGAAGTCATGCGACATAGAGGAGAGTGACCACGATGAAGGAATTCGTCTATGGACTCGACTTCGGCACGTCCAAGACGGTGCTGTCGCGTGCGAAGTGCGACGGCCCTCGGCCAGAGGTGAATCCCATCAAGCTCGATGGCAGTGAGACCAAGGTCGTCTCGTGTTTGCTCTACGACCAAGCGCGTGACGAAGTCGTCGCCATCGGGAAGGAGGCCCTCGAGGAATACGACCTCCAGGCCGACCAGGAGACCCGGAAGTCCTGTCAGCTCTTCAGCAATTTCAAGCCGCACATCCATCAGGACAAGGCGCACGAGAGGTCGGCGATGCTGTTTCTGACGAGGCTCGCCCAGACCCCCGCCGTCGCCGAGGAGTTCGCTCAGTACGGCGATGTGGCGGATCTGATCGTCGGCCGGCCGGCGAACTGGCCGGTCAAGGCCGAGCAGAAGATTCTCTCCATCCTCCGCGATGCCGGCTATCCCAATCCCAAGTGCCTGCCCGAGCCGACCGGAGCGCTCTTCCAGCATCTGGCGCACCGCCTCCGGGCGGCCCATCTCCACCGGGACCTCCTCCTCATCGACTGGGGCGCCGGGACACTCGACTTCACGCTGATGCGACAGGGGAAGGTTGTGGAAGGACCGGAGGGATCGTGGGGTTCGAATCTCCTGGGAGGCCGCCTCTTCGACGATGTCTTCTGCCAGATCATCCGGGACACGGTGATCGCCAATGGGGATCACGCTGCAGACCTCGAGGCGGTCGACGCCTATCCTCCCTTCCGAAATTACCTGGCAACTTTGGTTTCGAAGGAGGTCAAGGAGCATTTCTCAGACCGCCTGAACTCGGGACGGATGACTTGGCCTTACCAGTTTCGCCGCTCCATCGATGTCTATGTTCACTCCCTGGGTCGGATCAAGATCGAGACGTTCGAGGACTTCGAATCACGGATTACCCGCTACCGTCCCTCGGCCCTTGCCCTCGGCTGGATGCAGAGGTCACAGCAGGAGGCGACGGCAGTGGACGAACCCTACGTCAAGGCCATGCTCGCCGGGGAACCCATCGACCTCACCGCCTGGGCCCGGGATGCGATCCGCCATGCCGTTCGCCACTTCCGCCTCGCACCGGACGCCATCGCTATCCTGACCGGGGGCAGCACGAAGTGGCTGTGGTTCCAGGAGATCGTCAAGGAGACCGAACCCTTTGACGGCGAACGTGTCCTCATCGACGACGACCCGGAGGTGACGATCTCCAAGGGCCTGTGCCGCGCCTACGCCATCTCCGCGAGCGCCGCGACGGCTCTGCAGACCCTCACTGCCAATCAGGACTTGATTCTCCGCGTCCTGGACGAGCATTTCTACACTCCCTGGACGTTGAAGATCGCACAGGGGACTGCGGCGGTGGTGTTGGACGCCCGGGGCGGACGGATCCGGCAGCATCTTCTGGTGCTCGCGCGCGGCAAGGCGAACGAGGTCGCCGTCCGAAGCGGCATCGACCAGACGGTTTCCGCCTATCTGAGCGGGGAGGGGGGCGTGCATCTGAATGCATTCTCCCGCGAGTTCCGTGAGAACGCGGACGCGGAGATCCCCGATCTCGTCTCGCGGTGTGGCGCCCGGATCGAGGGGCCACTCCAATCCGCGTTTGTCGTCTTCAGCCCCTCAGGGGGAGTGGACCTTGCCGATGGGCTGCGGGGCGTGGCAGGGAGCGTGAGAATCAATCCCTCGTGGTTCGACCAGCTGACGAAGGCCCTCCGGGGTCTCTGGGAATGGGTCACAGGCAAGAAGCTGACGCAGGCCGAGATTGAGACCCGCGCCCAACAGGAGGCCGAGAGGATGTTTGCGCGATTCTGCCAGGAGTTCCCCGGCGACATCTACCGGGCAATTCAGGGGCTGCAGTCCAGCGAGGACTGGTGCCGGCAGGTCTGGAAACACCTCGCGACGACCCTCAAGACCATCGTCGATCTCGCCGAGGGCGAGCGCGAGTGAACCCCGCGGCCCGCGTGGCCGGTCAGCGATACACCTCCCACCCGCCGCTGGCCGACTCCTGGGGCAGGTTCAGGTAGCCGACCGGCGAGAGCTGCGAGCGGAGAAGGTCGCCCGTCGACTCGAGGCCATTGGTCGGGTCGTAGGGCAGGTTGCACGCGGGGTAGTTCGAGATCCCCGGCCAGTTGGCCGGCGGCGTCGTGGGCCCGAAGAGCGCGTCCGGTCCCGCGGAGATGAGCCGGTACTCTCCCCACTCCAGGCGAGCGTCGGCGAGGTAGACCGAGCTGCCGGCGGTGGTCTGCAGAGCGTCCCAGGCCGTGCCCCACGTGCTCTCGATGGAAGTGTAGCGGATGTGCCGCGACTGCCAGAGGGTCTCGGGCGCACTCTGGCGGAAGGGATCCTGGAACGATGCCGCGTCGACGAAGGCGAGAGGCGTCGTCAGTTCAAGCGGCGGGTACCAATAGTTGTAGCGTCCATCCCCCGCCGCGTAGTTGTAGCCGTCGTAGGGGTAGATGCCCCACGTGACCTGATAGGTCTCGATTCCCTCCGCCAAGGAGCGGAGACGGAGCCGGGCCTGGGTGAGATTGGCGAGCGTCGACGCGGCATCGAACCGCTGCGCCCCGGCCAAGACCAGCGCCAGGAGAAGCGTGAGGAGCGCCGTCGCGCGTCCGACCTTGGGTGCCATTCCATCACAGCGAGCCATGACTCACATCGCCTCCACATATCGGAGCATCTGCACCAGTATTGTCGCTATTTCGGCGCACAGATGTCAACTTGTTTTCACTATTACAGAGGAGCACCCGGGGCAGGCGCCTTCTTGCCTTCACAGCCGGGCTGTGATATCCGAAGAGATGGCGTGCCAATCGAGAAGCCAGGGAGTCGGCAAGGCCATGCCTCTCTATGACTATTTCTGCCCTGCCAACGGGCGAACCGTGGAGGTCTTCCACGGGATGAACGAGCGCATTCTCACCTGGGGTGAGCTGTGTGGCCGCACGGCCGTCGCCCTCGGCGACACCTCGCCGGAGGCCCCCGTCGAGAAACTCATCGCCGCTCCGGGCGTCAACACGCCCGTCGGCGACTCCAAGCTCAAGAACATGGGCTTCACCAAGCTGGTCAAGCGCGACAAGGGCGTCTACGAGAACGTCACGGCCACCGGTTCGGAGAGCCGCTACATGAAGGCCGACGACCCATCGACGCTCCCCCACCTGAGCAAGAAGATCCGCGACTGACCGCGCTCACAGGGGCGGCCCCCCGGGCTCTTGGGTCACGTCCCCGCCGCTCCAGAGCACGTTCTCCTCCCCATACTCCCCTGCGGGAATATCGAGCTCCGGCCCGTGCGGGAAGCCCGGGAAGGCGCCGGGATCGAACTGCATCGAGTTCACGAACAGGCAGCGGGCGAGCCACACGCGCCCGCCGCCGGCGCCGGGGCCATCGATCGGCGAGAAGGGATCTGACCCGCCATTGAAGCCGTTCGAGTCGTACCCCCCCACGTTGTAGGCATAGTGCCAATGCTGCTCGTCGCCGCGGTGTTGCCGCGCCAGTGCCGGGCACATCAGCGTGCCGCGGTCGGTGATGTAGTGCACGGGTCCGTCGACGAGCACCTGCGGCACACCGTTCCACCAGCCGCCCGCCGCCGGGCCATCGCCGAAGACGGTGGGGCGAAACGCTTGCCCCTCCTCGAGCGGTCCCGCCGAGCCGTCCCCGAAGGGCAGGCGGTTCCAGTCGATGCGGTACTGCTGCAGCGCGATCACGACAGTGTGGAGCCGCGACTTGCACTGCGCGCTCATCGCGCGGCGCGAGGCCTCGCGCAGGTTGGCCACCGCAATCAGCGCCAGGATCGAGAGGATCGCGACGACGACGAGCAGCTCGACGAGCGTGAAGCCGGTCATCCCCCGGCCAGGAGGGCGGCCCTCGCTCACCGGTAAACCTCCCAGCCGGCCGACGCGCTCGGTGCATCCTCGTGCACAGCCACGACGGCGTCGAGGTCGAAGCCGCGGTTGATACCCGAGTTCACCGCTCCGAAGTCGCCGTCATCGGCGAGGACATCGCCGTCGCCATCGGTGCGCGAGCCGAGTCCGCCGTCGGTGATCCGCACCAGCCGCGCGTGGGTGAGCCCCACGGCGGCGAGGTCGAACCCATCGCCTCCTGCAACGGCTGGATCGGCCGGGTCGACCCCATTGGTGCTGCTGCTGCGCACGGGCGTCACCCCGGCGAACCCGAGATAGTTCTCCGCCAGGTACACCGCCGGATTCGGCGGCTCCGGCGGCTCGGGTGGAATGAAATCGAACGGCATCTGGCGCCAGTCGACACCGTCCAGGCTCACCTCGACCGTCGCGCACTCGATGAAGGGATCGCCGTTGACCGGATTGATCAGGGGATTCTCGAAGACGAGGAAGTCGACGCCGGGACCGTCGGCGATCCACGTCTCGATGAACTCCACCGTGATCTGCCCGCCGTGGCCCAGCGAGAGGAGATGCTGCGGCTGCTCCTGCGGCAGGAAGTCGGTCGGGCCACCCTCCGGAGCCCCGAGCACGTTGGCCGGAAAGTGGCTCTGCCCGAAGCCGGCGCCCACGCCCGGTGAGAAATCGACGACCGCATCGGCGAAGGGATCGGCGGGTGTGGCCGCTGCGGTCAGCAGCGTGAGCGCGAGGCCGAGGGCTCCTCTCTCTCCGCCGCGGCGGCAGAGAGAGAGGAGGGGGCAACGGAACAGGCGCGGTCTCATCGATAGACCTCATGGCCCGCGACGGGCGTCGTCGAGAACTCCGAGGGCGTGATGACGTGGAGGAAACTGACCCCGGCGAAGTCGTTCGTCGCCGTCAGCAGCGAGACGCGGCTGGCGGATCCCGGGGTGAACTCCCCCGCCAGCGAGGTGAACGTGAGGTCCGCCAGTGCGTTGAAGCCCGGCGTCGGCCGCGGGAAAGCGAACGCCCGCACCGGAGCGCCCGTCGACGGATCGATCTCGTCGAGCTCCCCGAACTGCGTCGCCCACAGCGTGTTCCCCGGACCCGCCGCCAGATCGTAGACCCCTGGGAGCGTGTTGGGCAGCGTCGTCTCCTCGCCCGGGTCCATCGCGTCGCCGTCCGAGTTGAGGTCGACGAGCCGCCGCAGGCGCGCGGGGAAGAACGCGGCGTCCACATCGCCGATGATGAGCTCGGGCGACGCGCCACCGGCGAGCCATGCGAGGCCCGAACCGAAGTCGATGCCGCCCTGGTAGAAGATCGTCGCGTCCGGTGTCCCGAGGGGATCGGCGATGCGGATCACCTCTCCCTGACCGCCGCCGTCGGATGTGACGATGTAGACCGCGCCGTCGGGCCCGATCTCCGCCTGCACGCCGGCGAAGTTGACCGCGCCTGGGATCGACCCGACGAGCGGTGCCACTTCCGGCGACGCGGCGACGACGTCCAGGAAGTCCCCGTCGCCATTGAGGTCGCGGGCGAGGAACACCGTGTCGCCGGTGAGAGTCTGGAAGGAGGGAGAGTTGTCGACGATCACCACCTCGCCCGTGGGGAACACGGCCAGCCCCGCGACGTTGCCGAAGCCGTTGTCGAGCCGGCCGTCGGCACCGGTGTCCTCGAAGCCGTCCGCCACCAGACGGTAGCCGGCGTACGCTGGATCCGCGAGATCGAAGCGCCACAGCTGCTGATCGCCGAACACACCGAGCGGCGCGAAGGCGAGCTCGGGCGAGACGGGGCTCACGGCGAGCGCACCTCCGAACTCGCCGGCGCCGATGCCCGCGGGCGAGACGCTCGTCACGGCGTAGAGCGGGTCCTGCAGATCGAGCCCTCCCGCCGGCGCGGGCTCGAGGATGAACAGCGCGTTCGTCCCCCCGAAGTTGTCGCCGACCATCAGCAGCCGCTGCCCCGGGGCGCCGTGCGGCGCGAACGGCGCCGCTTCGTCGGCCGGCACCACGTCACCCATCACGACGCCGCTGCCCGGGCGGAAAAGCGGCTGTGATGGGTCGCCGGCGGCCGGATCGATCGCCACCAGCTCGGAGGCGCTGAAGAAGTCGATCGCCGACGTGACGTGCAGCCGGCCATCATTGGCGAACGCCAGGTCGAACACATTGGGCAGCGACGAGGTGATCACGACCGCCTCCCCCGCGTCCTCCGCGTCGCCGTCGCTGTTGAGGTCCTCGAGGCGCCAAATCCGGGCGAAGGCGAACGAGTCGTCCACATCGCCGGCCCACACCGCGCCGTCACGCACCGCGAGCCCCCCGCCGAAATCCAGCCCGCCGCGGAAGATCGTCCCGGCGGGCGTGCCCGCCGGGTCCGTGATGCGGATGACCTCGCCCGTGCCGAAGCCGTCGGACGTGACGACATACAGCGTGCCGTCCGGCGCCACCTCGCACTGAGCTCCGTTGAAATCGAAGCCTACGCCAGGAATCACGCCCAGCAGCGGAGCGACCTCCGGCGAGGCCGCGACGACGTCCAGGAAGTCGCCGTCGCCGTTGAGATCACGCGCGCGGAAGATCGTGTTCCCCGGCCCGCCGGAGAAGGGATTGGCATTGTCCACGATGATCAGGTCGCCGTTGCCCAGCCATGCGAGGCCGCCGACATTGCCGAAGGCGCTGTCGAGCTGGCCATCGCCGCCCGCGAGATCCGCCGCCCCGCCGGCGAGCAGCGTGTAGGAGGGAGAGCCCGGGTCCGTCAGATCGACGAGCCGCACGCTCTGCGAGCCGAAGAAGCCCATCGATGCGACGACATGCTCCGGGCTGCCTGGCACCGGCGCGAGGGCGGTGGCGAATGGC
>JABWBI010000084.1 GCA_013360565.1 Candidatus Sumerlaeia bacterium | reverse complement strand
CGCCGCCGCCATGCCGCCGCCAGCGAAGCCGGAAGCGAAATGACGCCCAGTCGCATCACCTCAAGCGAAAGGATACCCATGTTGTGCGTACCACGGCTATCGCAGCTGCTGCCGGCAGCGCTGCTCCTGACCTGCGGGCTGGCGCACGCGGCCGATGCTCCGCCCAAGAAGGGCAAGGAGCCGGCCTGGCTGGCCGGCAAGCCGCTCGCCACCTGGTTCGCCATCCCCGGTACGGCCGGGGCCGGCGGGGCGCCGGTCAACGACTTCTCTGGCATGGCCTTCAAGCCCTCGACCAGCGAGATCATCATCGCCGCGGCCGGCGGGCACGGCGGCTCGGACGGCGGGGACGGCAACACGGTCATGGCCGAGCGCGGCGGGGTCAGCGGTCACGGGGCGGGCATGGGAGGCGCCATCTTCAACCTCGCGGGGAGCGTGACGATCCGCAACTCGACGTTCACCGAGAACTTCGCGCTGGCCGGCGGGCTCGGCGCGAGTGGCTTCGGTGGCGCGGTGCTGAACTACAACGGGGTGGTCGAGGCGACGAACGCGACTCTCTACAACAACGACGCAACGGCGGGCGGGGCGCTCTACAGCTTGGGAGACGCGGCCATCGCCGATGCCACGCTGGACAACTGCATCTGCTGGGCCGCGGGCGCGGTGGTGGACGTCGTCTCCACGTCGATCAATGGGGGCAGCGAGTCGTGCAACGGCACGGGCAATCTGATCGGCTCGCACGTCAACTTCGACGGCGTGATCGTCGGCTCGACCAATCCCAACCTCGGCACGCTCCAGGACAACGGCGGCCCGGCGCCGACGCACGCGTTCCTGGGACCGAGCCAGGCGATCGATGCGGGGAACAACAGCGCGGCCCAGGCCGAGAGCCTGCAGAGCGATCAGCGCGGGCCCGGCTTCCCGCGCATCTGGAACGGCCAGGTGGACATCGGCGCGCTCGAGCAAATTCCCACGGGCCCGACTGGTCTGACGACCGAGCAGATCGTGCTCGAGATCCTGGAGCGCACGGCGGCACCGGCCAGCCCCGACGCCTACGACGTCAACACGGACGCGCGGCTCAATGCGGCCGATGTGGTGACGAACATCGGGGCGACGGAGCCGTGATTTCGGTCTGGAGCCTCCCGGCGCGGTGAGCCATGATCTGTGCAGCGCAGGCGAATTCGCCTGTGTCACATTCACAGACCCCTCTCGCGCGCGGGTTGGAGTCGGAAGGAGTCTGCCATGGAGCGCCGTCCGCTGGGAAAGACGGGCTTGGAGGTCAGCGTTCTCGGATTCGGGGCGGCGGAGATCGGCTTCGAGAGCACCTCGCCGGCCGACGTTGAGCGGCTGATCAATTCCGCCCTCGACGCCGGGCTCAACGTGATCGACACCGCCGAGTGCTATGTGGATTCGGAGGAGAAGGTCGGCAACGCGGTCTCGCACCGCCGGGGGGACTATCACCTCTTCACGAAGGTGGGCCATCCCGAGGGGATCGGTGGCCCCGAGGACTGGTCCAGAGACGGGATTCTCTTCTCGATCGAGCGGTCACTCCAGCGGCTGAGGACCGATCACCTGGATCTGGTCCAGCTGCACTCGTGCAGTGCCGAAATCCTCGAGCGCGGCGAGGCGATCCAGGCACTGCAGGACGCAAGGGCCAAGGGGCAGACGCGGTTCATCGGCTACTCGGGCGACGGCCACGCGGCCCTCACCGCCCTTCAGTCCGGCGCGTTCGACACGCTCCAGACCTCCGTCTCCATCGCCGACCAGGAGGCGATCACCCTGACGCTGCCCACGGCCGCGGCCTCGGGCGTCGGGGTCATCGCTAAGAGACCCATCGCCAACGCCGTCTGGCGGCACGCGGAGAAGCCGGCCAACGAGTACCACCACGCCTACTGGGAGCGGCTCCGGGCCCTGAAATACGACTTCCTGTCGCGCGAGATGGCCGCCGCCGTGTCCATCGCGCTCCGCTTCACGCTCGCCCAGCCCGGCGTGGCCACGGCCATCGTCGGGACCACGAATCCCTCCCGGTGGATCGAGAACGCGGAGCTGCTTGACGAAGGGCCGCTCTCGCTCCACGACGTCAACGCCATCCGTGAGGTCTGGCACTCGACTGCCAAGCTCGACTGGACGGGCCAAGTCTGAGCTGCCGGTGAGAAGAAGCCCGGCGTCTGGCGACGCCGGGCCCGGAGTCCGCGGAGGGCGGCCGCCGTCAGTCCTGCGACGGACCGTTCTCGTAGTATGACACCTCGACTTCGACGCGGCGGTTCAGGCGGCGCGCCTCCTCTGAGGAGTTCGGCACCCGGGGCTGATCCTCGCCCATGCTGACGATTTCCATGCCGGCGAAGTCGACGCCACGGGCCCGCAGCGCCTCGGCGACGGTCGAGGCCCGTCGCATTCCGAGCTCGTAGTTGTACTCGGGGGTCCCCAGATCGCAGCAGTGGCCGGTGACGGCCATCTCGGTGATCTCGTTGCCGCTGAGTGCGCGGACGATCTCGTCGACACGCGCCGAGCCCTCGGCCGTGAGCGTCGAGTCGTCGTAGTTGAAGAGCACGTCCGGGAAGTGCCAGACGCGGTGGGTCACCGTGCGGACGACTTCACGCTCGACCACCTGCGGCTCGGGCGCGGGGGGCGGGGGCGGCTCCTGGACGACGCGCACGTAGTCGCGCAGGTCGTCGCGCTTGAGGTCGATGGTGAGGAAGCCCAGGACGAAGTCGAGGATCTCCGACGGGTCGAGGCCGACGCGGGCGTAGAGGCCCGCGTGCGTCAGGAAGGGCTCGCTGATGCCCGCCTCGACGGCGATCGTCTCCCAGTACTGCCAGCCGCGGCGGAGCGGGAAGACCTCCCAGCGCCACTCGGGGTCGTCGTGGATCAGGTCCTTCGCGGGGACGACGGTGCCCGCCCAGAAGAGCTTTTTCACGTACGCCATGTCGCGCATGTGCTCGTGCCACGCCCGCGAGCGGCGGATGTCCTTGTAGAAGTTCATACAGCCATTGACGTAGTCCTGCTGATGCTGCCAGCCCTGGATGTAGAGGAGAGCGAGGCGGCTGCGGCTGTCGGGACCGGCGTACGCGCCGCGGCCATCGAGCTCGGCCACGTAGCCGTTGTGGGTGATGCCGCCGAGGGCGATGGGGCCGGCCTCGGCGAGGACGCCGAACGTGGGCGGCAGCCAGGAATGCTGCGACTCGGCGGTGACGCCGAGGCCCAGGTCGAAGACGTCCAGGAAGTCGTCGGTGCGGTGGCGGGCGTACATGCAGCCGCTCAGAAGCGAGGCGGCCACCACCAGCGCGAGCGTGAGAGTCACGGAGCGTCGCAGACGAGACGTCATGGGGAATTCCTCCCTGCGGAGATCAAAGAGACGGCGAAGTGACATGAGAAAGCAGACAGCCTCTCCTCGCTTCTCTTCGGCGGGGAGAGGCCGTCGCTTGAGCTCACGGAGTGTCAGCCGTCACAGGGCCGGGGTGGTGTACGAGACCTCGACGATGACGCGGCGGTTGAGCCGCCGGTTTTCCTCGCTGGTGTTGGGCACGGCGGGGGCGGTCTCGCCCAGGCTGATCACCTGCATGCCGGCCGCGCCGAAGCCGTCGCGAGCCTCGAGCGCGCCGGCGACCGTCTGGGCCCGTCGCAGACCGAGCTCGTAGTTGTACTCAGGCGTGCCGAGGTCGCAGCAGTGGCCAACGACACGGATGCCCGTGACCTGGACGTTGCGGAGCTCGGCGGCGATCTCGTCGACGCGGGCTTGGCCCTCGGCGGTCAGCGCGGAGCTGTCGTAGTTGAAGAGGACGTCGGGGAACGCGAACTCACGCGTCATGACGCCCGGCGCCGGGGCGGGCCCCGGGGGGGGCTGGAGCCCGTAGTCCACGTCGTCGCCGTACATGTCGTAAGTGAAGATGCCGAGGACGAAGTCCATGACCTCCGAGACGTCGAAGCCCACGCGCATGTAGAAGCTGATGTGAGTCAGCGGGATGCCGGCCGCGGCCTCGGCCTGGACGGTCCACAGGTGGTTCCATCCCCGGTGGAGCGGGACCCAGTCGCCCTGCATCTCCTCATCCTGGTAGAGCAGGCGCTTGCGCGGGTCGAAGCGGCCCGCGGGGAAGAACCAGCGCGTGTAGCCTCGCGTGGAGACCCGCTGGAGCCACTCGGCGGTGGCATAGTCGGGCGGTGTCGGGTCCTTGAACTGATTCCACAGGGCCGGCTCGGGAAGCCCCTGGATGAAGTGGTCGTGGTAGGCCTGCCAGACGCGCCACCACTGGTAGAAGAGGAGACTGATGCGCGTGCGCGACTCCGGGCCGATGAAGGTCCCGCGGCCGTCGAGGAGCTCGGCGCTCATTCCGTTGTGCGTGATCGCCCCCAGCCCGAACCACAGAGCATCGGCGTGCAGGCCCAGCGAGGGCGGGATGACCGCCGACGCGTCGAGCGTGTGTGTGCCGCCGACGGAGAAGACCCAGATGTCCCGGAAGTCGTCGGCGCGCTTGCGCGCGTAGTTGCAGCCCATCAGCGAGACACTCAGCGCACTCAGGGCGAGCACGGCGCCCAGTCTGCGGAGACCCATCGGTGAAACCCTCCCGGTTTCGTCGGACTCGGTTGGCGAAGACTCCCGAGCGACATCCCGCCGCCCATCCTGAGTGGCGACAGGCTCCTTCGCCGGGCCAGACCGTAGGGACCCCGCCGGGGAGAGGCAAGCCCTAAAGTGCGGACCGAGGCAGGGCAGGAGCGAGCCCCGTTGCGTGTCATCATCCTGCCTGTCGGGTCGTCCCACAGAAGCGGATGAACGATCCGGCCCTCCTCGACCAGGTCCTGTGGGCCCAGCGGCTGAGCGGACTCCTCTCGGCCGGCGCGATCGTCTCGTTCGCTCTGACGGTGCTCTCGGGGGTTCCGTTGCTGGTCTTCGTGGTGTCGCGCCTGCGGAGCATGCGAGATCCCGGTTTCGAGCGCCGGCCCAGCGCCCCGGCGCATGAGGCGCTGCTCTTCTTTGCCGCGGTGGTGTGGGGCATCCATCTTCCCTGTGTTCTGCTCGTGGGCCTGAACAGCGGCGATGCCGTTCATCCGTGGCGATTCCCGGCTCTCCTGCGGTCTCCGCTGGTGACGGTGCCCGGCGGCCTCTGCATCGGGTGGCTGCTCGCGCACGTCATCGAGGCCGCGCTCCGGCCGGGTCGGCTGCACATCAGCGGGGGGGCCGTGGACCGCGCGATGTCTGCTCTGGCGCTCGTCCTGAGTCTGACTCTGTCTGTGGCCGTGACCGCGGCCGCCTTGGCGAGCCCCCATGCGCTCCTCGCCCCAGTCGCCGCCGATTCGCCGAGCGCTGTCTGGATCATGGGGTGCCTGTTCCCCGCGATCCCCTTCGCCGGAAACCTGATGCTGGCCGCAGCCCTGGCCCATGACGCCTGGCGGCGGCGGCGACCCGCGGTGTCCCGCTGGCGGTGGGCCATCGCCACCGGTGGCGCGACCGCGACGTTTCGGACGCGGAGCTCGCGACGCTGCTGGAGCAGGGTTATCTCGGAGCCGCCCCGCCAGACCTCCCGGATGTTTCGGCTTTTGGCCGCCTGGCGGCTGAGTATGCAGAGTCGGACGAGTGCGCCCGCCTCTTCCCCATGACCTCGAGGGAGGTGAGCGGTGCGCCCTGACGCCGATCCCCCGGTGCGCTGCGGCCTGCGTGACCTGCTGTTCAGCCGGCGGTCGGTCGCTCTGATTCCGCTGCTGCGCCTGAGATGGACTGGGCTGGCACCGGCGACGCTCGGCGGCCTCAGCGCGGGTCTGGCGGTCCACGAGCTTCTCCTCCGTCACATAGACCCCCTGCGCCGGACCTTCTGGGACGCGGATGTGCTCCTCACGCTGCTGTGGGTGTGGCTTCTGAGCGAGCTGATGTTCGGCGCATCGGCCATCTGGGGCACCTGGCTGGAGGTCCGGCGGTGGCGCCGGCAGCAGCGCGTGACCGAGCTCGCGGCAACCCCTCTGGCGCCGCTCGGGGTGGGGCAGCTGATTCTCGCGCTCGCCATGCGGTCCCAGCTCGTGTTCATCGCCTCGTCGATGCTGGCCCTCTATGTGACGCTCGCGTGGGTGGAGGTGCTCAGCGCACCACTCCTGATCCCCCTGCTCTTCGTCGCGGCCAACGCCGTCACCATCGCCTATTCGCTCGCCTGGGCCACGCTCGCGCTGACACTCGGTCTCGGCCACGTGAGATCACAGCGGGCGTTGCTCCTGCTGGTCTTCACTTACATCGCCTGTCTCCTGCCCCTGGCCGCGATCCCGGCGGTGGAGGTCCTCTCCCGGGTGATCGGGGCGAGTCCGCCGCACTACGATTTCATGTCGCTCGCCGCCCTCGGGGGCGTGGCAGCTGGGTCAGCGCTCGCGATCAAGCTGGCCTTCGCCCTCCAATGGAGCCGCTCGATCTTCCCTGGGCTCCACGACGCGAATTGACACCGGGGCGGGCTTCAAGTAACTCACCCCCCAACCGAGAGGACCGCGCGCCACCCCTTGCCCCGTGCCACTGCCGTTCGCCTCTGACGCTCTTCGATTTGCCGCGCCGCTGGCTGCCCTGGCCGCCCTGGCCCTTTTCGCCCTCGGTCCCTGGGCGGCGTTGCCGTTTGCCCTCGGTCTCGTCGTGGTCCTGGGCTTCTTCCGAGACCCCGAGCGCGTGCCCCCCGGCGATCCGCGGGCCGTTGTGGCGGCCGCCGATGGCCGGGTGACCGATATCGATCTCGCCTGGGCGGGGAACGAGCTGATCCCGGCGGGCCCCCGCGTGGGGGTCTTTTTGTCGGTGCTCAACGTTCACATCAACCGCTCGCCTGCCGATGGGGAGGTGGTGTCGCTGCACTACGTACCGGGCCAGTTCCTCAATGCGCTGCGCGCCGAGTCGGCCGAGTTCAACGAGAGCAATCTCATCCGGCTCCAGCGGGGTCCTCATGTGATCGGCGTCCGCCAGATCGCCGGGGCCATCGCGCGGCGCATCGTGTGCCGGGTCCGGCCCGGCGACAAAGTGCGCCAGGGCGAGCGAATCGGGTTGATTCGGTTCGGCTCGCGGACGGAGCATCTGCTGCCGGCGGGGACGGAGATCTGCGTCCGTGTCGGCGACCGCGTCCGGGCGGGCGAGACCATCCTGGGCTGGCTGCCGGCCGATTCCACCACGCGAGGCGCCTGACGCGCATGGCACGACGAAGCCGCCAGTATCTGTACTTGCTGCCCAACAGCTTCACGGGGCTGAACATGTTCCTGGGGCTGTGGGCGATCATGCTGGCCGTCGACGGCGGCCGCACGCAGGCTCGCGACGCGGTGGTGATCGCGTCCTGGTGGATCGTCATCGCGAGCCTGATGGACGGCCTCGATGGGGCGATCGCGCGCATGACGAGGACGACGTCGAATTTCGGCGTCCAGTTCGACTCGCTCTCGGACCTCGTGACCTTCGGCGTGGCCCCGGCCGTGATTCTCTATTCGCAGATCGCCCAGTGGAATCCCTCGGTGGCCGTGGGTGTCTGCGCGGCCTTCGCCATCGCGGGGGCCGTGCGCCTGGCGCGGTTCAACATCTCGGCGAGTCCGGCGGCGAAGAAGAAGGTGTTCCAGGGCCTTCCGATCCCGGCCGCGGCCGGTCTGGTCGTCTCGCTTGTCCTGTGCATCGAGCACATGGAGAAGATTCTCGGCCCGGAGATCTCGCGCCGGGTGCTTCCGAGCGCGGGCCTGATCGCGGCCTACCTGATGATCTCGAAGATGCGCTTCCTCTCGTTCCGAGACATGGCCTTCCGCGAGGTTGCGACGCCGGCGTGGGTGGCCTTTCAGCTCCTCATCTTCATCGTCTTCATGGTCTGGATCCTCATGCTCGAGGACCTGCGCGATGTGCTCGCGCTCGTGATCTTCGGCGGCTATGTGCTTCACAGCATCACCGCGGCGCTCGTCTGGCGGTGGAAGCTCGTCGTCCGGCGAGGAGAGGCGGCCAACGGGGCCGAGCGGTGAGGTCTCGCGTCAAGGAAGGGCCGGGGGGCCCGAGCTGACCAGGAGATGGACCGGGTGGTCCCGGCGAAGTCCCTCATTGGGCATCGGCGTCTGGCGCAGCACGGTGCCGGGGGGGGCGGTGGCCGATGGGTAGCGAGTGACGGCTCCGACCTCGATGCCATTCTGAGTGAGCACGCGACGGGCCTCGTTCTCGGGCTGACCCATCACGTCGGGTGTCTCGGCGATCTGAGCGCCGCGGCTCAGGACCACCCACACGGGAGCGCCGGCCTTCGCACGGCGGCCGGGACGGGGCGTCTGGCGGATGATACATCCCTGCGCGATGGTGTCGTGAAACATCGCCTCGTCAAAGGCCAGAGTGAGTCCGAGCTCGCCCAGCTGCTCGAGAGCGTCCGAGGCGGTCTCATTTGTCAAGTTTGGAACCTCGACAATGTGGCCGCGGATGTACCGGACGACGGTGTAGTAGCTTCCGAAGCCAGCGATGGCCATCACGACGGCAACGAGGGTGATGAGCCCCAAGACGCCGCCGACGAAGCGGACAATCCACGGAACGCGGGGGAGCGGCGGACTGGGGGCGCGGCGAACGGTGTCGGCGGAGGGAGTGGAGGGGGTCTCTCTCATGGCGGTGTCCGGCGAGAGTTGGCGCATCGGGCTCCCCGGCGCAAGGGAGATCATGGCGGGGCGTGGCCCTTGCGGCGGTCCCATCGACTTCGCTAGAACCGGGGAATGTTTGCCCTCAGCGACACCTGGGTCCACTTCGGCGGCAAGCCGGCCCTGCGCGGAATTTCATGCCGGATCGAGCCGGGCGAGCGCGTGGCCATCGTCGGCCCCAACGGAGCCGGCAAGACAACGATGTTGCGCCTCTTCGCCGGAGAGCTCTTGCCCGACGAGGGCGAGGTGCTGATCCCGCATCGGACAGTCATCGGCTATCTGCCCCAGGAGGCGGACTTCGGGGCGGGGGAAAAAACGCTGCGAGAGGAGGTGGAGAGCGTCTTCGAGCCGGTGCACCTCGCCGAGGCGGAGCTGAGGCGACTCGAGCACCGGATGGCCGGGATCGTGGACCACGAGACGGCGGAGTTCCGGGAGATCGCCGCGCGGTACGACCATCTGCACCACGAGGTCCAGCGCCTCGAGGGCCACGCGATCGAGTCGAAGATGGGCCGCGTTCTCGCCGGGCTGGGCTTTGCCGAGTGGCAGTTCGACCGCCCGATGCGCGAGTTCTCCGGCGGCTGGCAGATGCGCGCGCTCCTGGCAAAGCTGCTCTTGACGAACCCCGATCTGATGCTGCTCGACGAGCCGACAAACCACCTCGACCTCGAGTCGATGATCTGGCTTGAGGAGTGGATCAAAGAGTCGCGCTCGGCGGTGCTCATGGTCAGCCACGAGCGCGCGTTCATGGACCGGCTGTGTCATCGGATCTTCGAGCTCCACCGCGGGGCGGTGACCGTCTACCGGGGCAACTACGCGAAGTACCTCGCCGAGCGCGACCAGCGGCGGGAGATCGAGTGGCGGGCCTACGAGAATCAGCAGCGGGAGATCGCGCAGGTCCAGCGGTTCATCGACCGGTTCCGCTATCAGGCGTCGAAGGCCGCACTCGTCCAGTCGCGGATCAAGCAGCTCGAGAAAATCGAGCGGCTCGAGCCGCCGCCGTCCGATCCCCGCACGATTCACTTCCGCTTCCCGCCGGCGGCGCGGTCCGCGAAGGAGGTGCTGTGCCTGCGAGGCGTCGGCCACGCCTACACGGAGACACCGGTGTTCACCGGCGTCGACCTGACGCTCTACCGCGGAGACAAGGTCGCGCTGGTCGGTGTGAACGGGGCCGGCAAGTCGACACTGATCAAGATCCTCTCGGGCAAGCTTCGACCCAGGTGGGGGAGCCGCGAGGCCGGCGCGAACACGGCCATCGACCACTTCACGCAGGGGCAGTGGGACACGCTCCACCCCGGGCACACCGTGCTCCAGGCGCTCGCCAGCGCCGCGCCGCTGGAGTCCGAGCAGAACCTGCGCTCGTGCCTGGGCGGATTCTGCTTCTCGGGCGAGGACGTCGACAAGCCCGTGCGCGTCCTCAGCGGCGGCGAGAAGACGCGGCTCCGGCTGGCGATGATGCTCTTCAGCGCCGCGAACTGCCTGCTGCTCGACGAACCGACGAACCACTTGGACGTCTGGAGCCGTATGACGCTGGAGGCGGCGCTCCGGCGCTACGACGGCACCCTGATCGTCGTCTCGCACGACCGCTACTTTCTCGACGCCGTGACGGACAAGGTCATCGAGATCTCCGGGGGGGACGTCCACTTCTATCCCGGCAAGTACGGCGACTACCTCCGGCACTTCGACCACGGCGGCGAGCCGGCGCTGCCCGAGCGGGCGCGGGAGTGGACGGAACCGCGCCCCCTGGCCAAGCGCG
>JABWBI010000083.1 GCA_013360565.1 Candidatus Sumerlaeia bacterium | reverse complement strand
ATATCCCAACCGTCGAGCAGCTGCACCTGCCCAAGGCGCTGGAGTCGATCTCGAAGGGGGCGATGCGCGACGCGCTGGCACGGGCCGGCGTCGAGCTGCTCGGCGGCGGGCGCGACGAGGCACCCCAGGCCTACAAGTCGATCGACGAGGTGATGGCCGCTCAGCGCGACCTCGTCGATATTCTCGGCGTCTTTTGGCCGCGTCTCGTGCTGATGTCCGGCGACGAGACGGGACGCGACATCTGATGAGCCTCCTCCGCCGCTGGGCCCCCGCCGCTGGCCTGCTCGCGCTCTCCGCGGCGACATCCTGGCTGTGCTGGGAGCTCCGCGGCTTTCGCATGGAGGGCGGTGACACGTCGCTCTTTCTCTCCGAGGCGTTCCTGCCGTTCCTCGAGGGCGAGTGCGCCACGTTCTTCTTCCGCGAGCCACTCGCGTTTGCCCTGCCCCAGATCGTCGTCCGCACGGTGGGCGCGCACTGGCCGAAGGAGGATGTGTACGGCCTCTCGTCGTGCCTCGCGGGCGGGCTCTTCGCGGTGGTGCTCGCCCTGGCGAGCCGGCGGCCACTCTTCTGGCTCATCATGCTCGTCAACGCGACGGGGTTTCTCTTTCTGGGCCACATCGAGAACTACGCATTCGCCTACGTCTGCGCCGTCGCCGTGACGCTCCTCGGCTGGCGCACGGCGCGGACGCGGGGTGCCCTCTGGCCGGTCGTGGCGCTGTGGGCGCTGGGGGTCGGCTTTCACCAGGCCGTCGCGTTCATGGCGCCGGGCGTCCTCGCGCTCCTCGTCGAGCGGCGAGATGGACGGCTCCGCTGGAGGGGGCCGGACCGGAGCGACACGGTGCGGTGCCTTCTGCTCGTGATTGCCCTGGGACTGCTCTTCGTCGTCCCGACGGTCGTCTCGGCATTCCATGTGATCAAGCTGGTGACTTACGGCACCACGGGCCGGATGATCGAGTTCATCACGCCGCTGTCCGAGGCGATGGACGACCAAGCGGAGTTCGGCTCGCAGATGGGGGCGTGGATGCGCTACACGATGTTCTCGGCTGCGCACCTCCGGGACGTCGCGATGTTTCAGCTCTGGCTGTGTCCGCTCGGGCTCGCGGCGCTCGGCATCCTGGCGGTGCAGCGGCGCGACGCGGGAGACGCGTTCCTTCTCCTGGCCGGGGGATCGATGTTCCTGTGGTCGGCCGTGTGGCACCCGCACATGGGCTGGAACGACTGGGACCTGTGGAGCCTCATGGCGGCGCCTCTGAACACGGCCGCGGCGCTGGTCTTCTCCGGCGAGCGGCCAGTCACAGGGGGCGCCAGCGCGACGCGTCCTTGACCTCGCCGCCCGCCGCGGGGCGCTCCTCGATGTCCGCCTCGACTTTGGGGCGAGACGGTGATGCCGCTGGGGTCTCGGGCGGTCCCCCCACGTCGATCTCGTGCCAGAGCGAGATCACCCAGCGCGTGAGGAACAGCACGACAAGCAGCATGACGCCGAGCCCGATGGCGATGGTCGTCTGCTGAAGGCCGGAGCCCTCCTGGACAGCATGATAGCCGGTCGCAATGTCACGGGGCTCGATCAGCCGGTAGCCGCTGTCATCCTCGCGGCGCTGTGCGTCGAGAGCGGGGAAGGTGTTGTCAGGCATGATCCCTCTCCGGCGGCCTGGACGTCAGCCTCCGCGCTCTCGATCCCCACGTCAATCACCGCGCGGAGACAGCCCAGATCACGCCGAGGCGCTCGCGCTGCCACCAGTCCTCTCCACGGGGAGGCGCGGAGCGGTACTGCCAAAGGACCAGGCGCAGGTGCCGGGGCCGCTCTGGTCCGAAGGGAGCGGCCTCGAACAGCGCGAGCACCTCGGGCTCCGCGTCCAGCAGCCGCTCACACAGAGGCCGCAGCCAGCCCTCGAGCTGACCCCGCTCGGCGCCCAGTGCCGCGAACCACATGCGCCAATCGAGCCGCGGCATGTGCGGCTGAAAGAAGCGGGGCGCCCGGTCCGGCGCTCCGGGCTTGAAGCGGAAGACATACGGCCGCCACTCGACGCCATCGAGACTCGCCTCGATCTCGAGTTCCGGCCGCGTCGTCGTCATCGTGCGAAACAGGCCGTAGTCGCTGCACAGCCCCAGCGGCTGGAGCACCCCGTGGAGGCGCCCCAGCGCCCCGTCCGGCGGCCACCGGTGCCGCAGGGCCGCGGTGAGAGGGACGATCTGAACGGCGATGAGCACGGCCGCCAGGGGACCGCGCATGAGCGCCGTCCAGGGACCGAGCTCCGGCGGACGCGAGACCGGCCGCCGGCGTGGCCACATGCCGTCGTCGAGGAGCGGGACGCACAGGGCGATCGCGAGGAGGTTGAAGAAGCCGTAGTTGCCCGTGAGGACGATCAGAACCTGCAGGCCGATCAGTCCGAGAGCGGCCAGGGCGCGCAGGCGGCGCGGGGCGAAGATGAGGAGGGGAAGGGCGATCTCAATGACGAACATCCCGAGACACGAGACGCGCTGCACCCAGCCGGGGAGCTGACCGGCGAACCAGGCCAGCGGCGTGGGGATGGGCTGAGTCCACCAGTGGTGCTCGAGCGCGGTCAGATTCCACCATGTGGGGTCATCCCAGGTGAGCTTGGTCACGCCGGATGACCACATGAGCTTGAAGCACAGCAGCCGCAGTAGCCAGAGGCCCCAGAGCGACACGGCGGGCTCCCGCGACGGGACACAGGGGCGCAGCGTCCCCGGTGCGAGGAAGAGGGAGAGGAACAGCGTCTCGAGAAGAAGAATGTCCCACTGGAAAAAGAGAAATGTCTGCCCCGCCGTCATCAGGGAGAGATAGAGGACATGGAGCAGCGGGAGGATCAGAAGCGGCGCCACGCCGATCATCAGGAGCGCCGAGAGAGCGGCGCCGGTGATCCAGAGTGCCGACAGCACCGCGTCACTCGCGCTCCACCAGCACAGCGTCGGCGCGATCAGGCGTGCCTCGTCGCCGAAGCGCAACTCGACAGCTTCGAGAAACTCGGCGACGGGCAGGATGCCACGGGAACCCGCCAGGCCGTGAATCTGGACCCCGAGCGAGACGAACGCCGCGAGCGCCGTGAGACCGAGCAGCCGCAGGAAGATCCAGCGGGTGAACCGGTGATCGGCGGGGCCCACCTGCTCGCCGAACAGCAGCCGCGCCGCCTTCGCGGCCCTTTCCCGGTGCCGCGCCACGAGCCGGTAGACCATCTCGCTCACCGCCGCCAAGCCAGGCACCCAGAGATACAGGAGCAGAGACCACCGGAAGCGCGGCTGCGTCGCCAGTGCGCGCAGCACCGCCTCGGCCCCGCGTGACACGCGGCCATCCGGCTCGACGAGGTGCACGGCGGACTGAAAGTCCGCGACCGGGATCCCGGGATGCCGCGCCGCGGCGCTCTGGTACGGCTCGAATCCGGCCCGGTCACCCACCCGGGCGCGGATCGACTCGACACTGCGCGCGCAGAAGCCGCAGTCGCCGTCCCAGATGATGAGGGGGACGGAGCCCGCAGGCTCTGGGCCAACGTAGCCCGGGCGCGGCCCCGTCAGTGTGCACTCGGCCATCAGCGCAGCGCGTGCGGGATGCGGTCGGCCTCGCCTGCGCCGGGAGCGTCGCCGAGGGCCTGCGCGATCTGACTCACCGGGAGGCGAATTTCCAGAAACAGGCCGACGAGGCGGGGATCGAGGTGCGTTCCCGCGATCTCCTCGAGGTGTGCGAACGACTCCTCCAGCGTCCAGGCGCGCTTGTAGCGGCGCTTCGTCGTCAGGGCGTCGAAGACATCCGCCACGGCCACGATCCGCGCCTCGATCGGCGTCTCCTCCCCCCTGCGCCGGTGGGGATAGCCCGAGCCGTCCCAGCGCTCGTGATGGCCCAGTGCGACGCGCTCGCTCATCTGAAGCAGTGGCGCGTCGGATCCATCGCAGATCGAGGCGCCGACCAGCGTGTGGGTCTTCATCAGCTCATACTCCTCGGCCGTCAGCGGGCCCGACTTCTGCAGCACATGGTCGGGGATGCCGATCTTGCCGATGTCGTGCATCAGGGAGGCGTAGCGCAGCAGGGCGATCTCCTCGGCGCCGAGGCCGCTCGCCTCGGCCAGGAGCTCGGAGTAGCGGGCCATGCGGCGCAGGTGATTGGCGGTCTCCCGGTCGCGGTACTCCGCCGCCAGCGCCAGGCGGAAGATCGTCTCCTCCTGCGCCCGCTCCAGCGCCTGCTTGGCGCACTCCAGGTCGTGCAGCGCGAGGCGGAGGTCCTTCGTCCGCTCCGCGACGAGCATCTCCAGCCGCTCGCTGTGCCCGCGGAGCTGAATCTCGGCGCCCACCCGGAGGGCCAGCGCCTCGAGAATCGCCAGGCTCTCTCGCTTCACCTCCGCCGCGGCGCCGAATGCGACCACGGCGCCGATCACCCGGCCCGCGGGGTCCCAGACCGGAACGCCCACCGCCGGCGCCACTTCTCCGCCGCCCTCCAAGCGGGTGCCGTCGCGCAGCATCTCCCCGATGCCCGGGTTCTCCGCCAGACCGCGCTGGGCGGCCGCCGCGTCGGCCTCCGTCGCCGGCCAGTGGGCATAGAGCGGAGCAGTCTTCACGTCGGGCGCCGCGCCGATGACGGCGATTCGCTCCGCCCGCAGCAGGTCTGCCGCCCGGCGCAGGAATTCCTCCTGAATCCTCTCGGTGTCTCCCGCGTAGTCCGGATGGAACGTCGAGATCGTGATCATCGAGTCGATCACGCGCCGCTGCCGCCGCACCTCGTCGTCGAGGCGCTTGCCCCGCAGCAGGGACCGTGACCGGGCCATGAGCTCCGCGATGTCCATCGGCTTGGTCAGGTAGTCGTCCGCGCCCACCTCGATGCCGCGCAGGCGGACGCTGTGGTCCGCCTGGCCGGTGATGAGCACGAGGGGAATGTGCCTCGTCGCCTCGTCGCCCTTGACGCGCTGGCAGACCTCCAGCCCGTCCATCTCCGGCATGTTGAGGTCGCACAGAATCAGGTCCGGTGCCTGCTCCGCCACCGCTGCCAGTCCCGCCGCGCCGTTCGCCGCCTCCCGCACCGCGTGGCCCTCGCGTCTGAGCACGGCGCACAGCAGACCGCGCACGCTCTCATCGTCGTCGATGATCAGCACATCCGCGCCGCGCCGCGGGCCGGAGGGAGAGGGCGTTGCAGGGGACATCGCCGGAGTCAGGGACCAATTACCAAGGACGAGGGGCGATGACAAGGAGCAAGGCCCGCGGGGCCGCCTCAGGCCGCGTCGGCGAGACGCCCGGCGATTTCGCTCACCGCCCCCCGGACATCGAGAAAGGCGGTGACGAGCGCCGGATCCAGGTGCGTCCCCGCCAGCTCGGTCAGGTGGTCGAAGGCGCGGTCGATCGGCCACGGCTCCTTGTAGTGCCGGCGCGAGATCAGTGCGTCGAAGACGTCGGCGACGGCCACGAGGCGCGCCTCGGCCGGGATCGCCTCACCGCGCAGGCCCTGCGGGTAGCCCTGGCCGTTCCACCACTCGTGGTGTGAGAGGGCGATGCGCTCGCACATCTGCAGCAGCGGGGCATCCGACCCGCGGCAGATCTGCGCCCCGAAGACCGTGTGCCGCTTCATCACCTCCCGCTCGGCCGGCGTCAGGGCGCCGGGCTTGAGGAGGACGGCGTCGGGGATGCCGATCTTGCCGATGTCGTGCATGAGGCTGGCGAGGGCGAGGAGCTCGACGAAGGCGCGGTCCATTCCGATCGCCCGCGCGAGAAAGCACGAGAACTGAGACAGGCGCGTGAGGTGATTGCCCGTCTCATGATCCCGGAACTCGGCGGCCTGCGCCAGGCGGAGAATGGTCTCCGTCTGGGATCGCTCGAGTGCTCCCTTCGCCTCGACGAGGTCGTGCGTCCGTTCGCGCACCAGCTCTTCCAGGCGCTCGGTGTGGTCGCGCAGCTGCACCTCCGCGCCGACGCGCCCCGCGAGGGCGAGCAGAATGCGCACGCTCTCCGGCCGCAGATGCGAGGGCGTCCCGAACGCCGTCACCGCCCCGAGCACCTCTCCGTCGAAGCCCAGCACCGGGACGCCCACGAAGCCCCCTTCGAGGCCCAGCGAGGCCTGGCGGTCGCTCTCATCCGCGCCCACCGTGATTGGCGCGGCGCTGCGCATGACCCGCACCACCGCCTCGCAGCGGGCGAGTGCGTCGATCCGGGCAGGCGCCAGACTCATCGGCCAGAACGACAGGACCGACGGCGGCGCTCCCCGGCGCCCCAGGATCACCGCGACCTGCTCGGCCCGGAGCAGCTCGGCCACCCGGCGGCCGAAGTCGGAGAACATCCGCGTCGAGGCGTCGGCGTAGCCCTGGCACATCGTCGAGATCATCAGCAGGCTGTCGATCACCCGGCGCTGGCGCCGCGACTCGTCGTCCAGGCGCTTGAAGCGCAGCATCGTCTTGATGCGCGCGAGGATCTCCGGCTCGCTGATGGGCTTGGGGAGCACCTCGTCCGCGCCGGCTTCGAAGGCGTCCACGCGCCGCTCGCGCTGAGCGCGGGGGATCAGCACGATCAGCGGGATCGGGCGCGTCGCCTCGTCGCTCTTGAGCATCCGGCAGACCTCGACGCTGCCGACTGCCGTCTTGCTCAGGTCGGCGACGACGAGATCCGGGGGGGTGGCCAGCACGCCGCGCAGACACTCCTCGCCGTCATGAGCGAGCGCGACGCGGTGTTGCATCTCGCCGAGCGCTTTGCTCAGGCGCGCGCGCGTGCTCGGGTCGTCCGAGGCGACCAGGATCGCAGCGGGGGCGAGGACTTCGGACATGGGCGATCACCCGGCCCCGCCACAGCGAGGCCCTGGAACTGTATCGGGCTTTCCCGGGGGAGGGTTGAGAGCAGCCCCCATCGGCTCCGGGTGCCTTCAGAAGACCAAGTACCCCACGCCGGAGAAGCCGAACCAAGCCCGGCTGAGGGGAGCGAGCGGGTAGGTGCGAGAGACACTGCGGCGCGATGGGGCCGCGGGATCGTTGACGAGGACATCGCCCGAGGGCGTGAGGCCGCGGACGACGATGAGATGCCCGGCCGAGTGCTCGATCGGGGCGCCGGGGAGGTCCACTTTGCCCCGGGGAAACTTGATGCTCGCGCCGACGGGCACTCCGGCCCGCAGGCACGCAAGCACGTGGTCCCAGTGGCGGAGGTAGACGAAGGCCGCGGGCCGGCCGAACTCCCACGCCGCCGCGATGGCTCGCTGCCAGTTGCCGTAGATGCGGTTCACCGGATCGTAGGCCGCCCTCATCACGCGCGGCACGGGCAGGCGCACGCCGCGGTGCCCCAAGAGCATCTGGACCGTCGTGGGTGAGCAGGCGACTCTTCCATCCCTGCCGCCCTCGGCCATCTGAGAGGCGCGGGGAACCGCGAGTTCGATGCGCCGCTTCAGGGCAGGCGGCGTCCGCCACCGCGGGTGGCGCCCGCGCCCACGCCAGGTGACGCCACACACGCCCCAGCGCCAGGTCCACGGCTCCGATCCGGTCGCGGTGAGGCGGACACGCCACGACCGGCCAGTGTCTCCGAGCCGCAGCAGATCCACGTCCACCTTGCCTCGAGCATCTTGCAGCCGGCGCCGGGACGGCGCGAGCCGCCCTTCGCCGAGGAAGCCGACGTCGAGCAGCGCCGTCTCGCGCCCTCCGTCGCCCGCGGTCATCTGGATTCTCAGGGCTGCGCCGCGGGGAACCGCCGCCTGGATCGACGGTGCGATCTCGTGAAACGGCGAGGGCGCCGCGCCCTCCTCCTCACACACCCATCCGGCGCCGTGGCGCTCCCACATCGAGCCATCCACCCGCGGGTCGAATGCCGCGTCCGCGAACAGCGGTGCGAACGGAAGCCGCGAGAGCAGCGGCGGCAGGGATCCTGTCATGGGATGGACTCCGCGAGACGCCGGAGATCCGCGAGCGACGCGGGGGCCTTCACCGCGGCCCGGGCGCCGCAGAGCTTGGCAAGGTGGTCGTAGATCACCAGGCTGCCCGCGGCGGCGACGTTGAGCGAGGGGACGAGGCCCCACTGGGGGATCTCGACGATGAGGGTGGAGGCGTCGAGGATCTCCGGGGGCACGCCGTACTTCTCCGCGCCGAGGACGAAGACCGGCCGCGGGGGATACGCCGCCTCGAAGAGCGAGATGGCGCGCGGATCCCGTTCGACCGCGACGAGCGAGTGACCGGCGGCCTGTGCCTCGGCGACGAATTCGGCGGGCGCCGGGACGCAGCGCACGGGCGTCCACTTCTCGGCGGTTGCGGCGGCGTACGTGTTGTAGGAGGTCTCGCCGACGAGGATCAGCTCGCGGACCGCCGCCGCGTGGGCCGTCCGCAGAAGAGAGCCGATGTTCATCTCCTTCGACATATTCACCACCGCCACCGCGAAAGGCAGCAGATTCTGCCGGTAGGCGGCGATTTTGGCGGTGCGCTCGGGTGTCGGCATCGGGAGAGACCGGAGAAGAGGTAACAGGGGCGGCGAGAGCGGACAAGAGACAAGGCCGCAGACGCCGATCTCGCGTTGACCCCGGGGGCGTGGATCTGGCAAAGTGGACGATGCCGTGCTAGGCGGGGAGTTAGCGGTTCCCTCATCGCCGGAAATCCGCTTCATGCCGGGCCGAATTCCCTCTCGAGGGGCGACGGCGTTTGGGATCGCGCTCAGGTGCTGCGGCGTCGAGGGCCGGGTCCCACGCGACGGATCGATCTGAACCGGGTCAGGGCCGGAAGGCAGCAGCCCTAAGGATTTTGAGCCGTGCGCCGTGGGGGTGCCTGGCCGGAGCTGGCGGCCTGAGCGTCCCCGGGCGTCTCGCCACGGAGGAGGGTGCACGGCATTCTGTCTTCCCCGCCGGGGTGTCGGGGTGATCTTCGATCTGCCGGGATGTCGAAGGGGCCGCCCCCGGTGTGGAGGCGGCCCCTTCAGAGACTGGGCTGCGACGCGGTGGTCAGACGGCCACGAAGCGCGCCGGCGCGTGCGCGATGGCGACGGCGCGGTCGATCGGGAGATCGGCCTGGCCGATGTCGAGCGTCTCGCCCGTCCAGAACTCGATGAGATTGAAGATGATGGCGTCGCCGAGCTGCGCGATGCCATAGACGGGAAGAATGATGAAGACCCAGAAGACGAGCTGCTGGCCGATCGAGTTGTCGGTGACCTCGCCGTTGAAGTTGTACACGGCGTGCGTGAGGGGGAAGGAGCCGTAGCATCCCATCGCGAACACGAGCACGGTGACGAGGAGCAGCGTGGTGAGGGCGCGCGTCCAGGGGGAGCGGGCGCGGATGGCGGTGATCATGAGAGTTCCTCCTTGTGACGTCAGTCGACGGTGTGATCGTGGGTGGTGAATCCCGGAGCCGGCCCGAGCCCCACCCAGCCCCCGCCGGCACACGTCGAAGTCTCACCGCCGCAGTGCCGTTGGCAAGCGAAAGATGCTCGCCTTCGCTCTTGCCGCCTCGCCGCCGGTTTCGTAGAAGGCTCCTCATGCCCTCGCCGACCTCACCGCGCACCGCCGCGCGACCGCCGTCTCCCTTGCCCTCGCCGAGCACCTCTGGGGGAACCGATTGGGCCCGGGCCGGGCGTCTGGCGGCACGCCTGGGCTTCGCGGCAGCACTGGTGTTCGCCTGCACGGCGTGGTGCCAGGGCTTCTACCGGCACTTCGCGCACGCGAAGTCCTTCGCCCTGTGGATCGCGTTGGCCTTCGGCGTCGCCGCGGCGGTGGCCTCTTGGCGGGGTGGCCGGCCGGCGGATCTGACGGATGAGCGCGAGCTGAGGCGTTTCCGCCTGTCGCTCCTGCTGGTCGGGGCGACGTGGTTTCTCTCGCTCGTGTTCGCCGTGAACATCGGGCACGGGCTCGAGGACATGACGCGGATCGCGCCGATCCTGCTCGTGGGATGGTGGGCGGCGCAGCGGCCTCTCAGCTGGCGCCGCGATGCGCCGTGGGCCACGGGGCTGATGATGGCCGTGACCGTGGTCATCCTGCTCCTCGGCCTCATGCAGTGGAAGGATTTCCAGGACTGGATCGCAGCCCCGCCGGGGCCGCGGCAGCGGTCCAGCGCGGCACACGAGGAGTGGCACGCGTTCCTGCGCTCGATGGGTTTCCTCTCGCACGACCGCTGGCTTGCGACCCTGGGCAACGCGAACTCGGCGGCGTCGTACTACGCGCTGGCGATGGGTCTCATGGGCGGCGTTTTCGTCACGGCGCGGACGCCCTGGCGGCGGGTGGCGGCGGCGCTGCTGTTCGCGGCGACGCTCAAGACGCTGCTCCTGACGGAGAGCCGGGGCGGCAAAGTGGCGGGACTCGCGGTGATCGTCGCGACGCTCTTCGTCTGGACCCAGTGCCCATCGCCCCTGCTGCCCCCGCGCCCGTGGCACTTGGCGCGCCGGCTGGCGCGGGTGACCGGGTTCCTCGGCGGCGTGCTCGCCGGCGTGGCGGGGCTGCTGCTCG
>JABWBI010000082.1 GCA_013360565.1 Candidatus Sumerlaeia bacterium | reverse complement strand
GGCGTGGAGGGTGGCGGTTCGCTCGGGCCACCCCGGCGGGGGCTCGGGCACGCGTCGCTGACTTTCCCAGCGGCTTGCCTCGCGCTCGCGCTGACGCCGGGCCCGTTGAATGCGCCGCTTGACCACGTACCCCCCCAGGCCCGCCGCGCCCGCGAGAAGGAGTGCGGACGCGCCGAGGATCAGCCTGCGCCGAGTGAGAGAGGAGGAACCCATGAGCCGCGCAGGGTGGACGACGGCGGTCCCCACCGTCAAACGGAAACCCCGTGCGCGAATCGCTTGCCGCACTCCGGTGCCCGTGCTCGTGTGGAGCGGCCTGAGCCCAGCAGCCAGAGGCAACCCCGGCGACCCATGTCCCGCCCCGACCGCGTCGAACTCTTCGGATTCTACTTCCTCGGGATCAGTCCTGCGGGCGAGTACGGATTCGTCAACTCCCACATGGTCGCCGCTCACTACCGCGTCACGCCGGCCCAGGTTCTGCGCTGGCTCCAGGAGCTCGATCTCACGCCGGGCCGCATTCTGGACCGCAACTTCCACCTGGGACGGGCCCAGGCTGATCTGATGCTGGACGCTCCCCACATGAACCCCGTCGAGCTCCGGCACCGCGTGGAGGAGATCCTCGCGGAGATCGACGCCGCCGCGGGCGGGCGGCGGTATTGGGAGGAAGACTGACGGGCGTCTGCGGGTCCCCCTCCGCCCTTCAGTTCACGAAGAATCCGGTCACTTCCGCCGGGGCGACGATGCTGAGCGCGTAGCTGTTCGTCGCGCCGCCCACGCCCCGGACGCGGATGCGATAGACTCCCCCTCCCGCCGCGCTCGTCTGCGAGGGCGTGAGATGGATCACCTCGTTGTCCGTCGCGCTGTTCGCTGTTGCCAGCGGTGAGGTCTCCTCGCCCGGCGGATAGAGGTCGACATCCAGATTCCCCGCAGCGTGGGTGAAGACGGCCGTGATCTCGAGCTCCTGACCCGCGGGGAGCAGAATGCCGAACCAGTCGACGTCGCTTCCCGAGGGTCTCGGGCTGATCTCCAGGTTCGCCACGGCCATGTGGCGCGTGATCAGCGGGGCCTCACGCGGACGGTCGTTCGGCTCGAACGCATCGACACGGTTCGCTCTCCCTGTCGCGCCTGATGGCATCGTCAGCAGCGCAGGGCTCAGGCCATCCGCCGTGTTGGGGGAGGCGGCGCCCAGTGCACGGGAGAGGGACCCGCTCGCGGGGGAAAGGATCTCCGGCTGCATCCACAGCGCGCCGAGCCCTGGCGGCCCCGGGTGCGAGGTGACCAGCCTCGAGACGAAGCGCACGGTGTCCACGGCGTTGCCGAAGTTGTCGATGAGAGTCACGTCCCCCGTCGACCCGTTGGCCCAGGCCCAGTTGAACGAGGCGGTCTGGTCGAAGAGCGACGTGGCCGTGTCGACCCCGGCGTTCTCGTTCACCACGACGGTCGCGCCGGGTCCGAGGGCGAACGCGGGGAAGGTGAACGTCTGCGGTGTTCCCGGTCCTGTCTGGCCGGTGATGCGCCAGCCCGTGAGGGTCGCCGTGGCCGTGCCCGCATTGATGACCTCGACGCGGTCGGTTCCGAGCTCGATCTCGGAGATGAGAACGGGCGGCTGCGCGCCTGGGTCGACCACGAGCACCGGTCCGCTCAGGGCACTGCCAGCGCCGGGATTGGTGACGGTGATGCTCCTTGTCCCCGCCTGCGCCCCCGCTTCGACGGCCATGCGGGCGACGACCATGGTGGGATGGCGCCAGTTCAGGGACTGCATCGAGATGCCTGATCCACTGGCGGACACGATCGCACCGGTGGCGAAGTCGGTGCCGGCGATGGAGACGGAGTAAGTCTCTCCCGGCCGCATCCGCTGAGCGCTGACCGACGAGATGAAAGGCGACGGCGCACCGGCGTCGACGACGCGGATCTGGTAGGTCCCGTAGCGATCCGTCCGATTGAGCGCGTACGAGGCGTGGCGCACGAGCACGTGGTACGTCCGCGTGGCCGGAGCGCGGAAGAGGATGGATGGGACAGTCTCAGCCATCTCCTGAGCGGTGGAGCTCGACTGGTCGTTGAGCGAGGCGTCGTGAGGATCATCGCTGTGGGCCAGGATCTGTCCGGACACGGCGTCGATCAGGAACATCTCGGGATCGGGCCGTCCGAAGATGGAGTTGGCCGCGCCGTTGATCTCGATGCGGCAGTGCTGTCCGGCGATGGCGTCGAAGCGGAACCAGTCCTCGTCGCCGCCGGCCGTCGACCCCACGCGGTAGAAGGTGTTTTCCTGATAGCCCGCGTTCACTGTCAGCGGCGTCGCGCTCTCCAGGAGTCCATTGGGCTCCTGGGCGTCGGGGAAAAAATCGATGCTGTGCGCCGCGAAGACGGTCCTCATGGGCACCTCTTCGCCGTGCCCCAGGTCGAACCAGAGGTCCCAGAACTCCTCGACGGTCGTGGCGGCGGGCTGGCGTGCGCGGAACTCCTCGATCACGCTCCAGACGCTTGCCTGCCGGTTGAGGAGCGGGTCATCGTCTGCCCCCGTGCTCGCGTCGGAGGTCGCCGCGCTGTCGATGAGGTCGTAGAGCGCCGCGTTGACGGCCTGCTCGTTGGCGCCTCCTCCAGTCACGGGGGACTCGAGCTCGTAGGCGAATCCACCGCCGCCACTCGCGCCGAAGCTGTCCCGGTCCGAGTAGATGTCCGGCCGGGGGCGCCCCGCGAAGTCGAGCGAGGCGTTGCTGACGAACGTCCCGAACCCCTCGCTCCACGAGAGCCTCGGGTCCTGGTCGTCGTCGCCGATGAAGTGGGTGCCGCCGGTGTTGGTCGAGAAGCCGAACTCGTCTTCCACATAGTGGCCGAGCTCGTGGAGGATGTTGGGATCGTCGTATCCGTCATCGTCCGAGCACGAGAACCGGTTGATTCCAGGGCTGTAGAAGGAGCCGGTGCGCCCTTGGCCGGGGTGAAACCCGACAGTGAGAGGGACGGCAGGCCGCGCCCCGTCGGCGCTCTTGATCCAGTCGGCCATCAGCAGACAGCAGTCGAAGATATTGAAGACCTGCGAAGACCAGTCCGTGGCGGGGGGCAGGCCGATGGCGGCCGGCATCGTCATGGGGCCGAAGTTCACATCGGCGGCGGGGGGATGATTCGGGACATCGGTCGCGGCGGTGTGGTAGCTGTGGACGGGGTTGCCTCCGATGAAATCGTCGATGACACTGAATGCCAGCGAGGCTGTCTGAGTGGTGCTCGCCAGGGCGCGGACGCCGACGGTGCGGGTCTGACTGTCGGGGACCGGGATCGAGAAGTCACCGGTCGCGTTGGTCGCTCCCTGAGCGAGGACCGCGTTGCTCGACACGTCGAAGATCTGCACATCCGCCTCGCGGACAGGCCGGATGAGCGTCCCTGTGAATCCCGCGAGGCCGTAGGTCCGGTCGATGTATTCAAAGCGACCGGTGGCGATCCAGTCGGCGTGCGCATTTCCGCCGGACGCGAGCAGAGCGAGCACGAGCCCTGCGCGGGTCGAGGCTCTCACTCGAACACCGCCACAGGGGACGGGTCGCCGCCCGCGTCGAGCGGGGCATCGGTCTCGACGGGTGGAGGCGCACCGAGCGTGCCGAGGCCCAGGCGCTCCAGGTGCTCGGCCTCCTCCCGCGGGAGTCTCTCGACGAGGCGGCTTCCGTCCGGCAGCGTGCGGACCAGGGGGACGAGGGCCTGCGCAGCGCGCTCGGGAGAGGGCTGGAGGGACAGCGTCCGATCGATGATCATCTGCGGCTCGCCGCCGGGTCCCAGCAGGATCAGACGAGCCGTGATCGCGGCCCCGCTTCCGGTCATGGCCTCGATGGAGATGCGTTCGGGCCGGATGACTTCGTGCGGGGTCAGGCGGCGCCGGGCGAGCGCGCCCGGTGTTGTGACTCTGGCCCCGCCCTCGGGGATCAGGTCGAGGGTCGCTTCGGTCTCGAGACCGGGGCGCACGGCGAGGGAAACCGCGCCCCGGCCGTTTCGGTCGAGCCCCTCGAGGAGTGCCAAGTCGATCAGCTCGGGGGGGCTGGGTTCCACGGTGAGAGCGGCCTGAGCGGGCCCGGGGCCGGGCGTCGCCGCAGCCAGCGTCAGAGCGCCGAGACAGAGGATGCGGTGTTTCAACGTGTCTCTCCCCGCAGGTGGCCCACGAGAATTGCAGGGCTCCTCCGGCGAGTCAACCCGCCATCGTTCCCGATCAGCCCCCGAAGATGTTGCGCAGGAAGTCCTTGCCCTTCTCGTAGAGCGACGCGCTCTCCGGGGCGAGAGTCTCGGCATCGCCCTCCGCCAGTTCCCGGAGAAGCTCGCGCTGACGCTCGGTCAATCTTTTGGGCGTGACCACGCGCACACGCACGAACATGTCTCCGCGGTGCGTGCTCTGGAGGATGGGCATGCCCTTGCCCTTGATCTTGAAGACCTCGTGGGTCTGCGTCCCCGGCGGCAATTTGAACTCCGTCTTGCCCTCGAGCGTCGGTATCTCCAGCGTCGCGCCGAGTGCGGCCTGGCTGATTGTCACCGGCAGATCCAGCACGATGTGCTCGCCTTCGCGGGCAAAGGTCTCGTGCTCTGCCACGTTCACCTGGACGTACAGATCGCCTCGCGGGCCGCCCCGTGGCGCGCCGTCGCCCTGGCCGCGCATCTGGATTCTCTGCCCGCTCTGAATCCCGGGAGGGATCTTGACCTTGATCTTCGTGCGCTTCGGCAGGAGGCCCGAGCCCGAACAGCTGGAGCAGGGGTTTTCGATGATCTCCCCGGTGCCGCGGCACTGGTCGCATGTCGTCGAGACGATCATGATTCCCGACCGAACCGTCATCTGGCCGGTGCCGCGGCACTGCGGGCAGGTCCGAGGCTTGCCGTCACGCGACCCCGAGCCGTGGCACGAGTCACACGCCTCGCGGTGCGTCAGCGAGAACTCCTCCTCATGGCCGAGCGCCGCCTGCTCGAGTGTGATCGTGACCTCGTGGAGCAGATCGCGTCCGCGCGCCTTTCCCCGGCGCTGCGTCCGCCCGCCGAAGGGTGAGCCGCCCATGCCGAAGAGCGAGCCGAAGAGGGAGCCGAAGATGTCCCCGAAGTCGTCGAAGTGATGGAAGTCGGACCAGTCGAACCCGCCGCCGCTGAAGCTGCCCCGCACTCCCTCGTGGCCAAAGCGGTCGTAGCGAGCCCGCTTGTCTGCGTCCGAGAGCACCTCGTAGGCCTCCGATGCCTCTTTGAAGGCCTCGACCGCCTCGGGGCTGTTGGGGTTCTTGTCCGGATGGTATTTCAGCGCGAGCCTGCGATACGCCTTCTTGATCTGGTCGGCGGTCGCGTCTTTCCCGACGCCCAGGACCTCGTAGTAGTCGCGCTTCTGGCTCATGGTGGGGCGGGATCCTCGGGACGTGCGACCCGTGTGTGTCAATCCGCGCCGCTCGGGTGGCCATCACCACCCTGCGGAGCCGGTCGAGACCTTGGGGAGCAAGCCTTCATTCGTCAAGAGCGCGCACAGGTCCGGCTGACTCTGATGCAAGCGCGCGACCCACCGGATGCAACAGGGATGCCGGAGCTCACCAGCCGAACACCCGTTCCCACCAGTGGCGCGCTCGAACCTCCACGGGCCGCAGCACCATGCCCACTTCGACCTGCCAGCCCTCCGGGAAGGTCAGAAGCGCCGAAGTGGGACGCACTTCACGGACCTCCAGGATGCCCATCGACTCCGAGAGATGGAAGCCGCCGAGTCGCCCGGTGTTGACGTCGTAGTAGGGGTCGGCGATCCGGAACAGCTGGTAGCGGTCGCCCACCTGAATCTGCCGGTCCGCTCCGCCGTTGAGTATCAGTCCGTTCCCCTCCACGCGCTCGACCATGGGCGTCCAGGGCGTGGGTGGCAGCGCGCGCATGGTCGCGGTGACAGCGGCCCGCACGGCGCGGTTTGCCGCTCGATTCAGCGGTGCGGTGTCGCGCAGCCCCTCGTGGTCGCGCAGCCGCTCGCGGATGGTGATCGGCTCGCGGGCCACCGGCTGGCCCGAATCCAGGTTCGAGATCTGCAGTTCCAGGCCCACGTGAGCCTCAGGGTCGCCGCTCGAGCCCGGGCGGCGGTCGGCCGGCGCGTTGGCGTACTCGACAACTTCCACTTCGACGAGATGCGCGGGCTGAAGGGGGGAGCCAGAGGCACGCCGTGCGGCGTTGATCAGTTCAGCGCTGCTCATCGCGGCCGCATTGGCCGGGCGCCACGTTCCGAGGGGATCATCGATCACGATGAACTGCTCGCACCGGATGAGATTGTCGATCAGCGCTCCCCGGAACCGGGGACCGAGCTCGCTGGAGACGGCGGGGCGATTCACCACGACGGGGGCCACGGCGATGACGGGCCGTGAGGTCTGCGGAACCGCGCGCGTGCACCCCCCCGCGAGGAGGGTGCCACCGCAGGCGGCAAGAGCGGCGAGCGCGCGGACCATCGGGATCACGGCGAAGAGGGGGCTGCCGTCGCCTCGTCGCTGATGAGGCGCTGCACGACATAGCGGATGGGCGGGGAGCGGTGGACTTGGCCGTCGATGCGGACGGTCTCGATCAGGTAATAGTAGACCCGTCCCAGGGGGAGCCCCTCCTGAATCACGCGATAGTGCTGACGGCCGTGCGAGCCCGCTCCCTGGCCCTGCACCGTCTCGACCAATCGCCAAGGGCCGTCGGGCGAGTCGCCGCGGTGCACATGATACGCGGCGATGTTCGTCTCGTTGTCGAGCCCGACAGCGATGATGGCCACCCCTTCGCCCGAGGCCTCGCCGGCGAGGGCGTCTTCCGCGGATGCCGGGCTGAGATCGGACCTCGTCGCCGGCGCCGGGGACTCGGCCGAAGGCGAGGACGCCGCGGCAGGCTCCTCGGGTGAGCCCGAGCAGGCAAGGGCACTCGCGGCAAAAATGGCCAGGAGGAAATGCCGTCTCATGGCGCGGGAGAGACCGTTTCGCTGGCCACCGGCGGGGCGCTCTCCGTCGCGGGGATCTCGGGAGGCGGGGCCTGATTGCGGAGCTGCGCCAGCTCCTCGGCCAACTCCTCGATGTCCTCGAGCTCCTGGGGGTCCTCGACGACAAGCCGCGCCCGTTCGATTCGTTCTTGCGCTTCCTCGAGCCGGCCCATTTCCAGGCACAGCGAAATCGCCTTGGCGAAGGCGCTTTCCGAGGGGGCCCCCGCCTCGGCCGCGCGGTCGTAAGATTCCAGCGCCTCCTCGTTGCGATCCAATTCGCGCAGCCAGTCGCCCCGGCGGCGATGGTAACGCCCCTCGTCGGGCATCAGCGCGATGGCCTGATCCACGTAGCGCACGGCGGCCTCGTAATCGTTGTCCTCCCGCGCGGCGTCTTTGGCGCGGCGATAGAGGCGATCGGCCTCGCTCGAGCATCCGGTCAGGAGCGCTGCCGCGAAGCCCGCCAAGGTCAGCACTGTAAGCAGTCGGCGAAGGGTCACATCCATGTCCTCAGTCAATGTCGGCGCCCTCTTCTAGAGAAGCAGACCGGGCCCGTCAACTTGGATTGGGTCTCGGATGCATCTTCATGCGTCATTCACCGCGATCCTTGGCCAGGGAATTGCACTGGCTCCGGCTGACACGCCTCCGTTACTCTGCCGCCAGCCATGGGTATACGCCTCGTCACCCTGCCGATTCTGGCCCTGATGGCCCTCTCGGGGCTGGAACCACCGAGCGCGTTGACCCAGGAGGCGGGGGACACGGGGGTGGTCGACGACACGCTGGCACCCGAGGAGACCAACCGATCCCGGGACGGCCGGGGAAGTCGCGCCAGCCGAAGCTCCCGGTCCAGCCGTTCACGCGACACTGAGGCGCCGGCTGCTCCGGCCGAGACCGTGGAGCCCACCACGGCGGCCTCCGAGCCCCCGGCGGAGTCTCGCCCCGAGACGCCCGCGGAGCCTGCTCCCACCACGTCGTCCCCGACACCTCCCCCGACCGAAGGGCAGCGTCTCGCCACGCAGCAGCTGGTCCAGGGGAATGCGTTCAACGCCAGCGAGATGATCCAGGCGCAGCTTCAGGCAAATGCCAGCGGCGAGGCATCCCCGGCCGCGAATGGCTCACGCTCCTCCGGGGGCAGCATCGGCCGGACGCAGGACACGGCGGTCATCTTCTTGGATCCGACGACGGTGAGCGTCTCCGAGGGCGATGAGTTCTCCACCACACTCCAGCTGAGCAATCCCGCGAACCGGCGCTTCGATCACATCGCCGTCACACTCACCTACAACTCGGCCGCCATCGAGCCTCTGGGCCACCGTTCGCTGCCGGCGCTCGCCGGTGCCGAGCGCGTCGACCTCCGCCACGATGCGGCCGCGGGGGAGATCCGGATCGAGATCGATTTCCGTCGCGAGCGCGACGACGCGCTCCTCCGGGCCCTGGAGATCGTCTGGCGCGCGCGGCGCGAGGTCCGGTCGACACCGGTGGTGTTCCTGGGGCAGGGCGACAGGGCGCTGTTCGTTGGGCTCCAGGGCGGCGACACCATTCTGGGCAGCGCCGCCCGCGAGTCCCGCGGCGTCATCAGCGCCAGCGTCCGCGTCTATCCCAACCTCTCGAGCTTCCTGCCTGAAGACGCGGAGACCGTGCGACTCCCGTGGGTCGACACCGGCACGCCCGATGAGCCGCCGGCGGGCGGCGCCGTCCTGGCGCTGCGCCCCCGGTCTGCCGACCCCGCGGCCGGGACCATCGACGTCGATGTCGTCCTGGCCAACGCCGGCGGGGCCACCGCGGACGATGTGCGCTTCGCGATCACGTTCGACCCAGAGGCGCTCCAGGTTCTCGATCACCACGAGGACAACTGGATCGAGCAGGGAGTGAACATCTGGGACGGCCCCTACCACGGGCGGTATCCCTTTGACCTTCACATCGCCAACGAGGCGGACAATCTCCGCGGGAAGATCACTTACCACATGGGCTTCACGCGCGAGACGCTTCTGGCGCCCGGAGTGCTCGCCACGATTCGATTCCGGGTCGTGCGGGTCCGCCCCGATCTCGCGGTCGACTTCGACCCCAGCGGCACGGCCATCCGGCTTCTGGGGACCGATGTCCTCGGTGAACCGGACGACATCGAGGACGGCATGGCCGGCGTCGTCCTCTTCTCCGGCAGCCGTGCCTCTCAGGCCCGTCCTTCCGCCGTGGAGCGGCCCGTGCTCTGACCCCCGCGGAAATCACTTGCCGGATTCCCGGCCGCCCGCTTGACTCGCTTCGCCATGTTCAGACGCCCACTGTTCCTCGCCGCGCTCGTCACGTCGGCCGGTCTCCTCGCCGGCTGCGCGTGGCGCGAGACCGACCGCCGCTGGGTGAGCGATCGCCGCTTCCATCAGGTCTGGCTCGCGCACGGGGCCTCTGGCAGTCTCGAGAACACACGGGCCCTGCTGAACGCGCAGCATTGGCGTCCCGGTGAGGTCAATGAGTGCCTGTATCGCATCCAGCAGATTGAGCGGGCGCAGGAGCTCTACGACGTGCGCTTCCCGCCGCAGGCCGAGCCGCGAGCAGTGACAGGATCAGCATTCCGGCTAGGGACAAGCGGAATCCAGCGCTGAACGACACCGGCTCGAAGCGGAGCCGGATCACAGCCACTCCCTCCTCGATTTCGAACGCAGACCACGCGGCGCCGAGTGGCTGGAGAGTCTCGCGATTGCCGGCGCCGTCCTCCACGATCCAGCCGGGGTGGGCGCCCTGGACGACGACGGCCTCTCCGGCGAATCCGGCGGGATTGTCAATGCGAGCGACGTTCACGGTCTCCCAGTGCAGGGGCAGGCGGGGGAGGGAGTCCGGCTCTGGCCACGGGGCGGATTGTCTCGCCAGGGCGATCGGGTCGCCGAGCGTCATCGGAGCGGGGAGACGCCAGAGACTCTCGAGAATGCCGGGGGTCACGAGCCCCTCGAGCACTCGCCGCGGCACCACCGGGGGCAGAGCCAGCGGATTCTCGAACAGAGTGAACTCCCGGCGCTGGCCCTCTTCGTCATAGCCGAACGTGAGCACGGGTCGAAGCGGATCGGGCGTGATGGGCCAGATCGACGACTCATTGAGCACCCACCGCACACCGAGCAGGGCCAGGGCGCGCGCATCCGGCTGCGCCTGGTGCAGGTTGCGATGGAGGGCACCGAGCAGCGTGCGCCACCTTGCCGTGGGCAGTAGCCCCTCGGTGTAGCCCTCGATGTCCGAGATGCCCCACAGCGCGCCGAGGTTGGGCTGGAGGCGCTCGAGCCGGCGCGTCATCGCCAGCGGTCGCGGGTCGATGTAGTAGTTGCCGTCGTCCCGCTGAAGACGGAAGACGCGTCCTCCCCCGGCCACCATCGGCCCCAGCGCCGGGCTCGCGGCCTGCGCGCCGGCCGCCTCGGCCGGTTGCCGGATATAGTCCCGCCGTGACGTCGCCCACAGATCTCCGAGCGTCAGAAGCAGCGCCGCCGCCACGAGGCCGCCACGCC
>JABWBI010000081.1 GCA_013360565.1 Candidatus Sumerlaeia bacterium | reverse complement strand
CGCCTACAGCGCCAAGCAGGCCTCCGCCCTCTACGGCCCCTTCCGCGAGGCAGCCCAGGGGGCGCCGCAGTTCGGCGACCGCCGCGCCTATCAGATGGACGCCGCGAACGCGCGCGAGGCCCTGCGCAAAGCCGCGCTCGACGTCGCCGAGGGGGCCGACCTGCTCATGGTCAAGCCCGCACTGGCCAATGGGGACCTGATCGCCCTGCTCCGGGCGAACTTCCCCCTGCCGCTGGCGGCGTACAATGTGTCGGGCGAGTACTCCATGGTCAAGGCGGCGGCGGCGCAGGGTTGGATCGACGGCGACGCCGCCGCGCTCGAGATCCTCCTCGGCCTCCGCCGCGCCGGGGCCGACCTCGTCATCACCTACTTCGCCCGCGAACTCTGCGAGCGAGGGAAGATCTGAGAGGGGCGCGGGGTCACGCTGCCCCCCTGGGCCACGCTGCGAGAGCGGGGGCGGGACCGGGGTCGAGATCACGGAACCACGGCGCAGCGCGCGAAATCGCTTGTCAGGCGAGGGCGGGGTGACTAGGAGTGCGGGCCACACTGCCCGCCGGGAGGTGAGGGACCGTGGCCAAGGCAAAAACGGATGACCGGGGCTCGACCCTGAAGAAGATCGCCGCGCTGTTTCCAGAGGCGCGCAGGATCAGAGACGCCGGGCTGCGCCGGAAGGTGCTCGAGTGCTGGGCGGAGGGATGCGAGGCGAACGGGTGGAAACCCGAGGAGCTGAAGACGATCCCGTTCACGCTGCTGGCGGGGGACATCGACATCACCTACCTCGAGCACGTGCGGACGGTGACGCAGATGTGCATCGCGTGCTGCGACATCATGGTGAAGGCGTATGGCAAGCGGGTGACGCACAAGCTGGACCGCGACATCCTGATCGCGGGGTCGCTGCTGGCGGACGTGGGCAAGCTGTACGAGTACGAGAAGCGCGACGGGAAGATCGTGAAGTCGAAGGCGGGGGACTACCTGCGCCACCCGTTCAGCGGGGTGGGCCTGGCGTGGAAGCACGGGGTGCCCGACGCGGCGATGCACATCATCGCGGGGCACTCGAAGGAGGGGGAGATGATGACGCGCACGGCCGAGGCGATCATTGTCAACCACTGCGACTTCATCGACTTCGACATCGTGAAGTACAAGCCCAAGAAGTGACACGGAAAACCCCCCGAGGAGAGGTTCACTGACATGGCCAAGTATCGCATCGCATGGCTGCCCGGCGACGGCGTCGGCAACGACGTCATGGACGCGGCGAAGATCGTGCTCGACCGCCTGAAGTTCGACGCGGAGTACATCCACGGCGACATCGGCTGGGAGTTCTGGCGCAGGGAGGGCGACGCGCTGCCGCAGCGGACGGTCGACATCCTGAAGAACACGACGTGCGCCCTGTTCGGCGCGATCACGTCAAAGCCGAAAGAGGAGGCCGACGCGGAGCTGGCGCCCGAGCTCCGGGGCAAGGGGTTCACGTACTTCTCGCCGATCGTGCGGCTGCGCCAGCTGCTGAACCTGCACACGAACCTGCGGCCGTGCAAGGCGTACCCGGGCAACCCGCTGAACTACAAGGAGGGGATCGACCTCGTCATCTTCCGCGAGAACAGCGAGGGGATGTACGCGGGGATCGAGTACCACCCGATCCCGCCGCACGTGTTCGAGGCGCTGGGGCCGAAGGCCAAGCGCTTCGAGAAGGACGGGCTGGACAACCTGGCGATGAGCGTCCGGCTGATGAGCCGCCGCGGCTGCGCGAACATCGTCAAGCAGGGCTTCGAGTACGCACGCAGGCACGGCTACAGGCACGTGACGGTGTGCGACAAGCCGAACGTGCTGCGGGAGACGGGCGGCCTGATGCTGCGCACCGCACGGGAGGTGGCCAAGCAGTACCCGGACATCACGCTGTACGACACGAACATCGACGCGCAGTGCATGTGGCTGCTGAAGAACCCGTTCGACTACGGCATCATCGTGGCGGAGAATCTGTTCGGCGACATCCTGAGCGACCTGGCGGCGCAGCTGGTCGGCGGGCTGGGCTTCGCGTCCTCGGCGAACATCGGGGACAGCTACGCCGTCTTCGAGCCCACCCACGGCAGCGCGCCCAAGTACGCGGGCAAGTACAAGGTCAACCCGATGGCGATGCTGCTGACAGTGAAGCTGATGTTTGACTGGCTGGGCGAGAGGGACTCTGCGCAGCGGCTGGAGAGCGCCATCGCGGCGGTGATCAAGGAGAACCGGGTCAAGACCTACGACTGCGGCGGGAGCAACACGTCGCTCGAGGTCGCCGAGGCCGTCGCGGCCAAGCTGTGAGTGGTCGCCGCCGGGGAGCCGGAGAGCTCCCCGGCGGCTTGACTCTGTGTCAGTCCCGGCGCACGACGAAGTAGCAGTTCTGCACGTCGTGGACGAGGCGGTTGACGGTGACGCGGGTGAAGCCCGCCTCGCGGAGCATCTCCTCGGCCGTCTCGCGGCCCCAGACGGCGCCGAGGCCCAGGCCGCCCTGGGCCAGCGAGACGGTCATGCAGTGCATGCAGGAGATGGTGTAGAGCAGCGGGCCGAGGGGGTGATCTGTGTTCTTGGCCGGGTGGCGCGAGGCGTCGATGTCCTGCATCAGGAAGGTCCCATCGGGCCGGAGCGCGCGGGCGATGCCACGGAGGACGCGGTCGGGCCGGGCCTGGTCGTGGATCGCGTCGAACGCGGTGACGAGGTCGAAGGCGGCCTCGGGCGCGTCGGCGTCGAAAGTCGTCAGGTCCTGCGGAGCGAAAGACCGGCGCCGGGCGGCGCGAGGTCCAGGAGCGCCCGGGCCTGTTCGCGGAAGGCCCGCTGGACCTGGGGCATGTGGTAGTTGCCGCAGTGGCCGCCACGGTCGAAGAGCGTGAGGCGATCGCCGAGCGTCTCGCGGAGGAAGGCCAGATCCCCCGGCCCGAGCAGAAAGTCGTCGGCGGTGTGGATCACGCGCACGCGGTCATTGCCGGCCAAGCCGGACTGCAGGCGGCGGAGGTCTCCGCGGGCGAAGAGGCTCTCGACGCTCGGCTCACCGAAGTGCGGCGTGAGAAACTCCCGGGCGTAGTCACCGAAGCCGATGGCCATGATCTCCTCGTAGCGCGGCTCGCGCCGCCAGCCGCTCGCCGGTGTGCGCAGAACGCCGAGGTCCTGCCGCCGCTGCGTCTCGAAGAGGGCATCGCGCAGGCGCATGCGGAAGTAGACGCCGATGCCGAACATCGCGTCGTCCGCGCGCACGGCCGGCGGAGCCTCGCCCATCTGGCGCGGGCGGCGGAAGAGCTGCGAGGCGCGCAGAAGAGAGGCGATCCGCGGGTCCTCGCCACCGGGATCCGCCGGCAGGTACTCGGCCTCGAAGAGCCGATCGAGCGTCTCGACGCCGTGCTCCATGTTGATGGAGGGATTGAGTGCGAGGAACCCCGTGAACCGCGGATGCCCGGCTCGGCGGTCGAGCTCGGAGATGACCAGCGCATGGAGGCCGCCGTAGGACTGGCCGACGACGAGGGCCGGTACGTCGGGTGGATAGTCGTACCGGGTGTGGAGCCAGTCCAGCACGTCGAGCATCGCCTGGTGCGTGTCACGCGCGTCGATCTCCACGTGGCCAGGCAGGGGCACGGAGGAGGCGTTCCGCGAGAACTCGGCGTGAAAGGTCGAAGGGAGAGCGACGACGGTGCAGCCCTCGTTGAAGTGGAGCTCGGCGAGGGCCGCCACGCCGCCGGCCGCCGGGTGCGCACCCAGCCCCGGCAGGATGAAGACGACAGGCGAACCGGTGCCGTTTCGCCAGAGACGGACCGGGAGCTCACGGCCCGTCGCCGTCATGGGCACCTTCCGATCGCGCGCACGCAGGAAGAAGTTGATGTCCTCGGGCTCGAAGAGAAAGGCCAGGAGCGAGGAGCTGTAGCGGTCGAGGTCCGGGAAGTGGTCGAGACAAATCGCGGAGTCGGCGACGGCGCGGTCGGCTCCGGCAAAGGGCGGCGGAGGAACCTCGACGGAGGGCGGCGGAGGCGGGGCGGCGGCGAAGTCTCGCACCGATCCTTCGCGCGAGAGCGCGGAGAGGTCGCGGAAGGCGACATAGGGATCGTCGACGGAGTGCAACGCGCTGTCATACTCGGCGAGCCTCATCGAGAAGCCGTTGAACCCGACGACGAGCCCTGCTCCGGGGACGTAGGAGAGAGGGTTCATGAGCCAATCGACGGCGCCGGCGAGAAGATCACGCGGGTTGCTGGGCCCGAGGAGCGGGGCCTCGAGGGGTGCGCCGGGCGGCAGGCCGTGGCGGCCGAGTGACTGCCCGAAGTCCTCGTCGTGGAAGGGGATTTCCCACCAGTCCGTCGCGGGGTCGAAGAGGCCGAGGAGACCGATGGTCGTGTTGGCGAGGAAGCGCCTCGACTCCGTCCCGGCTCGGCGCCATGAGCCCTGAAAGAGGTTGTTCAGGATGCGGCGCGGCCCGGTGAGATTCGTCGCGAAGTTGTCGATGCCCTCCCGCAGGAAATTGGGCGTGATGCGGCGGTAGCCGCGGGCCGGGATCTCGATGAGGCTCAGGATGATCCGGTGATTGAGCCAGAAGCTGCCACGGTTGACGCGCTCGAGCGGGTCGCGGGTCTCCTCGGCGAGGACGCGGGCCACGGCGTCGTCCGGCGGGACGGGCGAGGTCTGGGCGGGGATGTGGGCAGCGAGGGCCGCGAGTGTGAGGGGGAGCGCTGACAAGAGCCTTGGGGTCATTCCGGTGTCGCCTCTGGGCAGGGGAGCTGCGCGTGTGATGGCCCGCCTCTATCCCACAGGCGGCGCGATTCAGGCAATGGATGTCCGCGAGTTGCGGGGAGCATCACCGCGCCTGCGCGCGGGGAGCCGCGGACTCGAGGAGATGATCCCGCCGCCCCTCGATCGGCTCGAGCGTGAGGTGCTGCGGGCCGCCGTCGTAGGGGATGCTGACGGTACGATACTCGTCACGCACCCAAACGAGGAGTTCGATACCCCCGTGCCCGGTCGAGTCCTCGATCGCGCCGATCAGCTCCTCAGGCGAGAAGCGGCGACCATTGACGCCCGCGACCGTCATCAGGTGGGAAACGCCCGCCTGGTCCGCCGGGAGGCCCGGGATGATCGTGGGAATCGCGCCGTCGCTGTTGACGACGAGCCCGAGCGAGGAGAGCGCAATGACGCGCTCGCCGTCGCTCTGCCGGTCTCGCAGGTACGCGGAGGGCTCATCGCCCGTGGCCAGGCGCCGCCCCGCGGACTCGAGCCACGCCGCGTCGTAGCCCGTCTGGGGGCGGTAGACGCGCTCGGCAAAGAAGGCCTCCCAGTCATGGGGCGCCAGGTCATCCAGTGCGGCGAACAGCTCCGGTGACGTGAAGGTGGCCGCCTGGCCCGGTGCGAAGAAGCGGCGGCAGAAATCGTCGAGCGAGCGGCGGCCCCGCGAGGCGACGCGGATGTGGGCGTCCACCTCCGACCAGAGGATGAAACCCTCCTCATAGTACTCCTGGTGGCGGCGCAGGACATCCCAGTTGGGACTGTGCACGCGCAGGAAGTCGCTGGTGAGACCGGTGTCGGCCAGCGAGCGCCACCCGCGGCCCGGGCGGCTCAGGGTCCACTCGATCTCGGCGGCGAGGTTCTGAACATGGTCCTCGGGCGAAGTGAAGCCCGAGCGCGCCGAGAGGACCTTGCCCAGCCACTGCGTCAAGCCCTCGTAGACCCAGAGCATCTCCCGGTCCCGGGGATCATGGTAGTTGGGGTGGAAGAGACCGGCGGGGACGCGCCCCTTGCCGCACCAGGCGTGGGCGAGCTCGTGCGCGAACACCTGGCGCCCGCCGCCCTCCCACTCGTCCGCGTCCATCGCCCCCGGGTCGACGCGGATGATCGTGCTGGCGACGTGCTCGATGCCCATGCTGCCCATGTCCGCGCTGATGGGGACGAGGAACTCGTAGTGCTCGAACGGCGCCTCGCCGAAGAGGGCCCGCGTCTCGCGGACGAGGGCGCGCAGCTTGTCGAGGACGATGGGGGCGAGCTCGGCCTCGCCGGGATCGTCGGGCGCGACGTGGATGCGGAAGGGAGGAAAGCCGTCGATCGACAGATCATACGACGTGAGGTGAGCGCCGCAGAGGAGCGGGCTGTCGATGAGCGTGCGGAGCGAGACGGGGCCGAAAGCGATCCAGCCGCCCTCCTCCCGGGAAGCGAGCATGGCCGTCGCGGCGCGCCACCCCTCGGGGAGCCGAATGCGCGCGCGCCAGAGCGGTGCGTCGGCATCGATGCCGTCGGGGTAGACCAGGACGGTGTTCCAGTTGATGATGCCGGCGTGCGGTGTGCCGAAGCTGGCCGTGCTCTGCCCGGCCCCGGGGAAGAGATTGCAGAGGTAGTCGAGCTCCGCGGCGACGGTGCGCACGCCGCTCACGCCCCGCACAAGAAAGCGGAAGGGGTCGCCGGGATCGCGTTCCCAGGGCAGCGGCTCACCGGCGGCGCTCTCGAACCACGGGCCGGCGAGGTTCGCCATCGGCCCCACGGGGCCATGCGCGCCGGGGATCCACCGGGGGTACCAGACGGCCATCTCTCCGGTGGCACTCGGGATCTCGATGCGTGCGCGGAGCCGCTGGCGCGGCAACTCGGTGGCGTCAAGATCGACGTGGATGAGCGCCGCGGAGACCGGGGGCGCCGCGAGCACCACGAGGAGAGCGGGGAGATGGCGAAGCATGGGAAGTCCTGCCGAGGGTCTGATCGCAGAGTTCACAGAAGGCACCTGAGCGTGGACATGCAAGCGCGATGAGTGCGCGGGGCCCTGTCTCCGCTCGCCCGGCTTGACCACTCCGCATCCGGCCAGTAGGACTGGCCGCTGACTTGACCGCTGAACGCCGAGGAACACGATGGCTCGCCTCCACGAGTACCAAGGAAAAGCCCTCCTGCGGGAGATGAAAGTCAACCTGCCAGAGGGGCGCCCCGCACGCTCGCCGGCCGAGGCACGGGCGATTGCGGAGGAGCTGGGCGGCGCGGTGGTGGTGAAAGCACAGGCGTGGACGACCTCGCGCGCGGCGCAGGGGGGCATCCGGCTGGTGGAGACGCCGGCGCAGGCCGAGGCGGCGGCGCGAGACATCCTCGGACTCACATTCAAGGGCTTCCCGGTGACCGAGGTGCTCGTCGAGAAGAAGATCGCGATCGGACAGGAATTCTACGCGGGACTCATCGTCGACGACGCCGCCGGGCGGCCGGTGGTCATCTTCTCGTCGCGGGGCGGATCGGGGATCGAGGAGATCGCGAAGGCGCACCCGGAGAGCGTCGCGCGGACGGAGATCAATCTGCGGACGGGGCTGCGCGCATTCGAGGCGCGCGAGCTGATCCGCCGGACCGGGGTGTCGGGCGAGCCGCTGCCGAAGCTGGCGAATGCGGTCGTGGCGCTGTGGAAGCTCGCGCGCAGGTACGAGGCGCGGTCGGCGGAGATCAATCCGCTGGTGATCACGGCGGACGGAGAGGTCGTGGCGGCCGATTGCCGGGTGACGATCGACGACTACGCCGTGTTCCGCCACCCGGAATTGAAGATCGAGATCGCGCGGGAGATGGGCCACCCGCCGACCCAGCGCGAGAAGATCGCCTACGGTGTCGAGATGAGAGATCACCGGGGGACCTTCTACTTCGCGGAGCTGCACAGCGGCTTCGGCCCCGGCGAGGGCGTGGTGGGCTTCCACGGGGCGGGCGGCGGCGGCTCGATGATGAGCATGGACGCGCTGACCGCGGAGGGCTTCAAGATCGCGAACTTCACCGACACGTCGGGCAATCCGTCGTCGAACAAGGTGTACCGCGCCGCGCGGATCATCCTGTCGATTCCCAACCTCGACGGCTACTTCGGCAGCGGCAGCGGCGTCGCCAGCCAGGAGCAATTCCACTCGGCCTATGGGCTGGCGAAGGCGTTCCTCGAAGTCGGACTCGACATCCCGGCGGTGATCCGGCTCGGCGGCAACTCGGAGGATCGGGCGGTCAAGATCCTCGAGACCGCGTGCCGGGACCTGCCGGGGAGGATCGAGGGCTACAAGAAGGACGACACCCCGCGGCAGTGCGCCTCGCGGTTCCGCGAGCTGGTGCAGGAGGCCCGCAGCCGTCCCCGGAAGAACATTTTCCGGCGCCAGCCGTTCACGCCGCCGCGGAACGGGCTGGTGATCCCCATCGCGGATGGCACGGTGCACATCGATCTCGACCAGTGCGACGAGGCGACGAACGCGGTGATCGCCGAGGTCTGCAAGGGGGTGATCGAGATCCGCGACGGCAAACCCGCGCTCGTGGTCTCCGCCGAGGAGGCGGCGAGCGGACGCTTCGCCGGCTGGATCGCCTGCGAGATCGAGTGCCGGATGCGCGCGAGGCCGGCGGTGTTCGTGGACCTGCCCATCCCGGGGCTCGAGGAGCTCATCGAGGAGACGGCGCGCGCCTGAGCGCGGCCCCGTGCCCATCCCCCCAGAGGGGCCGCACGGATCAGGGGGGCAGCGGCGTCCCGCCGCTGCTGATCATCGCCCGCGCAGACCGCCCTGTCGCTCGGCCCGGCGTGAAGGACGGAACCAGTGGCCGTCTTCCCTCTTGCGGGAAGCCCGCCCGCGGGCTTCAATCGCCGCCCGCTGCGAGGAGAGAGCCATGGCCATTCTCATCGACGAGACCAAGCGCGTGCTGGTGCAGGGCATCACGGGCCGCGAGGGCATGGCGCGCACGCAGCTGATGAAGGACTTCGGGACCCAGGTCGTCGCGGGCTGCACACCAGGCCGCGGTGGGCAGAGGGTCCTCGACGTGCCTGTCTTCGACACTGTCCCGCAGTGCATCGCGGAGATGGGTGCGATCGATGTCTCGGTCATCTTCGTCCCCGCGCCCCTGGTCTGCGACGCGGCGGTGGAGGCCATCGAGGCGGGCATCCCCCTCCTGGTCATCGTGCCCGACCGTGTGCCGCTGTACGACGCGATGGAGATCCACGCCGCGGCGCGGGCTCACGGGGCGCGCTTCGTCGGACCGAACACGCTCGGGGTGCTGTCCCCAGGCCGGGGCGTGCTGGGCATGATGGGCGGCAAGGCGGAGTCGGCGCGCGCCTGGTTCCGCCAGGGCCGCCTCGGCATCACGTCCCGCTCCGGCGGCATCACGTCGAGCATCGGCTACTACTGCTCGCGTGAGGGCATCGGGATCTCGACGATGGTCCACGTCGGAGGCGACTCGGTCGTGGGCCTGCCGCACCCGGAAGTCGTGCGCCTGTTCCAGGCGGACCCGGAGACCGAGGCCGTCGTCATGTTCGGCGAGATCGGAGGCAGCCAGGAGGAACGCGTCGCCGGCCTCATGCAGAGCGGCGAGTTCACCAAGCCGCTCATCGCCTACATCGGCGGAAAAGCGGCGGAGGAGGGGACGCGCTTCTCGCACGCCGGGGCGATTGTCGAGGGGGGCCGCGGCACGCACGCGGGCAAGGTCGAGCGCCTGCGCGCGGCCGGGGCCCACGTGGTCGACCACTTCATGGAGATCCCGGCGAAGGTGAAGGAGGTGCTCGGGCGATGAGCGACCTGCACTGGAAGACGGCCATCACGAAGATCGCGCCCAACGAGGTGCGCCTGCGCGGCTACCGCATCGATGAGCTGATGGGCCGCATCACGTTCTCCCAGGGCATCTGGCTCGCCCTCACGGGCGAGCTCCCGTCCGCCGCGCTCGGCAAACTTCTCGACGCCGTCCTCCTCTCGAGCCTCGACCACGGCGCGACGCCGCCCTCGGCCCTCGCCGCGATCACAGCCGCGACGACCGGCGCCCCGATCAACGCCGCGATCGCCTCCGGCGTTTTGGCCATCAATGCTCACCATGGCGGCGCGATTGAGAACTGCATGCGGACCCTCCAGACCGGGCTCGAGCGCATGAGGAGCGAGGGCCTCACCGCCGCGCAGGCGGCCGGGAAGATCGTGGCCGACGCGAAGGCCGCCAAGCAGCGCCTCTCGGGCTTCGGCCACCGCATTCACACCGACGATCCCCGCACCCCCCGGCTCATCGCGCTCGCGCGCGAGGCCGCCATCGACATGGCCGCCGTCGACCTCCTCCTGGCCATCGAGGCCGTCTTCCGCGCCGCAGGCAAGCCGTTGCCCATCAACGTCGACGGCGCCATCGCCGCCATCCTCGTCGCCCTCGGCGTCGATCCGAGGCTCAGCAACGCCTTTTTCATCATGGCCCGCGTCCCCGGCATGGTGGCCCATGTCCACGAGGAGTGGCAGCGCCAGAGGCCCATGCGCCCCGTCCACCCCACCGATCACGAGTACGACGGGCCGCCCGACCGCAGTCTCTGAGTGACCGCCTCCTCCAAAAACCGTGCCGCGTTTCGCATCGACTCCTCGACCGAAGTCCCCGGCGGAGCGATCGGCGCGAGCGTCACCCCGGCCATCACGCGCAGCGCCGGCGGCGCCTCGCGGACGTCTCCGGCCAGCACCAGCACCGGAACGCCCCTCGCCGCGGCCCG
>JABWBI010000080.1 GCA_013360565.1 Candidatus Sumerlaeia bacterium | reverse complement strand
CTTGGGCTCGCGCCCCCACAGGTGGCGCCGCCCCAGCAGAGACCCGAACGTCATGGCCGCTCTCCCTCACTCATGCCGCAGGGCCTCCACGGGGTCGAGGCGCGCCGCCCGCAGCGCGGGGATCACCGACGCCGCCAGGCAGATGGCCAGCGTCACGGCGGCCACCAGCCCGGCCTTCGTCCAGTCGATCAGCACGGGCATGTGATCGAGGAAGTACACGCTCTCCGGCACCCGGATGAGCTGCCCCCGCTCCAGTGCAACGCACAGCAGCCAGCCGGTGCCGAAACCGAGCGCGACGCCGAGGACGCCGATCACACCACCGCACAGCAGGAAGATCGAGGCCAGCCCCGCCCGCGTCGCCCCCATCGCGCGCAGGATGCCGATCGCCCGCGTCCGGTCGTTCACCATCATCGTCAGGGAGCCCACGACGTTGCTGCACGCGACCAGCACCAGCACCAGCAGGATCAGCAGGAGCGCGATCCGCGTGAGCTCGACGCCGGCGAAGAAGCCCCCGTGCATCTCCTGCCACGTCTCGATCCGCGAGAAGGGCAGCTGGAAGGCGAGCGCGTCCGCGATCGCCCCCGCCGCGTCCGGGTCCGCGACGCGGATCTCCACGGCATCGGCCACCTCCGGGCCCACGCCGTAGAGCGCGCGCGCCTCGTCGATCGTGACGAAGGCGAGCGTCTGGTCGAACTGGTAGAAGCCTGACCGGAAAAGACCGCAGACGCGCAGCGTCCCCCGCCGCACCTGCGGCCGCCCGCCCCCCTCGCGCGCCTGGAAGTCCGTGATCGCCACGACCTCATCGCCGACGCCGACGCCCAGGCGCTCGGCCAGCGCGACACCCAGCACGACCTCGCCCGGTCCCGGCGCGTGCGAACCCTCGGTCTCCTCGAGGCGCTGAAGGAGCTGTGTCACGCGCCGCGTCCGCTCGAGATCGATTCCCAGCACAATCGCACCGCCCCGCCGGGCATTCATCGCGCGCCGCGGGAACAGCAGCGCCTGCCGCTTGATCACCGGCGCGACCGCCTCGACGCCGGGCTGCTGCTCCAGGAACGCGAGGAAGCGCTCGTCCCCCCGCAGGCTTCCCTCCATCCCCCCCCGTCCGCCGAAGACCTCGATGTGGGCCAACACGGAGACGAACCGCGCCCGGATCTCGGCGATGTAACCGTCATACACCGCATTCACCACGACCAGCGCGGCCACACCGAGCCCCACGCCGAGCACGGCGATCCACGTGGTGAGGTTGATCAGGAGCCGGTTCTCCCGGCTGAGGATCGCCCGGCGGCTGATGAGCAGGGAGCAGCGCACAGGGCGGCAACTCTTTGCCCACAGGCGCTCGCGCGCAAAGGAAAACCACGCCCGCCTCTCCTCGCTTCGCCGCGCGGTCACCCCTCGCTCGACCCCGTCTCTGGGCGCATCAGCGGAAACAGAATCACATCCCGGATGCTCTGCTGGTTGGTGAGGAGCATGACGAGACGGTCGACGCCCAGGCCCAGGCCGCTCGTCGGCGGCATCCCGTGCTCCAGCGCGTCCAGGAAGTCGAGGTCCATGCGCATCGCCTCCTCGTCCCCCGCCGCCCGCGCGCGCATCTGGTCCTCGAAGCGCCGCCGCTGCTCGGCCGGGTCGTTGAGCTCGGTGTACATCGGCGCGATCTCCAGTCCGCCGATGTACAGTTCGCTCCGCTCCGCCACGTGCGGGTCGTCCGGCTTGGCCTTTGCCAGTGGCGAGACGCTCTTCGGGAACTCCGTGACGAACGTCGGCTGGATGAGCGTGTGCTCGAGGTGATGCTCGAAGGCCTCGAGCAGAAGGTGCCCCGGCTCCCCGTGCACCTCGGCGGCGACTTCGTGCCGCGGCGGCGCGACCGGCCCGAGCCGGCGGCGAATCTCGCCGGCGTCCATGGCGGGGTGGACGTTCTGGCCGCAGGCCTCCGTCAACAGGTCGCACAGCGGCACCCGGCGAAAGCGCGGCCCCAGGTCGACCGTGTGGTCGCCCCACGGCAGCGCGGTCGATCCGATCACCGTCTCCGCGACGTGCCGGATCAGCGACTCCGTCAGGTCCTCGCTGTGCCGCACGTCCACGTAGGCGGTGTAGAGCTCCATCATCGTGAACTCGGGGTTGTGGCGCGTCGAGATCCCCTCGTTGCGGAAAATGCGGCCGATCTCGTACACGCGCTCGAACCCGCCGACGACGCAACGCTTGTGGTGCAGCTCCAGGGCGATGCGCAGATAGAGATCCAGCCCGAGGGCGTTGTGCCGCGTGATGAAGGGGCGGGCCATCGCGCCGCCGGGGATCGCGTGCATGACGGGCGTCTCGATCTCCAGATACCCGCCGAAGGCGTGTGATCCGTCCTCGAGCCAGCGCCGCATCGCCGAGATGATCTTCGACCGCGCCGTGAACAGCGCACGGACCTCGGGATTGGCCGCCAGGTCCGCGTGGCGGCGGCGGATGCGCGCTTCGCGGTCGCGCAGCCCGAAGTGCTCCTTCGGCAGGTGCCGGATCGTCTTCGCCAGCATTCGCCAGCGGCGGCACTCGAGCGTGATCTCGCCGGTCTTCGTCCGGAAGAGGGGTCCCGTGACCTGGACGAAGTCGCAGAACTCGAGGTAGGCGGCGAACTGCTGCCACGCCTCGTCGCCGGCGATGTTCTTCTTCAGATAGACCTGGAGCCGGCCCGATTGGTCGGCCAGGTGGAAGAACGCCGCCTTCCCCATCAGGCGAATCGGCCCGCAGCGCCCGCAGACGGTGATCTCGGTGCCGCTCTCGCGGAGAGCATCCGCCTGGGCCACGGCCTCGGCGGTGGTGTGCGTGCGCTCGACGGTGCCGGGATAGGGATCGAGGCCCGCGGCGCGCATGGCCTCGGCCTTCGCGCGGTTGGCCGCGGGCAGCGACTCGGAGGATGGAGAGTTCTCGCTCATGGGCTCGGCGGACTCGCCGTGGACTTCCGGGGGGTGATCTGGCCGGACAGTCAACAGGGGGGCGCGGGGACAAGTCAACAGATCAACCGGTCGAAAGAGGTTGCGAGGAGGACGAACCACCCCCACAAAGCGCGGCATGACGACGGAGTCCGCCGCGCTGCTCGTCCTGGCGGTGCTCTTCCTGGCGCTGGCGTTCGCCGTCGCCGGACGCTCCGGGCCGCGCTGGCCCGAACGGACGCTCTTCTTCGCGGGCATGCTGTGCCTGTTCCGGGCGAACCCGCCTCAGGCGCTCACCGATCCCAACTGGACGCTTGTCCAGACCGAGAATCTCCTCTGGCGCGGCTCGTTCGACCTCAACGACACTCTCCAGCTCGCGGTCAACCCCGAAACAGGTGTGCGACTCGAGCCGTTCGGCCGCCCGCGTCAGCTGCGCGAACTCCACGGCCGGGTCCTCTTCGGCTACCCGCCGGGGGCCTCGCTGCTCTCGATCCCCTTCGTCGCGGTGGCCAACGTCCTGGGCCTGCGCATCTGCCCGGCGCCGCGGATGCACGGCTACGACATCGAGCTCCTGCTCCAGCGCCACATCGCGGCGGTGGTCACGGCGGCGACGGCGCTGACGCTCTGCCTCATCGCCGCGACGCGTCTCCCGCGCCGCTGGAGTCTCTCCCTCGCCCTCGCGCTCTCGCTGTCCTCACCTCTGTGGAGCGTCCTGGCAACGGGCGTCTGGTCCGACACGTGGGGCGTGCTGCTGATGGCGTTGACCGTCCTGGCGCTGATCCGCTGGGAGACGGCAGGGCGCCCGGGCTCGGCCGCCGGGATGGGCGCGCTGCTGAGCGGGATGTTCATCGCCAAGCCCACCTACATCGTCCACGCGGGCCTCGTGATGCTCTATCTCCTGATCGTCTGGCCCTGGCGGCGGCGACTGCTCCTGTGCCTCTGGGTGGGGCTGTGGGCCGCGGCCTTCGTGGCCTGGAGTCTGCAGACCTGGGGACACTGGCTGCCCGAGTACTACCTGATGGGCTCGCAGTTCGACTGGACGCGCATCCCCCGCCAGCTCGTCTACCTCCTGGTCAGTCCCTCGCGCGGCCTGCTGGTCTTCATGCCCATCCTGATCTGGATCGGGGCGGTTGCGCTGCGCCGCCGCCATGACCTCCGCCCCACGCGTCTCGCCCAGCTCGCGTGGCTCAACATCGCCGCGATGCTGGTGATCACCGCCAACTGGCCCCACTGGGAGGGGGGCTGGACCTTCGGGCCGCGTCTGCTCTCGAGTCTCGTGCCGTGGTTTGCGCTTCTCGCCACGCTGGCCATCGAGGCGAGGGAGCGAGACGGTCCGCCGCTGGCGCTCCACCGCATCCGGCGGGAGACGGCGCTGATCTGGTGCGCCCTGGCGCTCGGGGTCTTCATCCACGCCCGCGGAGCGCACTCCGCCGCCGTCTCCTGCTGGAACCAGCGTCTGGGCATGGGCCCAGAGGCTGACCAGGCGCTCATGGACTGGCGCCGGCCGCAGTGGCTCGCCGGTCTGCGCGGCGAGCCGCCGCCCGAGGATCCTCCCCGCCTGTTGGCTGGCCAGCGCGTGATGCTCGGAGACGACTCGGCTCGGCCTCACCTCGGCGAGGGCTGGGGTCACTCCGAGGGCCACTACCGCTGGACCCTCGCCCGGCGCTGTGTCTTCGCGTTTCGCTCCGTCGCCTCCAGCGCGGAGGCGGCGGCGTCACCCGAACTCATCGCGGATCACCTCGTGGGCCTGCGTGCCGACGCGTCTGGCCTCGATGTCAATGGGGACGGCCACGTGTCCTCCGCCGATCTCGTCCTCGCGCAGAATGCCGAGCCGATTGTCGTCCGCGAGCTCGTGCTCTGCGGGGCTGCGTGGACGCAGCCCGGCCAGGTCGACTCCCAGCGGCTGCTGGTGCGAATCAACGGTGAAGTGGCCGGGGCGACGGAGATCGGCCAGACTCCCTGGGGCGAAATCCTCGTACCCCTGCTCCCGTGTGAGCTGACACCGGGGGTCAATTCCGTCGTGCTGGAGTTCCCGCGGGCCACGCCGACGCGTCGCTTCGACCGCTGGTCGGACGACGCCCGCGCTCTCGGCCTCGCGCTCGAGTGGATCGCGCTCCGGTGATCAGCCCCGCTGGGGCAGCCGCGGCCTCTCGCCGGTGTCCGCGCTGACGTGACCCGGAGGCGGGGGTTCCGCCGGTGCCCCCTCTGCGATGATCTTCCCCAGCATCTCCTCCGCCATCTCCCGGGTCAGCCGAATCTGCTCCTGGCTCAGACCCGTCATGTCGAAGACGATCTCCCCCTTGGCCGTGACGCGGACCGTGAACTCGCCGGGGGGCATCACACGTTCTCGCCGCTGGCCGCCAGCAGCCCCCGCTCCACTTCGGCCAGCTCGCCGGCGCTCAGCATCTCCAGGAACTTGATCGAGCCCTCGAAGCGCCGCAGATCGAGATGCATCAGGCCCCATTCGCCTGTCGTGTTGTGGGCCACCAGCGCGCCCTGGTCATCGTGACCCCAGTAGATCGCCTCCCAGCGCCGTTCGCCGAACATCACGGCGAAGCGCCGCCCCCGCCGCAGCGGATTGGCGCTTTCGCGCTCGGGCGACTCGCTGGCGTGGTGGACGGTGACGGCCTTGCCCTCGTGGTTGCGGGCGACGGTCGGGTGCGGGACTCGCGCCGTGTCCCCGTACTCGTAGAGATGGAAGACGATCATGTCCCGGTCCCACGCCATCTGCTGGCACGTCGTCCGCGTCATCTGCGCCGGCAGCCGGCCGATCACCCGGGCTCCGTGCGCCGCGAGCGGGATGCCCTTCGGCGCCAGGCTCCCGTCGCGCTGCAGCATGTAGACGACATCGTACTCCTTCTCCGGGATGAACCGGTTGAAGATCGCCAAGTCCTCTTCGCCCAGCAGGACAATGTCGCCGTAGCTGTAGTCGCCCGCCGCGGAGACCTCGCCCCCCTGCAGCGGGACGAAGGGATCGTCCGCCGTGGAGGGAGCGGTGGGCAGCGGCTCGTCTGGAGGCGCGGGCGCCGGATCCGGAGGAGGAAACGCGGAGGGCTTCGGCGTGCGCGGCAGCGGGGATGGCCCGCTGGACAGATGTGCCGGGCGGCCCTCCTCGATCATCTGAGCCAGCTTTTGCAGATACTGCTTCTCTCTCGCGTGCTCGATCTCCTCCCGGCGCGAGCGCTGCCGCTCGGGCTCGCGGGGGCCGTCATCAGCGCGGGAGGCGCCAAAGAGTCTCATTTCCGGTGGTCCGTTTTCGGCGGGGCGGCGGCACAGGCCCGGCCGCCGCCTCGCTGGTCTCAGTCGTCACCGCGCCGGGGGGAGGCTCTGGCGCCCCTTGCCCCGGCAGCCGGCAGTGGGTCTTCCTCAGTATCGTGCTCAGAAATGATTTCATCAAATCTTTTGTCGCCTCACGGCCCGTTGAACCGCTCGACTTTGGTTCTTGAGAGGTTCGACGGAATTCGGCTACCCAGAGGCCCCATGGACGGCCCCCGCCGAGATCTGCCCGTACTGCTCTCTCTGGGCCTCCTGGCCGCACTGGTGTTCTGGAATCTCAACCTCCTGTCGCCCTCGCTGCCCACGGATGAGGCCTTCGCCTCGCTCCAGCAGGCGCAACGCGCCAGCCATCTGAGGCCCTTCGAGTTTGTCCCGGACCGCGGATTTCAGTCGGGCCTCGCCGGTCCGCTCTGGCCCCTCGTGCTGGCCCCTGGTCACTGGGCCGGCTTTGAGGGGACGTGGCTCGTTCTGTGGGTTTGGACGCTGCTCGCCCTCCTCTGGTTGGCCACGCTGGCAATGGTCCACGGCCTCGCTGCGACGATGGACAGCCGTGGGGCCGGGCTGACCGCCGCGCTGCTTCTGCTGGCCAACGGCCGTGTGGCGGCCAGTGTGTGGAGCGGGACGGAGTCCGCGCTGTTCTCGGCCGGGATGCTGCTCGCGGTCTACGGACTGCACCGCTGGGCGAGCCGCACGAGCGAGAGGCGCGCTCCGGGCCCCTGGCCCTGGCTGGCCTGGGCTGCAACGGCCGCGCTGGGGCTGACACGTCCCGAAGGGCTGGCCTTGGCGGCCGTGGCCGCTCTCGTCGTCACTTGGCGCGCGAATCGCGGGCTGACGGGCCTGCTGCAGGCGCTGGGATGGTGGGTGTCGTTGGCACCGGGTCTCGCCCTGCTCGGTCTCAACCACGCCGCGACAGGCTCATGGGCGGCGAACGCCCAGATGGCGGACAGCCTGCTGACAGACCCCTTTGCCTCCGCCGGGGAAACGCTGGCGGCTTTCGCGGGCCACTGGGTGGCGCTGTGGAGCCCCAACGGCGCGGGAGGCTCGTTGCTGCTGGCATTTGCCCTGGTGGGAGCGAGCGCCGGCCTGATGGCGCAGGTGCAACGCGGCCACGGCGATGGCATCACACTGGCGGCGCTGTGGACGATCGCAGGGGCGGCCTGGGCGTGCACGGAGACGGCACCGGGTGTGGGCTTCGACGCCCATCTGCCGCTCGTGATTCTGCTGGCGACGCTGGGCATCGGCGAGACGGCCCGCCTCTGGCGAACGCGCGCCGCGCCGGTGCAGGCGCTGCTCGGTGTGGCACTCGTGCTGCTGACGGCGCCCTCCCTGCTGACCTGGGGCCATGAGCACTCCGAGCGCTTGCACGACCTGCGCGAGCGCAGCGGACGCATGGCCGCTTGGCTTGTGGATCGGCGCTCCGTGCCCCCGGAGACACGCGTCGGGACGACCGAGCCGGGTCTGCTGACGCTGCTCAACCCGGATCTGAGGATCTCGGACCTCACCGGGCGAATGACCACCCGGCTCGCCGCGCCCCTGGCGCGGCAGGCCAGCGCTTGGCGCCAGGGTCCGGGGACGCTCTGGGAATCGCTCGAGCGCGCGGAGAACCGGCCGGAGATCATCATCACGGGCGAGGCCGAGCGGCTCGGCGCGTGGCTGGGACAGGCCGTCATGGAGACGCGCGGGAGGGCCCGTGGGGCGCTGTCGGCGCATCGGCCCGACTGGAGCATCGCCCACACGGGCGAGGTGCCGTCGCGCCGGCTGGTGGAATTGCCCGGCCTGCGTGATGCTCCGCCGGCGGAGGGGCCGGCGACGATGATCGTGGACAGCGTGGATGTGGCCGACCTCGTGAGCGAGGGTGAACATGCCCACCGCTGGTGGGAGGCATCGCCCCCGTGGACGCAGGTGCGTGGCCAGACCCGGGCTGGGGAGGCGACAGGCGAAGTGATCTGGGATGGCGGCCGCCTGCTGACCGGCGGGGAGTCCTTCCGCGTCGTCGTGGAGCCTCAGCGGCCGCTGCGGCTGATCGGTCGCTCCGACGGGGCGGCGGCGGTGCGCCTTGCCGTCCGCGTGGGCGAGGGAACCGAGAGGCAGATCGACGTCCCCGCGGGCGCGGGCTGGGTGGAATTCCATTTGGACATCCCTCCCGCCGAGATTCCCGCCCCGGAGGTCGAAGTCCAGGTGCGCGTCGAGCAGCCGCCGCGGGGCGGGGCAGTGTGGCGATCGCACCACTGGTGGGCGGTGCAGGGCGTGTGAGCGCCATCCGGCGTCTGTTGACACCTCGCGGGAATCAACCCTAGACTGGCGCTGTCTCACCTCCTGACCCCTCCGACAGGATGGCCCCGATGACCGTGTGCCGCTCGCTCTCTGTCTGCGTCCTCGCTGCCTGCCTCCTGGCCCCCGGAGCCTGGGGCGACGTTGTGACGCTCACCACGGGCAGCCGGATCGAGGGGCGAATCACACGCCAGACCTCGACGAACATCACCATTGAGACGACGGGTGGTATGATTCTGACGTTCACCCGGGACCGCATCGCCTCCATCGAAGAGGCCGACGAGTGGCAGAACCGCCTGACCCTCGGCGAGGGCTACGTCCGCCAGGGCGACTACCAGCGCGCGGCCGAGCAGTTCGAGCAGGCGCTCCAGCACGACCCGCCGGAGGCGCAGCGGCTCGCGATCGAGGAGCGGCTCGAGCAGGCGCAGGCGGCGATCACCCAGATGGTGACCGAGACGCGGCAGCGGGAGATGCAGACACTCGACGAGCTCGTGAGTCGCGCGCGGCAGGAGCTGCGTCGCGGCGACCACGCGGCGGCGCTGGAGTCGCTCGAAGAGGCCGAGCGGCTCAACCCCACCGCCGACCGCGGCGAGGAGATCACGCGCCTGCGGGCCCAGGCCCTCTACGCACAGGCCTACAGCCTCCACGACCGTCTGGACCAGACGGGCGCTCTGGCCGTGCTGGAGGAGCTGCGGGAGGTCGATCCCAATCACCAGGACGGTCTGAATCTCTACCGGCGCATCATCGAGTCCCAGCCGCTGGACTCGGCGGAGACCGTCGCCGAGATCGAGCAGATCGTCGCCAACAACCCCGGCCGCCTCGACATGCAGGCCCGGCTGGGCGAGTACTACAGCCGGCGCCAGGACTGGGACCGCGCGTTGCCGCACCTGCAGGCGGCCGCCGCCTCGGAGCTCTACTTCACCCAGGTGCGCTCGCGCCTGCGCCAGGCGATGCTCGCCCAGGTGAGCCGGGCGACGCAGTCGGGCGACTTCGACGCGGCCATCGAGATGTACGACGAGCTGCTCCAGCGCTTCCCCGACGAGGACGAGAACTATCTCAACGTGCTGATCTACCACCGCGAGCGCTCGCGCCTGGCCGAGGACGACCTGGACGGACGCATGGCGCTGGCGCAGCAGTGCCTGGACAACGGCTACGACAACTGGGCACGCGAGCTGATGAACGGCACGCTCGAGCGTGACCCGAATCACCCGGCCGCCCTCGCGATGCACCGCCGCTTCGCCGAGGACGCGCTCGCCGCGGCGATGCAGGACTTCAACGCCGAGAACTACGCCCTGGCGATGATGCAGTTCCAGAATCTCATCGAGCAGTACAACTACGCCGACCTGATCGAACAGGCTCAGCTGCGCCTGGCCGACGTCCAGCGCATCATGCGCGAACGCCAGCGCAACCGCGCCGAGCAGGCTCAGCAGCTCGCCGCGCAGGGCGACGAGTATGCCGCCATCGCCCGCCAGAACCTCGCGGCCTGGCAGGAGGGCGAGTACAACCCGCGCCAGAACTTCGTCGCCGTCCGCGGCATGACGCGCCGCGACACGGTCGTCCGCTACCTGCGCCGCGCGATCTCCTGCTACGAAGCGGCCCTCGAGCTCGACTCCTCCCTCGGGCCGCTCGAGAACGGCGGCCTCAACGTCAAGCTGGCCGACGCCCGCAGCGACCTGAGTCTCCTCGAGAATGGGCGCTTCCCCACGCGCGAGCGGGCGTTCTCCCGCAACTGATGCGCCGCCTACTCATCGACGCGCAGGCGCCCGACCCGGGGCTGATCGCCGAGGCCGCCGACGTCCTCCTCGATGGCGGCCTCGTGGCCTATCCCACGGACACGCTCTATGGCCTGGGCTGCGACGCGACGAACCCGCGGGCGGTCCAGCGCCTGATCGCCGCGAAGGGCCGGCCGGAGGGCCAGCCGCTGCCGGTGATCGTCCACAGTCGCGCCCTGCTCCGGCACCTCGTCGAAC
>JABWBI010000079.1 GCA_013360565.1 Candidatus Sumerlaeia bacterium | reverse complement strand
TGGGGCCTCGTCTCGGCCCACGACGCGGCCCGGGCCTGCCTGCACATGCTGCACCGGGGCCGGCCGGGGGAGGCGTACTTCGTCGCGGACGATCACCCGCAGACGGCGGCGGAGGTGCTGACCGTCGCGGCGCGGCAGCTGCACCTGAAAGGTCTGCCGCGTCCGGGTCTGCTCAGCCGGTGGCGGATGAGCGCCTCGATGACCGCGGCGATGGGGCTCTCGCTGCGGCCCCGCAACGACAAGCTCAAGCGCGAGACCGGCTTCGCCTTCGAGCACCCGAGTCTGCCGGCGGGCCTTCCCGCGATGCTGCGCGAGGAGGTGCCGGTGGGCTGAGCGGCCTTTCGACCCCGTGGGCGCCTCCGCCCCCAGATCCCTGAGGAGGCGGCGCATCGGACCCCCTCTGCGACTGCCGCCTTCTCATCGAGTGGCGTCCACGGTTTGCAGCCAAGCGGCCCGGCCATCCCCCCTCGGCCGGGCCGCTCGGCGTCTGGGGCCGATTTGATTCGCCCAGGCCGCCGGAATCGCCTACGAAGAGGGGGCAAGAGACCCTGAGATGACGGACGGACGAGACATGGCACACCCTGACCTCCGGGCCGCGATCGCACTGGCGGCGTCGCTCCTGCCGCCGAGTGTCACGCTGGCCCAGAGCGGAAACCTGATCACGGTCAGCCATCACAGCCCTTCGCTCGGGCGGGAGGCGACATTCGAGGTGTTCCTCCCGGGCGGCGAGCCGCCGGTCGAGGGCTGGCCGGTGCTCTACCTCCTGCACGGCGCGTTCGGGGGGTACCGCGACTGGACGCAGAACACGAATGTCGAGTCGATCGCCGGGGCCGCGCGTGTGATGCTGGTGCTGCCGGACGGCGGGGAGTTCGGCTGGTATCTCGACAGTCCGGTCGAGCCGGAGAGCCAGCGCGAGTCGTACATCATCCGTGACCTGATCCCGCTGGTGGACGAGGGCTTCCCGACGCGGCGCGACCGGGCGGGGCGGGGCATCTGCGGCCTCTCGATGGGCGGCCACGGGGCGATCTCGCTGGCGACGAAGCACCCGCATCTGTTCGCCTCGGCGTCGTCACTGAGCGGGATCATGGTGCTGCAGAATCACATTGACCGCTGGGAGCTGCTGCGGCGCCTGCCGGACTATCAGACGTCGCCGGAGTACTGGGAGCCGCACTCGTGCCTGACGCTGGCCCCGCGCCTGGTGGGCACCGATCTCCGCCTGATGCTCGACTGCGGGGACAGCGATCTGGAGACCGGGGCCACGCAGGACAACCGGATCTATCACGCGCGGCTCACCGAGCTCGGCGTCCCTCACGTCTTTCACGAGCACCCGGGCGGGCACTCGTGGGAGTACTGGGGCGAGCACATCGGCGAGCACGTCCGGTGGCACGCGGATGGGTTCTATGGAAGGGCTGGAATCCCGCCGGTGGACTGAGACGTGCGAGGGCCGCTCCCCCGCAGGTGATTCCCTCCCCGTCAGCGGTCCACTTCGCCCATGACGATGTCGACGCTGCCGACGATGGCCACGAGGTCGGCGATCTTGAGGCCGATGGACGTGGGGGCAACGCAGAGCAGATTGGAGAACGACGGCGCGCGGATTTTGAGCCGGTGGGGATTGGCCGATCCGTCGCTGACAAGATAGACGCCGTACTCGCCCCGGGGGGATTCGGTGCGGACATAGACCTCGGCGTCCTTGGGTGGCTTGAGGACCTTGGGGACCTTGGCGACGATGGGCCCCTCGGGCAGCATGTCGAGCGCCTGCTCGATGATGCGGAGGGACTGGCGCATCTCGGCGAGGCGGACGAGGTAGCGGTCGTGGCAGTCGCCGGTCGTGCCGACTGGGATTTCGAAGTCGAGGCGGTGGTAGACGGAGTACGGCTCGTCGCGGCGCAGGTCCCACCTGACGCCCGTCGAGCGGAGCACGGGCCCGGTGACGCCGAGGGCGATGGCCTGGTCGGGCGAGAGGCCGCCGATGCCCTGCGTGCGCTTCTCGAAGATGACGTTGTGGCCGAGGAGTGCGTCGTACTCGTCGAGCTTGGGCCAGAGATAGGCGACGGTCTCGCGCGCCTTGGCGATCCAGCCGCTGGGCAGATCCTCGGCGACGCCGCCGATGCGCATGTAGCTGTAGGTCAGGCGCGCGCCGCAGACGGCCTCGAAGAGATCGACGATGCGCTCGCGCTCGCGGAAGGCGAAGAGCATGGGTGTCCAGGCGCCGATGTCGAGGCCGTAGGTGCCGAACCAGACGAGGTGGCTGGCGAAGCGGTTGAACTCGGCCATGATGACGCGGAGGAAGTCGGCGCGCTCGGGGACCTCGATGCCGCACAGGCGCTCGACGGCGACGCAGTAGCCGAGGTTCATGTTCATGGAGGCCAGGTAGTCGAGCCGGTCGCTGAACATGATGTACTGCGGGTAGGGGCGGCTCTCGGCGATCTTCTCGTGGTTGCGGTGAAGGTAGCCGATGTGGGGGATGACCTCGCGGATCACCTCGCCGTCCATCCTGAGCATGAGCCGGAGGACGCCGTGCGTCGACGGGTGCTGGGGGCCCATGTTGACGTAGAACTCGCCCTCGCGGGGCCCGGCCTCGAGGTCGAGCGTGGCGGCGGGGGCGTCACGCATCGGCCACCTTCTTGATCGGGACATCGGGCTTGGTCTTCACGTAGTCCTTGAGCAGCGGATGCCCCTCCCAGTCGGCGGGGCAGAGGATGCGGCGCAGATCGGGGTGCCCCTCAAAGACGACGCCGAAGAGATCGAAGACCTCGCGTTCGAACCAGTCAGCCGCCGGCCACACCGCGGTGACGCTGGGCACGCGCGCCTGGCCGCGCGGGGTGAGCACCCTGAGCGCGGCCCGGTGGTGGTGCGCCATCGAGCCGATGTGATAGACGACCTCGATGTGACCGGCATCGGGGCGGTCGACGGCGGTGAGATTCATGAGGCTGGTCATCGCGAGGCGCGGGTCGTCGCGGAGCGCCAGCGCGGCGGCGGTGATCTGACCGGCGGGGATCACCCAGGGCTTGGCGGGGTCCTCGGCGGTGAGGCCCGGGAGATGCCCGGCGAGCACAGCGAGCATTGCGGGGGCGTCCAGCGGCACGCTCAGTCCTCCACCACGATGGGCGCGCCGGGGCGGCACCAGCGCTCGGTCCTGATCTTCTCCTGCAGCTTCATGAGGCCGACAAGGAGGGACTCGGGGCGGGGGGGGCAGCCGGGGATGTACACATCGACGGGGACGATGGTGTCGACGCCTTTGACGACGGAGTAGGAGTCCTGGGCGAACGGCCCGCCGGAGATGGCACAGGAGCCGTAGGCGATCACGTACTTGGGGAGCGGCATCTGCTCGTAGAGACGGTGCAGGGGCTCGATCATCTTGTCGCAGACGGTTCCGGCGACGATCATCACGTCGGCCTGGCGCGGCGAGGGGCGAAAGACGCCCGCGCCGAAGCGGTCGATGTCGAACCGCGACGCCCCGGCGCACATCATCTCGATGGCGCAGCAGGCGATGCCGTAGGTGAGGGGCCAGAGGGAGTTGGCGCGGGACCAGTTGAGCAGCTCCTCGACCTTTCCCATCGCCACGCTGCCGCCGGGGAGCTTGGCGATCCAGCCGGGCCATTTGTCGATCACAGCCATGTGAGCGCGCCCTTCTTCCAGACCCACGCGAGGCCCAGGAGGAGGATGGCGATGAAGACCATCATGGCGACGAAGCCGGCGGCGCCGAGCTCGCGGAAGGCGACGGCCCACGGCACCAGGAAGATCGCCTCGACGTCGAAGACGACGAACACGAGCGCGATGACATAGTAGCCGACGTGGAACTGAATCCATGTGCGGCCGACGGTCTCTTCGCCGCACTCGTAGGGAATCGTCTTGAGGGGATTGGGGCGGTCACGGCGGAGCAGCCAGGAGGCGATGTAGCCCCCGAGGGCAAAGGCGATTCCGACCACCAGGAACACCAGAATCGCGACGTGTGGTGTCATCGGCCTCCTCTCGGCCGGTGTGGCGCGTGCGCCACAGCGGAGCTCTGCGAGAATCTGTGGCGGCGAAATCCATGCCGGAGAGCCACCGGTGCGGGAGGGGACCGGCCGCTGGAACTCGGCAGTTCCTCGTCTTGCTGAGCGTGGCGCACCGGACACATGGGGGGGCGCGGGCACCCTCCCCCGCTCTGGGGCATCCTTCCCAAAGGGCACGCGTCTGTCCCTTTTTCCCCCAGACCGGGACAGCTTGCCCCATCGGGTGAGGGCGGCATTCGGGATCGGCGTGGCTCGGAGGTGCAGAGCGGGCCCAGCGCGGGTCTGACGAATTCATGAGATCGTGAAACGCGGAACGATCCGTGCTTTTGCTGTGCGCGGAGTGAACACTCCTGAGCGCAACGATGCTGGTCTCTCGTCCGATCTCGCCCGACGGTGACCGCGGCTGATGCCCGGCGGCGAGGCTGCCTCCGGAGGCTGGAGCGCCATCGCGGGCGCCCTGAGCGGCCATCTGCTGGCCGCGGGGCTTGTCGCGGGCTTCGTCGCCGTCTCGGCCATGTTTCTCATCTGGTGGGAGCGCAAGGTCTCGGCGCACATGCAGTCGCGCCTGGGCCCCATGCGGGTCGGCTGGCACGGCTGGCTCCAATCGATCGCCGACGCGCTGAAGCTGCTCCAGAAGGAGGACATCGTCCCCGCGCGCGCCGATCGCCCGGTGTACTGGCTGGCACCGCTCGTCGTCTTCGTCCCGGCGTTCCTGGCGTTCGTCTGCATCCCCTTTGGAAAGACGCTGATTCCGGCCGACCTGAACGTCGGCCTGCTCTACATCCTGGCGATCACGTCGGTGGGCGTGATCGGGATCTTCATGGCCGGGTGGTCGAGCAACAACAAGTACGCGTCGCTGGGCGCGATGCGGACGGTGGCGCAGATCGTGAGCTACGAGGTGCCGCTGCTCCTCGCGGTGCTGGGTGTCGTGCTGATGGCTGGTTCGCTGTCGATGCAGTCGATCGTCTCGGCCCAGACGGGCGCATGGTTCATCCTCCTGCAGCCGGTGGGGTTCCTCATCTACATCACGGCCGCGACGGCGGAGACCAACCGGACGCCGTTCGACATCCCGGAGGCGGAGAGCGAGCTCGTGGCGGGCTACCACACGGAGTACTCGGGGATGAAGTTCGCCTTCTTCTTCGTCGCGGAGTACACGAATCTCTTCACGGTCGCCGCGCTGGCGACGACGCTGTTTCTGGGCGGCTGGCACGGGCCTCTGCTGCCGCCGGTTGTCTGGTTCCTCCTCAAGAGCTATTCCGTGATCTTCCTGCTCATGTGGCTGCGGTGGACGTTTCCACGCGTCCGCGTGGACCAGCTGATGAGTCTCGGGTGGAAGGTGCTGATGCCCCTGGCGTTCGCCAACTTGGCGGTGACGGCCCTCGTGATTCTGCTGTTCAACGGAGGGACTCGCTGATTCGCATGGCCGTCACCGCCCTTGTCTCCGATTTCTTCGGCGGATGCTGGAGCCTGGTGAAGGGGCTCGATGTCACGCTGCGCACGATGCTCCGCCCGGCGATCACCGTGCAGTACCCCACGGAGAAGATCCCGATGGCCCCGCGCTGGCGCGGGGTGCTGTCGCTCGAGGTGAGCAAGTGTCTCTCGTGCCAGGCGTGTGTGCGGGCGTGCCCGGCGAAGTTTCTGTCCCTCAAATTCCACACGGGGCCGGACAAGAAGCGGGTGCTCGACTCGCTGACGTGGGACAACACGATGTGCGCGCACTGCAACCTGTGCGCGGACGCCTGCCCGACGCAGGCGCTGGCGTTTCACCACGACTACGAGATCGCGTCGTTCACGCGCGAGGATCTCTTCCACGACCTGGCGAAGGGCAAGACCGCCGAGGTCGGTGACCTGCCGCACGGCGCGGCGCCCGGGGCGGTGGCCACGCTCGCCGCGGACGGCAGCGCCCAGCCGCTGACGCCGCCGGAGCAGGCGCCGTGAGCGATCCACTGGGCCTCCTGACGTGGACGACCTTCGGTGCTGTCGCCGCGATGACCCTCGGCGGCGGCGTGCTGACGGTGACGCTGCGCAATCTCTTCCACGCCGTGCTGGGCCTGGTCGTCTCGCTGCTGGGCGTCGCGGGCGTGTTCCTGATGCTGGCGTCGGAGTTCGTCGCCGTCATCCATGTTCTCATCTATGTAGGCGCGATTGTGACGCTGTTCCTCTTCGTCATCATGCTGACGCACCGCATCGACAGCGCGGAGGAGCCGCAGACCAGCCGCCAGTGGTTCGCCGCGCTGATTCTCGGCGCCGGTTTCTTCGCGATGGCCGTCTCGGCTCTCCTGCGCGCGCCGTGGGCGGTCGCCTCGCCGCCCGTGGAGGCGGCGAGCGTCGAGACGCTCGGGCGTGAGATGCTGACGACGCATGTCCTGGCGTTCGAGGCCGTGTCTCTGCTGCTGATCGTGGCGCTGGTGGGGGCCGTCACGCTCGCCCGGCGGGAGGAGACGCGGCCGTGATCCCGCTCGCCGCCTATCTGGTGCTGAGCGCGGCGCTCTTGGCCATCGGGGTGTGGGGCGCGCTGACGCGCCGGAGTGCCCTGGGCATCCTGATGGCCATCGAGCTGATTCTGAATGCGGCGAACATCAACCTGATCGCCTTCGCACGCCACGTGCGAGGCGTGGACGCCACCGGCGGTCCGATGTTCGCCCTGTTCGTCATGGCCATCGCCGCGGGCGCCGCGGCCGTGGGGCTCTCCATCGTGATCTGCATCTACCGCAATCACCGGACGGTCGATGTCGACCGGATCAATCTGATGAAGTGGTGACCTCGCCATTCCCTCCGCCGCTCTCATCCCGCTCCTCCCGCTCGCGTCCTTCGCGGTGCTGATCCTCTTTGGCCGGCGCATCGGCCGGGCGTCGGGACTGGTCGCCGTGGCGGCGAGCACGGCCGCTGGGGTGATCGCCCTGCCGCTCGCCTGGCGTGTGCTCGACACCCCGGAGGCCGCGACGCTGACCTGGTCGTTCGAATGGCTGCGCTGGGGTGACCAGACGATGAGGATGGGTGTGCTGGTCGATCCGCCCGCGGCGCTGCTGCTGTTCGTGGTCACGGTGACCGGAACGCTGATCCAGGTCTACTCGACCGGCTACATGGCCGGCCACCCGCGGTACTCGCGCTTCTTCGCGTACGTCTCGCTGTTCATGGCGGGCATGCTGGGACTGGTGGTCGCGGACAATCTTCTGCTGCTCTTCGTCTCGTGGGAGATCATGGGCCTGTGCTCGTACTTTCTGATCGGCTTCTTCTTCGAGAAGCCCTCGGCAGCGGCCGCGGGCCTCAAGGCGTTCATCACGACGCGCATCGGCGACGTGGGCCTGATGCTGGGCATGATCCTGCTGTGGTGGACGGCGGGGACGCTGCGCTTCGAGGAGCTCGCGGCCTTCATGGCGGGCCACCCGGTGGCGACCGGCGCGCTCACCGCGGCCGCGCTCCTGATCTTCGTGGGGACGATCGGCAAGTCGGCGCAGTTCCCCCTCCACGTGTGGCTGCCGGACGCGATGGAGGGCCCGACACCCGTGAGCGCTCTGATCCACGCCGCGACGATGGTCGCCGCGGGTGTCTATCTCGTCGCGCGGACGTTCATGCTCTTCCAGGCGCTGCCGGTGGCGTGCAGCGCGGTGGCGTGGGTCGGCGGGATCACGGCGCTGATGGCGGCGTGCATCGCCCCGGCCCAGACGGACATCAAGCGGGTGCTGGCCTACTCGACGATCTCGCAGCTCGGCTACATGGTGATGGCGCTGGGCGTCGGTGCGTACGCGGCCGGGCTCTTTCACCTGATGACCCACGCGTTCTTCAAGGCGCTGCTCTTTCTCGGGGCCGGCGCGGTGATCCACGGGTTTCACCATGTGCAGGACATGCGGCAGATGGGCGGCCTCCGGCGCAAGATGCCGGTGACGTTCGCGACGATGGCCATCGCCACGCTCGCCATCGCGGGCGTGCCTCCGCTGGCGGGGTTCTGGAGCAAGGACGAGATCCTGCTGAGCGCTTACCACGCCAGCCGGCCGCTGTGGGTGCTGGGGACGGTCACCGCCGGGCTGACGGCCTTCTACATGTTCCGCCTGCTCCTGATGACCTTCTTCGGCGAGCAGCGCGACAAGCACATCCACGCGCACGAGTCCCCCGCGGTGATGACGATTCCGCTGGTGATCCTCGCGGTCTTCGCGGCTCTCGCGGGGTTGCCCGGGTCGCCGTGGATGGGGATGTGGCTCCAGCGCGCGCTGCATGTGCCGTGGCTGCATCCGCACGAGGTCGAGCCGAGTCGCTTCGTGATGGGGCTCTCGGTCCTGGTGGCAGGCGCGGGGATCGGCGCCGCCGCTCTGATGTACGGTCCGCGGCCGGTGATCTCGCCGGCGCGGCTGGCCGAGCGCTTCGCGCCGGTGCACCGCGCGAGTCTCAACAAGTTCTACTTCGATGAGCTCTATCTGGCCGCGGTGGTCAACCCGGCCAAGCGGCTCGCCGCCGCACTGTGGCGGACGGACCAGCGGCTGGTGGACGGCGCGGTGAACGGCGCGGGGCTCTCCGCGTGGCTGTCGGCGAAGGCGCAGGGGCTCTTCGACAAGTGGGTCGTCGACGGCCTCGTCAATCTCGCCGGGGCGATCGTGCACGCCGCGAGTGCGGTGACGCGCCGCGCTCAGACGGGGCTCGTCGAGAACTACATGCTCATGGCCGCGACGGGGGTTCTCGCGCTGGCCTACTTCACCTGGTGGAATACCGGATGATCCCCTGGCTCACGCTCGTCACCTTCACGCCGCTCGCGGGCCTTGTGCTCATCCTCCCCGTGAGCGGGCAGCGGGTCTCACTGATCCGCGGGCTGGGCGTGCTCTTCTCCTTCCTCCCGGTGCCGCTGAGCCTGGTGATTCTGCAGGCCCACGACCCTCAGCTGCCGGGCTTCCAGCTGGTCGAGCGGGTCGCGTGGATCCCCGCGCTTGGCATCGAGTACCACCTGGGTGTCGACGGCATCTCCGTGCCGATGGTGCTCCTGACAGCCCTGCTGAGCGCGCTGGCCGCGCTGGCCTCGTGGAACATCACCGAGCGGGCGAAGGAGTACTGGGTCTTCTATCTGCTGCTGCAGGTGGGGATGTTCGGGACGTTCGTGGCGATCGATCTCTTCGTCTTCTACATCTTCTGGGAGATCGTGCTGGTGCCGATGTACTTCCTCATCGGCATCTGGGGCGGTCCGCGGAGGCAGTACGCGGCGATCAAGTTCTTCCTCTACACGCTGGCGGGCAGCGTGGTCATGCTGCTCGGCTTCCTCGCGCTGTACTTCGCGTCGGAGCCGCACACGCTCTCGATCCCCGCGCTGCTCGAGCAGATGCCGCGGACGGGGCGGACGTTCCAGTGCGCCGTCTTCATCGCGCTCTTCCTGGGCTTCGCGGTGAAAGTGCCTGTCTTCCCATTTCACACCTGGCTGCCGGATGCGCACGTCGAGGCGCCGACGCCGATCTCGGTGATCCTGGCGGGCGTCCTCCTGAAGATGGGAACCTACGGCATCTTCCGGCTGTGCTATCCGATGCTGCCGGCGGGCGCGCAGGAGTTCGGGCTTCTCTTCGCGGTGCTGGGAACGGTGGCGATCGTCTACGCGGCGTTCGTGGCGATGGCGCAGCGGGACTTCAAGAAGCTGGTCGCGTACTCGTCGGTCAGCCACATGGGGTTCGTGCTGCTCGGCATGGCGGGCTTCACGCTCGCCGGCATGAGCGGGGCGTACTTCCAGACGTTCAGCCACGGCATCCTGTCGGGCGCGATGTTCCTCGTCGTCGGCGTCCTCTACGACCGCGCGCACACGCGGGACCTCGACGCGTTCGGGGGCCTGATGGCGCGGATGCCGGTCTACGGCGGGCTGCTGATTCTCTTCTCGCTGGGCTCGCTGGGCCTGCCGGGCCTGAGCGGCTTCATCGCCGAGTTCTTCTCGCTGCTGGGCGCGTGGCAGCTGCGCATGCCGTTCGTCATCGTCTCGGGGATCGGCATCGTGATCACGGCGGCCTTCATGCTGCTCGTCTTCCAGCGGGTGCTGCTGGGTCCGCTCAATCCCAGGTGGGCGCATCTGCCGGAGATCGGTCCGCGGGAGGTTCTGACGCTCGTGCCGCTGGCGGTCATCACGGTCGCGCTGGGCCTGATGCCCTGGCTGCTGACGGAGATCACCGACCCGGCGCTCGACGCGATCCTGCGGGCCTCGCAGGTGCCGGTGCCATGACAACGCTGCAGAACGCCGCCGCGATCGCCCCCGAGCTGGGCCTGGCCCTGCTGGCACTGGTGGTGATGATGCTCGATGCGCTCGGGCGCGGCCGTCGCGTGATCCCCTGGCTGACGGCCGGGGGGGCGCTCGCGGCCGTGGCGGCCGTGCCGCTGTTCGCCGAGGGGAAGGTGATCTTCTCCGGGGCGCTGGTGATCGATCCGCTCGCGGTCTTCTTCAAGGTCTTCTCGCTGCTCGCCGTCGGGCTCGTGGCGCTGCTCTCGCT
>JABWBI010000078.1 GCA_013360565.1 Candidatus Sumerlaeia bacterium | reverse complement strand
GATCGCGGCCTCGTAGAGTGGCCAGAAGACCGACTCGTTGTGCCGCCAGCGTGTGCCGTACTCGTGCAACGCCTGCGAGACGGGCCCCAGGCCCAAGCGCTCGGCCACGGTGGCGCCCGGCCCCGGGCGAAGCGCCGTGCGCAGGTCGAGGAAGGGAACGTACATCGCCCCGGCCACGAGCGGCGCCAAGAGGACGGTCCACCGCCGCCGGTGCCACCGCAGCGCAACAGGCAGCAGAAGGGCCGGGACGAGCTTGGCCGCGATCGCAAATCCGAGAGCGACCGAGGCCGTGACCTCCCGTCGCCCTTCGAGCCGCTCAAGCCAGACCAGGATGAACAGCGCGGCCATGACGTCGAGGTGCCCCGAGCCCGCCACCTCGAAGACCACCAGAGGCGACCATGCCCAGACGAGGGCCCACCGGGGGTCGCGGCCGCGCCGCCGCAGCAGCTCCCCGAGAAGAAAGAGCACCCCGAGGTCGAACACCACCATCGCGGCCTTCATCGCCACCGGCGCGTACCACAGGCGCGCGACGAGCTGGAACACCGCCTGCGCCCCGGGAGGATAGATCGCCGGGATCTCCGGGTGATTGATCAGCCGCCACAGCCCATCGCCCGCGGCGAGCCACGAGCCAGCGTACGCCTCAGGCGCGAGGGCGTACGGGCTGAAACCGGCCGCCAGAACCTTGCCCTCCCACAGGTAGCGCCACACATCGCCGGAGAAGGGGGGCGTGGCCGGGAGCAGGAGAACGCGCAGCGCGATGGCGACGATCCAGACCGCCCGCATCGAACCTGCACCGCCCCTCGAGAGGCAGAGGAGCGCCACCGCCCAAGCGATCGCCCACGCGCCGAGCAGCGCCAGAGTCGCCGTGCCGTGGATGCGGACGTCAGCGGGGTCGCGCCACTGGAGCCAAGCGATGGCCGCCGCACAGGCCAGGCAGGCCGCCGCCGCCCCCCGCCAAGCCCGCGGGCGAGTGTGCGCTGGCTCACAGTGCGGCGACGTGGCCGGTGTCACGGGTGATCCCATCGCCGAATGGCGATTGACAGCTTCGGGACGTCAGGCGGAAGCCTGACAGGGGAGGACCCCATGGCCATGGCGACCGAGAAGAGCACACCGGCGCACTCCGCCGCGATCAACAAGGTCTGGTACCTCAAGCACATCAACATCTTCGCCGGCTTCGACGAGGCGGAGATTCGACTCTTCGAGCCCTACTTGGTCCACCGCCACTTCGAGCCCAAGGAGATGATCTTCTTGCCCGGAGATCAGGGGGACAAGGTCTACTTTCTCAAGGAGGGCTTGGTCAAACTCGCTCGCATCTCGCAGGGCGGCAAGGAGGTGACCCTTGCCATCCTGGAGAGGGGTGAGATCTTCGGTGAGCACGCGTTCCTCGACCAGATGGTCCGCGAGACCTACGCCCAGGCGATGACGAAGGTGCTCGTGTGCATCGCCCGCCAGCGGGATTTCCAGAAGTTTGTCGAGCGCAAGCCGGCGCTCGGCATCCGCGTCTCCCAGACGATCAACGACCGCGCGCGCGACCTCGAGCACCAGCTCGAGGACCTGGTGTTCCGCGACGTGCCGGGGCGCCTGGCCTCCCTGATCCTGCGCCTGGCCGACAAGCATGGCACGGACAAGCACCCCGAAGGCGAACTCATCGACATTCGGCTCACCCACCAGGAGATCGCCAGCCTCATCGGCTCGACGCGCGAGAGCGCTTCCATCAATGTCTCGCGCCTGCGCGACGGAGGTCTGATCGCCATCGACAAGCACCGGTTCGTGATCACGAACCGCGGGGGTCTGGAGGCGATGCTCGACGAGTTCTGAGCGGGGCGTCAGGACCGCTCACCGCCGATGAGCAGGTGAACGCGGAGGTAACGCGAGGCCTCGTCGAGGAGGATGTCATGGAACTCCTCACCCGAGCCGCGCCCCTCCCCGGCGAGATCGTCGATGCTCAGCTCGCGCACGCTGTTCCCCTGCTCGTCCTCCATGAGCAGACGGCCGAGAGGCTCGATGGCGCGCTCCTCGGGCGAGACCTCCTCCGGGGCGACCTCGCCCTCATCGAGCCCGATCTCCGGGCTGACGTACTCACCGATGCGCGAGAGGACCGCGCGCCGGTGATCCTCGGGCTCGATGGTGTTCGGGTCGCCGAGCAGGCCGCGCCGCAGCAGCTCGCCCTCGTGGCCGCGGGGCAGGGGGACGCCGATGTCGGGCTCGATGCCCGTCTCGTGAATCTGGCGGCCGTTGGGCGTGAGGTAGTGGGCCGTCGTCAGGCGGATGGCTGACCGGCGGGGATTACCGTTCTCGTCCGTGTCCAGCGTGTGCCGGATCTCCTCGATCGTCTGCACGGAGGCCTTGCCGAACGAGTGGTCTCCCTCGGGTCCGACGATGATGCCCCGGCGGTGATCCTGCATGCACCCGGCGACGATCTCCGAGGCCGAGGCTGAGCCGCGGTTGATGAGAACCATGAGCGGGAGATCGGTCTCCGGCGCGCTCTCGCTGAAGTAGCGCCGGTTCTGGTTCGGCAGGCGGCCATCCGTGCTGACGATGAGGCTCTGACGGGGCACGAAGACCTCGCTGACCTCGATTGCGCCCTGGAGCAGGCCGCCGGAGTTGAACCGCAGGTCGAGGATGAAGCCCTTGGCGCCCTGCTCGCGGAGCTCGCCGACCGCCCGGCGGACGTCGGCCGCGCTGTCCTGGCTGAACTGGGCAAGCCGGATGTAACCGATGTCCCCATCGAGCATGCGGGAGAACACGCTCTCGATCTCGACCTCGTCCCGCGTGATCGTGAAATCGAGAATCTGGTCGTCGACGTCCGGGTCCTCGGAGGCGCGGAAGATGCGCACGGTGACCTGCGTCCCCCGGGGTCCCTTCAGGCGGCGGACGGCGTCGGGCAGCGGCATCCCCTGGGTCGACTCGCCGTCGATCTCGATGATCCGGTCCCACGGCTGGATGCCCAGCTCGGCCGACGGGGTGCCGGGGATCGGCGCGATGACCGTCAGCAGCCCGTCGCGGATGGTGATGTGAATGCCGATGCCGTAGAACTCGCCCTGGGTGCTCTGCTCGAGCTGGTCGAACACATCGGCCGGCATGAACTGGCTGTGGGGATCGAGGGCGGAGAACATCCCGTTGATCGCCGCCTCCATCAGCGTCTGGGTGTCGATCTCCTCGACGTACTTCTCGCGGATGGCGTGAAACACCTCGCTGAAGGTCTCTGCCGCGCGGAAAAACTCCTCGTCCGCCGCCTGAGAGGCACTCTGGGCAATGACACGGTCGGCGAAGAGGGTGGAGGCGGCCAGGACAACTCCGGCGGCGGCGCAGAGCCAGCGCATGCGGCGGTGGTGGAGGTGGCGGCGAACAGAGGGGGAAGAGGAATTCATGCCAGGCGTCCCTTCAGATGACTGTGGCGACAGGCGTTGTGAGGAGGGCCGGGCTCGGGGCGATGTGGGGGACAACTCGACCAGACGGTTGCGGACGGCCCATGATCGTGTCAGGATTCCTGGGCGAACGGGTCGGCGTCAACGTGGAAATCGATCCGGCGCGGGGTTGAGGGGTCTGAAGACCGGCCGTGCCGAGGTTTGTGCTTGACACTGTCTGAGGGCGGTTCGCATATGATTGCGCTTCATCGCCATGCCTGGGCATGTGCGGTGGTCACAACCGAGCATGGGCGCCCGCGGGTGCAGATCCAGGGCGCTCCCGAGCCCACGTAGCTCAGTCGGTAGAGCACCTGCATGGTAAGCAGGTGGTCAGCAGTTCAAATCTGCTCGTGGGCTCCATTTTGTGCGCGGCGGCGACCGCGCCGGCAACCGACCGGGCGACAGTCCCGGGGGCCGTCCTCAACCCGGAGGAGAAGGAGCGAAGGCAAGCCATGGCCAAGGAGCAATTCAAGCGCGACAAGCCCCACGTCAACGTGGGGACGATCGGTCACATTGACCACGGGAAGACCACGCTGACCGCCGCGATCACCAAGCGGCAGGCGGACAAGAAGTTTGCGGACTTCGTCCCGTTCGACCAGATCGACAAGGCGCCCGAGGAAAAGGCCCGCGGCATCACGATCGCCACGGCGCACGTCGAGTACTCGAGCGCGACGCGGCACTACGCTCACGTCGACTGCCCGGGCCACGCCGACTACATCAAGAACATGATCACCGGCGCGGCGCAGATGGACGGCGCGATCCTCGTCGTGGCGGCGACCGACGGCCCCATGCCGCAGACGAAGGAGCACGTGCTCCTGGCCCGCCAGGTCAACGTGCCCTACATCGTCGTCTTCCTCAACAAGTGCGACATGATGGACGACCCGGACCTGATCGAGCTCGTCGAGGAGGAGATCCGCGACCTGCTCAACAAGTACGAGTTCCCCGGCGAGAAGACGCCGATCATCCGCGGGTCGGCCACGCAGGCGCTGGCCGGCCAGGACACCGAGTACGGCACACAGGCCATCGACAAGCTGGTCGAGGCGCTGGACAGCTACATCCCGGTGCCCGAGCGCGATCTGGACAAGCCCTTCCTGATGCCCGTCGAGGACGTGTTCTCGATCACCGGCCGCGGAACGGTCGCGACCGGCCGCGTCGAGCGCGGCAAGGTGCATGTCGGCGACAACGTCGAGATCGTCGGCCTGATCGACGCGCCGAAGAAGACGGTCGTCACCGGCGTCGAGATGTTCCGCAAGCTGCTCGACGAAGGTCAGGCGGGCGACAATGTCGGCCTCCTGCTCCGCGGCATCGACAAAGACGGGATCGAGCGCGGCCAGGTCGTCGCGGCCCCCGGCTCCATCACGCCCCACAAGAAGTTCAAGTCACGCGTCTACATCCTCTCGAAGGAGGAAGGCGGGCGCCACAAGCCCTTCTTCAAGGGCTACCGTCCGCAGTTCTACTTCCGCACGACGGACGTGACGGGCGACATTCAGCTGCCGGCGGGTGTCGAGATGGTGATGCCCGGCGACAACACCGACCTCGAGGTGTCGCTGATCACTCCGATCGCCATGGAGCGCGACCTGCGGTTCGCCATCCGCGAGGGTGGCCGGACGGTCGGCGCGGGCGTGGTCGTCGAGATCATCGAGTGACGCGGAGGTCCCGGCGTGCAGGCCAGTAGCTCAACTGGCAGAGCACCGGTCTCCAAAACCGGTGGTTGGGGGTTCGAGTCCCTCCTGGCCTGCCACCTCCCCCCTCCCCTCCCAGACGACGAGACAGGCGAACGATGAGCGAGCCCAAGACCAGCCGAGTGCGCCGCTTCATGAAGGAAGTCGGCGTGGAGATGCAGAAGGTCTCCTGGCCGACCAAGCAGGAGCTGACCGGCTCGACGGTGGTCGTGCTGGTGATCACGCTGCTGCTGACCCTCTATGTCGGCGTGATCGACTACGGCTGCAAACAGCTGGTGAATCTGCTGGTGTCACTCGGCGCCGGCGGGGCGGGCTGAGCGAGCCCGCTGAGAGCGAGTCCCCGATGGCCACCTGGTACGTCCTCCACACCTACTCGGGCTACGAGAACAAGGTCCGGTCCGCGATCGACCACCGCGCGGCCGTGGAGGGCTTTCGCGACAAGATCCGTCAGGTCGTCGTCCCGCAGGAGAATGTGATCGAGATCCGGGGGGGCAAGAAGCGCACGATCACGCGGACGCTCATCCCGGGTTACGTGCTCCTGGACATGGACTACGACGACGACATCGCCGGTGCGATCACCAAGATCCCCGGCGTCAGCGGCTTTCTCGGCGACGGCAAGAACCCCTTCCCCATGAGCGAGGAGGACGTCGCCAATCTGCTGCACTACGCCGACGACTCCGTGGACCGCCCGAAGCCGGAGATCCGCTACCGGGTGGGAGAGCAGGTGAAGGTGATCGAGGGACCGTTTGCGAATTTCATCGGGACCGTGGACGAGATCGACGCCGAGAAGGCGAAGCTCCGGGTCATGGTCTCGATCTTTGGCCGGCCGACGCCGGTGGAACTCGACGTCCTCCAGGTGGAGGGTGTCTGACGGCGAGGCCTGCCGAGGGCGACGAGCCGTTGAATGCTGCGGGAGACCGCGCGAGCGGTCGCTGTCACCGCGGAGGTGAAACCAGATGGCGAAGAAAGTCGTCACCAAGATCAAGCTGCAAGTCCCCGCGGGGGCGGCCAATCCGGCCCCGCCCGTCGGCCCGGCGCTGGGCCAGCACGGCGTCAACATCATGGACTTCTGCAAGCAGTTCAATGCGCGCACCAAGGACGGCAACGGGATCATCACGCCCGTGGTGATCACGGTCTACTCCGACCGGTCGTTCTCGTTCATCCTCAAGACCCCCCCCGCCGCTGTGCTGCTGAAGATGGCGGCGAAGATCGCCAAGGGCTCCGCCGCCTCGCACCGCGACAAGGTGGGCAAGGTGACCCGCGCGCAGTGCGCCGAGATCGCCAAGACGAAGATGCCCGATCTGAACGCGAAGGATCTCGCCGGGGCCACCAAGATGATCATGGGCACCGCCCGGTCGATGGGCCTGGAAGTGATCGACTGATCTTCCCCCTCACCCCCTGCTCTGTCTCCCTCCGGGAGCGAGGGCAATGGGCCGGGCGAGGGGAGCAAACCTGTGGGAGGCCGCGAGGCCGCTAAGACCACGGAGGTGACACGATGCCAAAGCACGGAAAGAAGTACACGGCGGCCGTCGCAAAGATCGAGCAGCGACCCTATCCCATCGACGAGGCGGTCCACCTGCTCAAGGACGTCTCGTACGTGAAGTTCGACCAGGCGGTGGACCTCGACATCCGCCTGGGCGTCGATCCCCGCCACGCCGACCAGCAGGTCCGCGGGACGGTGGCGCTGCCCCACGGCCTCGGCAAGACGATCCGCGTGGCTGTCTTCGCCAAGGGCGAGAAGCTCCGCGAGGCCGAAGAGGCCGGCGCGGACGTGGCCGGAGCCGAGGACCTCGTTGAGAAGGTGTCGAAGGGCTTCGTCGACTTCGACGCGGCCGTCTCGACGCCGGACATGATGCGCGAGGTCGGCAAGCTCGGCCGCGTCCTGGGCCCCCGCGGCCTCATGCCCAACCCCAAAGTGGGCACCGTGACGATGAACCTCCGCGAGGCCATCCAGGAGCTCAAGGCCGGCAAGGTCGAGTTCCGCGTCGACAAGGCAGGGATCGTCCACGTCTCCATTGGCAAAATGAGCTTTGAGCCCGCCAAGCTGCGGGACAACGCCAAGGCCCTGATCGACGCGATCGTCCGCGCCAAGCCCGCCGCCGCCAAGGGCCAGTACATCCGGTCGCTCTACATCAGCGGCAGCCAGACGCCTTCAATCCGGCTTGACACGGACACCCTCGGCGCCTGAGACTGCCCGGCCTTTCCGAGACTCAACCCGAGAGGATCAGAGCACCCCAAGAGCATCGACCCCTCCCCCCTCCGTCATCGAAGACCGTGGGTGGCCTCAGGCCATAAACCCCACCGAGATGGCCCGACGACGCTTCGCCCCCCCCGCGGGGGCCCGAGCACTTCGCGCTGTCCCGGTGACCCACTCACCGGGACGCGCTGTTTCAGAGGACGGGGAGCCCCGAGAGGAGGTGAACCACGAATGCCAGCCCAAGTGAAAATCGACGCTGTCAAGGAGCTGCGGGAGAAGTTCAGCGCAGCGCAGTCGGTCGTCCTCGCGGACTACCGCGGGCTCAACGTCGAGCAGATGACCGAGCTCCGGGCCCAGTGCCGCGCCGCGGGCGTCGACCTGCGGGTCGCCAAGAACCGCCTCGCCAAGCTGGCCCTGCACGAGCTCGGCCTGCCCGCGCTCGACAGCCAGCTGACCGGCCCGACGATCTTCGCGATCGGCGTGAACGACCCGGTCTCGCCCGCCAAGGCCCTGAGCGAGTTCGCCAAGAAGAACGACAGGCTCGCCATCAAGGGCGGCCTGATCGGCAAAGAGGTCGCCAACGCGGCCTCCGTGGCCCAGCTGGCGACCCTGCCCTCGAAAGAGGAGCTGATCGCCCGCATGGCCGGTTCCATCGCCGCGCCATCGACCAAGATCGCCATCGCGCTCAACCAGGTCGTCAGCGGCCTGGCCCGCGCCATCCGAGCCGTCGCCGAGCAGAAGCAGGCGGCCTGACACCGTGAGCGCACGACTCGTGAGCCGTGAATCGGCCCGAGGTCCGCGCCACCACCCCGAGGATTTCGACTCACCCAAGGAGATCAGGACCATGTCACTCTCGAACCAGGAAATCGTGGATGCCCTCAAGGCCAAGACGCTGCTCGAGGCCTCCGAGCTCGTGAAGATGATCGAGGAGACCTTCGGCGTCAGCGCCGCCGCGCCCGTCGCGGTGGCCGTCGCCGGCGGCGGCGGTGCCCCCGCCGAGGCCGCCGAGGAGAAGACCGAGTTCTCCGTCGTCCTCACCGAGTACCCCGCCGACGCGAAGATCAAAGTCATCAAGGAAGTCCGCGCTCTGACCGGCCTCGGCCTCAAGGAGGCCAAGGACAAGGTCGAGGCGCTCCCTGCCACCCTCGCCGACGCCCTCAACAAGGACGACGCCGCGAAGTGGAAGAAGCAACTCGAGGAGGTCGGGGCCAAGGTCGAGGTCAAGTGACCCTCGCTCCGCCAGCTTCGCGCTCCTCCGGCGCCCCCTCCCAGTGGAGGGGGCGCTTCTCATTTCATCTGACTTGCTCCGGGCGAGATCGCGCTTGGCGACGGGCTCTGACTCCGTCACATTCCCGTCCAATCATGAACGCAGCTCTTCTCCTGACCCTGCTCGCCCGCGCCGCCATCCGGCCGTCCGCCGCACTGGACCTGCTCACCCTCGCCTGGGCCTTCCGAAGACCGGGATCAATCCGGCTGTCCAGGGTTCACATGGACTGGCGCCGTGCCACCTTCGGGGGGGAGGAGCCCAGACCTCTGACGGCGGAGGAAGTCCTGCGCTTCGCCCGCTGGCGGCGGAAAATGGCGCAGCTGATGCGGGGATAGGCAAGAGGCCTCACAGGTGTCCGCGAGGCGTAGGGCAGATTCGGAGGGTGGTGGAGGCGAAGGGATTCGAACCCTCGACCTCTGCGTTGCGAACGCAGCGCTCTCCCAGCTGAGCTACGCCCCCACCAGGGCCGCGACAGCGTGCCGGGCCGCTGAGGCGGAGGCAAGCGAAAACTGGGCGCCGCCCACTGCACCTCCTTGACACTGCGCCGGGGATGCCGATAAATCTCCTGCCAGCTCCACTCGAGGCGGCGTAGCCAAGTGGTAAGGCGACGGACTGCAAATCCGTTATTCGCCGGTTCGACTCCGGCCGCCGCCTCCAGACCCTCCCGCATCAGCCCCAGTTGATCAGCGCCATCTCCGTGCACGAGGTGAGATCGGCATGGTTCGGGAGCACACGGATCGAATAGCCGTGGCGGCCCGTGTGCTCCGGGACAAACGAGCCCTGGAACAGGTGATTGCCACTCCCGAGATCCTGCACGTGCGCCATCCGGACAGGCCGTCCGACGGGAACCTGCCCGCGGTGGTCGGTGCGCCCACAGTAGATCTCGACAGCGACGTCCTGTGGGGCGAGCGGCCCGAGATGGACCTCGGCGCGGATCGGCATGGGCTCCCCGACGAGGATCTCCGCACTGCTCTCCGCGCCCATGCTGACCACGTGGACCTTGCTCCAGTGCTCACGGATGTGGCGCTTCCAGTGCTGGAGAGCCCGGGCGCGCTTGAAGTTCTCCGCCTGGAACGCGTGCGCCCGGTCCGCCACAGGCAAGTAGAGGCGCTCGGTGTACTCCTGCACCATGCGGTTCGTGTTGAACACCGGGCAGATCGTGCGCATCGCGTGCTTCATGCGCCGGACCCACTCCCGCGGAACGCCATCCGATCCGCGGTTGTAGAAGACGGGGACGACCTCTTCCTCGAGCATCTCGTAGATCGACTCGCTCTCGACGCGGTCCTGGAACTCCAGGTCGTCGTAGTCCTCGCCGCGGCCGATGTTCCAGCCGTTGTCGCCGTCGTAGCCCTCGCACCACCAGCCGTCCGGGATGCTCATGTTGAGCGCGCCGTTGGCCGTCGCCTTCATGCCGCTGGTGCCGCTGGCCTCCATCTTGCGCCGCGGATTGTTCAGCCACACGTCCACCCCCTGCAGGATGTACCGTGCCACGTTCATGTCGTAGTCCTCGATGAACACGATGTGATGACGGAACGGCTCCTGCCGGCAGTGATGGACGATGCTCCGGATGAACTCCTTGCCGGCGTTGTCGGCGGGATGCGCTTTGCCGGCGAAGATGATCTGCACCGGACGCTTGGCGTCGTGGAGAATGTGCGCCAGGCGCTCGGGGTCCCGGAACAGCAGTGTCCCGCGCTTGTACGTCGCGAAGCGGCGCGCGAAGCCGATCGTGAGCGCGCGCGGGTTGTGCGGGTCGGCGAGTCGCAGCACCCGGTCGAGGTGTGCGGCCGAGCCATGGTTGCGCGCGTGCTGCTCGGCCAGACGGTCGCGCAGCATGTGAAAGAGCTGCGACTTCAGCCCCTGTCGCACCGCCCAGAACTGCTGGTCGGGAATCGCGTAGATCCCGTCCCAGCAGTCGGGTTCGGTGAGCCGCTGCTCCCAGCC
>JABWBI010000005.1 GCA_013360565.1 Candidatus Sumerlaeia bacterium | reverse complement strand
GGCGCGTGGCCCCCAACGCGCTCGGCGCACCGATCCACGCCAGCATCGGCGGCAGGGTCGTGGCCGCCGGCGGCAGTGTGGTGGTGATTGAGCGATGAGACCAGCAGGGAGGGATGGTGATGTCTGACTCGATTGGAATGGTCGAGCTGACCTCGATCGCGATCGGCCATGAGGTCGAGGATGCGATGCTCAAGAGCGGTGCAGTGGAGCTGCTGATGGCCCGCACCATTTGCTCGGGCAAGTTCGCGGTGATGGTCAAGGGGGACACCGGGGCCATCCAAGCCGCTGTTGGGGCCGGAGTCGACACGGCACGCGAAGGGTTGATCGACCACATCATCATCCCCAGCATCCATCCGTCGGTCTTCCCCGCCATTGGCCAGAGCGTCGCGCTCGACGCCTCGCAGGTGGGGGCCATGGGGGTGATTGAGACGTTCAGCGCCGCGGCGGCGGTCGAGGCGGCGGACGCGGCCGTCAAAGCCGGCGATGTGACCCTCTTTCGCGTCTACTTGGCCATGGCCATCGGCGGCAAAGGCTACGTCCAGGTCACAGGCGAAGTCTCGGCTGTCCGAGCCGCCGTGGAGGAGGGGGCGGCGGCAGCTTCCCGCAAGGGCCTTCTCGTGGCGCGAGTGGTGATTCCCCGGCCACGGGCGGAGCTGTTCCGTGAGTTCGTGTGACCTCTCGGCGAAGAGCCGGAAGTCCTGTTCTCTGAGGGCTCAAGTGCCCTCCGGGCTGGGCTGGCGCTGACGGTTGCGCCGCTGGGCCTCGATCTCGGCGAGCTCGGCCCGCTGGTCTTCGGTGAGAATGCTCGAAAGCTCGCGGCGGAACGCTCCCTCGCGCACCGGCCCCTCCTGCTCGAGGCGGACCCGAATGATCTCGGCCTGAATCCTTTGGGCCTCGGTCAACTCCAGCCTTCGATAGAGGTTCTGTCTCCGTTCTTCCGGCGTCGGCTGCGCGCGCTCTGCTTCCTGGCGGGGTCCCGCCGGGAACTGCTGGCGGCGCGCTTCGCGGCGGGCCTGTCGCTCCGACTGCATCATCTCCCGGGCTTGTTCCGGACTGATGGGCCCGTAGCTCCGGTACGTGGACCACATCCACCCGAGTGCTCCGGCGAGAAGAGCGACAGCGGCGAGTGCCTTGGCGAGGGTCTTGGTCTTGTCGTTCATGGGGCGATCCTGACGATCACACAGGGATCAATGTCAATGGACCTCCGGGCAGGAAGGTTGGTTTGGCCGAGGCCCCCGGACCGTCCCTGGTCCAGAAGGCCTCGCGAGATCATGATTCTCTGCCACACTGTCTCAATGTCAAGGTGCGGCCCTGTTTTCCCTTTCGCGTCCAGGTCCGTTCGGGTGACGCTGGGGTCGGATCCTGCGGGCATGGAGTGTCACGAATGCGGTGCTCACTGCTGGTGCTGACTTGGCTGAGCCTGACAGCGTGTTTCGCCCACGGCGACGTGTCTCCGGAGGTGGGGGCGGATGCCCCGTTTGCAGGTTTTCACCGGAGCGCTCACTTCGGTGAGTGGGTTCGCGAGGGGGCCTTCGAGCCGGACGCGAGGTACCTGGTCAACGTGGCGGGCGACTTTGATCCCGAGCGGCCGACCGAGACCGTCTACTACGCGCTTCCCAACGGCAACACGATCGAGCAGACGGCCGGGCGGATGATGACGCCGGGACTCGACTGGCACTTCGACATTCAGCACATCGCTGCGCAGACTCGAGCGCTCAGGCGGGTGATGACGGACCGCAACCTCGTCACGGTGTACCTGGAGGCGGGCGGGCGCTCCTGGCCGGCATGGCGCCGCGAGCACGGGAATCCGGGATCACACCTGATCAGGCTGCTGGACGAAGCGTTTCCGCTGCTCGACGAGAGCACGACCCGGGTGCTCTGTGCGCACAGCGGCGGCGGGAGTCTGATCACGGGGATTCTGAATGCCTCGGACGAGATCCCCGACACAATCACTCGCATCGCGTATCTCGACGCCAACTACAGCTACGACGACGGGGAGGGACACGGCGACAAGCTGCTCGCCTGGCTTCGGCGTGACCCCGCGCATGCGCTGATCGCCGTCTGCTACGACGACCGCACCATCACCCTCAACGGGCGCCCGGTGCTGTCGACTCCCCTCGCCGGGACCTATGGTGCGACGCAGAGGATGATCGCGCGTATGCGCCGGGACGTGGACTTGGCGGAGACGCGGGAGGGAGATTTCCTGTGCTTCACCGGACTCGGCGGGCGAATCGACCTGCGCATCCACACGAACCCGGAGAATGTGATCCTCCACACCGTGCTGGTGGGGGAGATGAATGGCTTCATCCACGCGCTGACGCTCGGGACACCGCACGAGGGGGCTGCGGGCCGTCTTGAGATGGGCCGTGCCTACAGCGAATGGATTCAGGACGGAGAGTGACTCAGTCACAGGGGGCGAATGGCAGAAGCTCGTCCACGCGGACGAATCGATAGCCGCGTTCCTGAAGTGTGGTGACAAGGCGGGGAAAGAGGGGGTGCATCTTGTCCTGTCGCTGAGAGCCGAGATGCAGCAGCAGCAGGAAGCCGTTCAAGCCGCGCTCTTCGCGCTGCTCGAAGTCGAGAATCCCCTGGAGGATGGCCTCGGAGGACATGAAGCTCGCGTGGGATTCGGGTGCCCAATCGCGGTTCGAGCCCGAGCCCGGGGTGAAATTGATCAGGACGACGCCGATCTCGCGTGCCCAGTCCACCTGCTCTCGATTGTACCACTCGGAAGGCGGGATGAAGTAGATCGGACCGGGACCGGCCATCGCTCCGAAGGCGCGCAGCTCGTCGATGTTGCGCTGCAGGTCTTGGCGGAAGAACTCCTCGCTGACGAGCGTCTGGGAGCGGTCATCCCACGAAGCGTACAGCGGGTGAGCGTGGGAGTGCGGGCCGACGTAATGTCCCTCGTCGACCATTCGCCGCAGAAGGGGATGATGCTCCTCTCTGCTGACAAAGGCGCCTGTCACGAAGAAGGCAGCGCGGATGCCGTGCTCTCGCAGAGTGTCGAGAATGGTCGAAGCACCTTCACCGTGGTCACCTCCAGTGAACACGAGTGCGATCTCCCGGCTGGCGGTGCTCCCTCGCGTGATCCCGCCCTCGACGATGGTCCAGGCGGGGTCGAATTCCCAGCCCGCCGGAGTGGCCGTGGCACAGGTGACGTACAGAGCGAAGAGCGGGGCGAACAGGTGCGCTCTCATGGCATCCCTCCTCGGCTGGGTGTGAACCCAGTCTGCGGGGGCACGCCGCCGCTGTCCAGCGTCAGTGGGCGCCCGAGTCTCGACAAAGCCGTTGCCTCTTTCGGGGCGCAATTGGACGCTGGGAACCATGGCCTCCGTCTACGAAATCAAGCCTCGCTTTCAGGCGCGACTTCGCCCCCTGGCGGGTCGATTGGCTGGGCGGGGAGTGACGGCCAACCAAGTCACCGTGGCGGCGGCGGCGGGGTCCTGTGCCGTCGGAGGGCTGTTGCTTCTCGCACCATTGGCGGTTTGGCTCTTCCTCCTCGTGCCGGTTTGGCTTCTCGTGCGGATGGCCCTCAATGCGATCGACGGCATGCTGGCCCGCGAGCATGGGATGACCACGCGCCTGGGCGCTGTCCTCAACGAAGTTGGTGATGTGGTGTCGGACGTGGGGCTGTATCTCCCATTCGCCGTCTTCGACGCGCGGACACGCTGGCTCATTCTGCTCTTCCTCTTCGGGGCGGTCCTGACGGAGCTGTGCGGCGTCCTGATGCAGGCCCTCGGCGCGTCGCGTCGCTACGACGGCCCCATGGGCAAGAGCGATCGGGCCGTTCTCGTGAGCATCGCGGCCCTGGTGCCGGTGTTCGCACCCGCCTGGCTGAGCGCGTGGGGGCCGCTCTTCGCGCTCGGCGCGGGCCTCGTTGCGTGGACCTGCATCAACCGTGTGAGGCGGGGCCTGGGAGAGATCGAGGGGGGAGGGGAGCGGTGATTCACAAGCTGCTCGCGATGCCGCCGGTCTGGCGCATGGGGCTGATCATTCTCGCGTGCCTTGTGCTCGCCTCGGCCATCACCCTCTGGCTTCGGAGGCGCTGGCCCGAGCGCGACCTCTCGGAGCTGACGGCGCGGGTCCGCGCGTGGTGGGTGATGGCCACCGTGTTCTTCGGCGCCGTCGCGGTCTCGAACACACTCTCGCTCGTCTTCTTCGCCCTGATGTCGTTCTGGGCCCTGAAGGAGTACGTCACCCTTCTCCGCACACGCCCCGCCGACCATGGGGCGCTGGTGCTCACGTTTCTCACGATCCCGGTTCAGTACTACTGGATCGCGACGGGGTGGTTTGGAATGTTCATCGTGTTTATCCCCGTCTGGGTGTTCCTCCTCCTGCCCCTTCGTCTCGTGATGGCGAAAGAGCCGGAGGGCTTGACCGCCTCGGCGGGGACGATTCTGTGGGGGCTGATGGCGTTCGGCTTCGGTCTCAGCCATGCGGGATACCTCCTTCAGCTCCCCTCGACACCGGGGAGCGAAGCGAACGGCCGGACGCTGGTCCTCTTTCTGGTCTTCGTCGTCGAGGTGAGTGACGTCATGCAGTACGTCTGGGGCAAGACGTTCGGGCGCCGGAAGATCCTGCCGGTGATCAGTCCAAACAAGACCTGGGAGGGATTCATCGGGGGAGTGTTGACCACGGCGCTCCTGAGCCTCCTCGTGCGCTTCCTGACGCCATTTGGCGTGTGGGAGACGCTGGGCGTCTCCCTCATGCTCTGTCTCGCGGGCTTCGCGGGGGGCGCTGTGATGAGCGCGGTGAAGCGCGACTTCGGCGTCAAGGACTTCGGCGACCTGATTCCCGGCCACGGGGGAACGCTCGACCGCGTCGATTCCCTCTGCTATGCGGCGCCGGTGTTCTTCCATTATCTCGTTCACTACCACATCAAGCTGGGCTGACGCCGTGACGCCTCCACCCGCCCCCCTGTCGCGGCCTCGCCCCCGGTGGCCTCAGTGGCTGTTCTTCTGTCTGATCGTTCGGCCGTTCTTCGCGCTCTTCATCGGTCTGCGGGTCCGCGGGGCAGAGCACCTTCCTGGCCGCGACCCCTTCATTCTGGTGGCCAATCACACGAGTCATCTGGACGCCGTGTCTCTGATGAGCCTGTTTCCTCTCTCCCGGATTCCCCGGATCCGGCCCGTGGCGGCAGTCGATCACTTCGGGCAAGGCGGCCTTCTCACCTGGGTGACGCGCGTCTGCCTCAACGTGTTGCCGGTCGCACGGAAGGGAATCAGCCGGGAGAACAACCCGCTGCCGGTCCTCCTCGACGCCCTCGCCCGCGGGGAGTCTCTGATCTTCTTCCCCGAAGGGACGCGTCACTCCGGCGAGCAGGTCAGCGCGTTCCGGAGCGGAATCGCGCACCTCGTCGCGCGAGCGCCTCAGGTTCCGGTCATCCCGGTGCGCCTCGTCAACATGGGCCGGAGTCTGCCCAAGGGAGCGCTCGTTCCCGTTCCGCTGTTCTGCGAAGTGCGGATCGGATCTCCCATGAAACCGCACGGAGCACGTCAGGAGATCGTGAGAGCGCTCGAGGAGGCCGTCAGAGAGCTGGGGTGAAGGCGCACAGGGCTCTCAGAGCGGGCGCTCGGCGGGGGGGCGGGGAACCGGTCGCGCGGCGGCGCGCTTCGACATGCCGAGGAGCCCCGTCTGCTGGCAGAGCACGACGAAGTCTCCCATGCACCACCCGGTTCCCAGCAGGCGCTCGACGACGGGCCGTGCCTCCTCGACGCGGCCCTGAATGAGCAGGATCTGGGCGAGTGTGTCGAGAATCGAAGTCGAGATGTTCTCCAGAGGCACGGCCTGCAGCGGGTCCCACAGAAGCTGCCGCCCCTCTTCCCACGCGGTGCGTGCCTCGACCTCCCGTCCCAGGTCGCGGAGAGCACGCCCCCACAGGTAAAGGTACCAGGCGACCGAGTTGCGGTTGCCGATGTCGTCAGGCTCGAGCGCCAAGTCCTCCCGGGCCATCTCGAGCGCCAGCCGGAACTGGATTTCAGCCCCGGCCCACACGCCGCGGCCCCGCAGGTTCTCGCCCAGGAGCTCCCGTACCCAGAGGAGACGGCCCCGAGCGGACGTGGCGGGTTCCGGGGAAGAGATCTCAGTGAGGAGAAGCAGCTCCTGCCGAGTGAGGATGGCATGGGCGTCATCCCACTGAGCCTGCCGCTGCATGACCTGGGCGAGCCGCACCTGGTGGGGAGACATCATCATCTCACGGCTTTGACGCTCGAGGCCGAGCTCCGAAAGCGGCGTGAGCACCGAGAGCGCCGCCTGGGCCTCGGCGAGCGCCTGAGACGAATTCCAGACCAGGAGGTGAAGACCGGCCAGGCTGTCGTGTGTCTGGGCCCGCTCCAAGAGCCAGAGGGCAGAGCCTTCCCGGCTGATGCCCTCATCTTGGATTCTCGCGGCGGTGTCGAAGTGCCAGCGGGCCTCGCCGCTGGCTCCGAGCGACAGAAGTGCCTCCCCGACAATGAGGTGGGATCGCGCCAGCCCCATCTGCACCGTGCGATTGGCGGGCTGCGCCTGGGCGAGCGACTGCATGCGTTCAAGCGCCTGAGTCCAGAGCAGGAGCGATGCCCGGGCGTCCCCCCGGCTCGATGAGACGGCGGCCTCGTCGCCGAGTGCCTCGACAGCCGCCAGCTCAGCGCTGGCCTGCGCATCCATGGGCTGCGCCGGCACCGCCAGTGCCGGGAGGAGAGCGACGAGCAGGCAGGCCGCCGCCCGGAGTGGGGACTTCCGGAGGGGGCTCACGTTCCAGGGATGCCGGGCTCAGTCATCTTCTTGGCGTCCATGATCTTGGCGATCTGGGCCTCGGTGAGCATCTTCTTCTCCCGGATGATGTCGATGATCGTCTTGCCGGAGTGCAGCGCCTCCTTGGCCACGGCGGCGGCGTTCTTGTAGCCGATGTGGACGTTGAGCGCGGTCGCGAGGCCCATCGAGGACTCGCTGTAGCGGCGGCAGCGGTCAACGTTGGCGGTGATACCCGTGACGCAGAGGTCAGTGAGCTGCCGGCAGAGCGAGCCCATGACGTGGATTGAGGAGATCACCTTGTGCTGCATGAGCGGCATCATCACGTTGAGCTCGAGTTGGCCGGCGCCGACGGCCCAGGCGACGGCGGTGTCGTTGCCGATGACCTCGAAGCAGACCATGTTGGCACACTCGAGCATGGAGGGGTTGACCTTGCCGGGCATGATCGAGGACCCAGGGGCAATCGAGGGCAGGTCGATCTCGGCGAGGCCTGTGGTGGGGCCGCTGGAGAGGAGGCGGAGGTCGTTGCAGATGCGGTTCACCTCGATGGCGAGGTTGCGTAGGGCCGCACTGATCTCAGCGATGGGGCGCTGGCTCTGCATCGCCTCGCACATGTTGGGCGACAGGGTCAGATCCCGAATCCCGGTGATCTTCCGGAGGTGCTTGAGGATCTTCTCGCGGTACCCGGGGGCGGTGTTGAGGCCAGTGCCCGCGGCGGATCCGCCGATGCCGAGCTCGGCGACTCCGCGGCGGGCGAAGCCGAGCGTGGCGTGGCAGCGCTTGATCGCCTCTCCATAGGCTGTGAACTCCTGCCCCAGACGGATCGGCACGGCGTCCTGGAGATGGGTGCGCGCGGATTTGAGCACACCGTCGAACTCCTTCCCCTTGGCGAAGAGGGCTCGCTCCAGGTCGACAAGGGGCCGGTGAAGGTGGTCACGGAGCATGAGCAGGATGCCCAGGCGCATGGCGGTGGGGAACGTGTCATTGGTCGACTGGCCGAAGTTGACGTGGTCATTGGCCGTGAGGTGCTCGTAGGTGCCGAGCCTGCCCCCGAGGATCACATTGGCACGGTTGGCGATCACCTCGTTGACATTCATGTGGAAGGAGGTGCCGGCGCCCATCTGGAAGACGTCGACGGGGAACTCGTCGCGGAGCTTCCCGGCGAGGATCTCCTCGCAGGCCTTCATGATGGCATTCGCAACGGCGGGCCTGAGAGCCTTTGACTCACGGTTGGCGGCGGCGGCGGCCCACTTCAGCATGACGTAGGCGTCGACGAACTTGGGGTGATGGCGCAGGCCGGAGATGGGGTACGACTCCAGGGCACGCTGGGTGGTTGTGCTCCAGTGAGCCCCGGCGGGGATTCGGACCTCTCCCAGGGAGTCTCTCTCGACGCGGAACTTCTCGGCCATCTCAGTCCCATCCTCTTCTGCGGAAGGTGGCGCCAGCATTGTAGAGGAGTCCGTGCGAATGCGCAAGAGCCGTCAGCGCGCGAGGGAGGCCAGATGCTCGACGAGGAGACCCTCGCGGAGGCCCGAGGGGACGACGCGGATGACGTCCGTGTGCAGCACTTCGAGGAGAGCGTCCAGGACCGTCGCGCCCGCGACGATCACCTCCGCCCGCTGTGGCTCGAGGTGAAATCGCGCGGCGCGCCGCGCCGCGGAGAGAGCGCTCATTTCGCCGAGCAGCGACCGCAGAATCCGCTGCCGCAGGGGGGGCAGCTCTTCGTCGTAGGCCTGACTGTCAACGCGCTCGAAGAGGGCAGCGATCCGGGCCATGCTCACGAGGGTGCCGCCGCAGCCGACCGCCACACCGTCCGGCGGGGTCAGCGGGCTTGCCATCAGTGTCTTCGTGACATGCTTCGCCAGGGATTTCAGCTCCCCCGGGCCGGGCGGATCCGAGGGGAGAAATGCCTCCGTGAGACGAACGGCCCCGAGCGGCAGACTGAGCGCCGTCATGGAGTGAAAACGCCCCTCTCCGTCGGAGATCACGCTCACCACTTCGGCGGAGCCTCCGCCGATGTCGACGATCGCGGCCCGTTCATCGCGCGCGAGGGTGAGCGAACTCAGCGCCCCCTTCGCGGTCAGCTCGCCTTCGCGCTCGGCGGAGATGATTTCCACTTCGATGCCCGTCTCCCTCTGAGCTCTCGCGACCAGCGCTCCGGCGTTCTGCGCCTCGCGCATGGCCGCGGTGGCGACGGCGCGAAGCGTTGAGGCTCCATGGTGGTCGGCCAGCGCCCGGATCTCGCGGAGCGCCTCGACCGCGTCGTTGATGAGGGACTGGGAGAGAATGCCCTCCTGGAAGGTTCCCTTGCCCAGCCGCACGGGGAGGCGCCGCTGGTCGATCGCGACCGCGTGACCGAAGGCGTCGATCTGCCAGAGCCGGACTTTGAGCGTGTTCGAACCCATGTCGACCGCGCCGAAGACATGGGACCGCGCCATGCTCACGTCGTCCGGTGGCCCAGAGGGTGGCCGTTCGGGTGGATGTGCCGGCGAAACGGAGGATGGGGATGGCCCGGCACCCGGAGAATCAGGGCCGGGTGCGCGTGCTGCCGGATGGTCACCTCATCGTCGCGGTCGAGCGTGATCCACGCCGGGTTGTTGTCGGCCGCGAGGACGGCCGGTCCCCGTGTCACCCGGACGCCGACGATGACCTCGGGCCGGAGCACGAGGTGATCGAGCGGCTCGGTGGAGTTGTTGAAGGCGAGGCCCAGGCCGACCTCGAACGTCGAGTGGGTGATGGAGCGGTAGTAGCCGGACGAGCCGAAGGGGGTCGAGACAACGAGACCGTCGCCGACGATCTCGTGACCCCAGGGGCGGCGATCGATCGCGATGCGATAACGAACGGCGGAGGTGGCGACCGCGTTGTGAAGCAAGATCTCGTTGATGCCGATCAACCGCTCGCCGCGGACCTCGGCCTCGACTTTCACGAATTCGAGCATCTCGCCCTCGCCATGGGCGATGGCCGCGAGGAGTGCCCCGTGATCGGTTGCCCGGTGGTGATCTCCCGCGCGCCGCAGGGCCAGCTTCGGGACGCCGGGCCACTCGCGCTCGGCCCCAAGCACGGTGCCGTCGCCTCCGTGGCAGATGACGATCTCGGGGTGGCTCTGGACAAGCGCGAAGCCATGGGCCTCGGCCAGGGGACGGATTTCGCCCAGATCGTGGCCAGCCAGCACAGCGCGGGTGAAGAGGCGATCGGGCATCAGCGGACAGAGTGGCGGCTGAGCGGGGGGGCGTCAAGAGTGCGAAGCGGATGAATGAATTGACACCCGGGGACCCAGAGCGTAGCTGAGGCGGCCTGCGCACTGGGCGCAGAGTGGGAGAGACATGAGAGACGTCCTTGCCGCCATCGACGCCGATCGAGCCCGCCACGTGGACGAGCTCAAGGATCTGCTGCGGATCCCCTCGGTCAGCAGCGACCCGGCGCATGCGGCGGATGTCCGGCAAGCCGTCGAGGCGGTCCGCGTGGCGTTCGAGCGGATCGGAATCACAGCGCGCGTCTGTGAGACGGGGGGGCACCCACTGTGCCACGCCGAGTGGATGGGTGCCCCGGGCAAGCCCACACTGCTGGTCTACGGCCATGTCGATGTGCAGCCGGTGGAACCGCTCGCGGAGTGGACGACGCCTCCGTTTGAGCCGGTCGAGGTGAACGGGAATCTGATCGCGCGGGGCGCGAGCGACGACAAGGGCCAGGTCTTCACCTACCTGAAAGCAGCGGAGGCGTGGTTGAAGCGGACCGGTTCTCTTCCCGTCAATGTGCGGTTCGTCATCGAGGGGGAAGAGGAGGTGGGAAGCCCCAACCTGCCCGCGTGGATGATGGCCAACCGTGAGGCTGTGAAGGCCGACGTCGTGGCGATCAGCGACACCTCCCAGTTCGGGCCAGGATTGCCCTCGCTCTGCACTGGACTGCGCGGGATCGCGTCGTTCGAGCTCGAAGTCCGAACCGGGCAGACCGACGTGCACTCGGGCACCTTCGGCGGGGCGGTTCCCAATGCCATTCACATTCTGGCGCGGATGATCGACCGGCTCCACGATGAGGAGTGGCGGATCGATGTCCCGGGAATCTATGACGACGTGGCCGAACCGGCGGCGTTCGAGAGAGAATCCTGGTCAGCACTTCCGCAGTCCGAGGAGGAGTTTCGGGAGACGTCGGGGTTCCTGTCGCTGCTCGGCGAGCCCGGCCGAACCTCCCTCGAGAGAACCTGGGCACGCCCGACACTCGAGATCGTCGGGATCACCGGGGGCCACCAGGGGCCGGGTCACAAGGGTGTCGTCCCGTGCCGCGCCGTCGCCAAATTCTCGACTCGCCTCGTGCCGAACATGCGGCCGGCGCGGGTCATCGAGGCGGTGCGCCGCCGGATCGCTGAGCTGACGCCGGCTGGAGTGGAGTCGAACCTTCAATTCGGTCACGGAGCGCCTCCAGTGAGCATTCCGGTCGACAGCAAGTGGATCGCGGCGGCGGTCCGCGCTCTCGAGGCGGGATTCGGGAAGCCGCCCGTGATGATCCGCGAGGGCGGCTCGATCCCGATCGTGACGTTCTTCGTCGAAGAGCTCGGGATACCCTGCCTGCTGCTCGGCTACGGGTTGCACGACGACCGCATCCACGGTCCGAACGAGAAGTTCAGCCTCAAAGACTTCCACGCCGGTATCCGGACCGGGGCGGCTCTGCTGCATGAGCTGGCGATGATCTGAAGAGAGCGGAGAGCGATGTCCACCACGATCAAGGACCTCCGGGCCGAGCCCCTCGACCTTCCCCTGAAGGAGCCCTTTGTCATCGCCACTGGCCGGAAAGACGCTGCGAGCAATGTCCTCGTCCGCGTCGAGCTGGCCGACGGAACCATCGGCTGGGGGGAGGTGTCGGCGACGCCCTACACCTCGGGCGACACGCAGGCGACGGCGATCGCGGCCCTCGATCACCTCCGGCCGGTGGTCATCGGAAAGGACGTGCGCTCCTGGAGGTCCCTGCTCGCCGAGACCCGGCGCCATCTGCGATTCCAGGCCGGCGCGCACAGCGGCCTGGAGATCGCGGTGTTCGACGCCTTCGGGAAGGCCACTGGAGTCCCGTTGTGGCAGCTCTTCGGCGGGGTCAAGGCCGCGGTCGAAACCGACCTCACACTCTCCCTGGGAACCCCTGAGGAGACTGGAACGGCGGCGGGCCGAGCCGTGAGGGACGGGTTCCGGAAGATCAAGATCAAGGTCGGAATGGGCGTGGCCATCGACATCGCCCGCGTGATCGCCGTCCGGGCGGCAGCGCCCCAGTGCGAGCTGGCTCTCGACGCCAATCAGGCCTTCACGCCGAAGCAGGCGGTGGAGCTCGCGCACCGGGTGGCGGCGGAGGGGATCGAGTTGAGCCTGCTCGAGCAGCCGGTGCGCAGGGACGACCTGGCGGGCATGCGCCATGTGCGAGAGCACTGCGGGGTGCCTGTGGGCGCCGACGAGTCTGTGTTCTCACCCGAGGACGCCATCCGCGTTGTGCGTGAGGGGGCCGCCGACGTGATCAACATCAAGGTCGCCAAGGCCGGGCTTGCCGGGGCCCTCGACATCGCCTCGGTCGCCCGGGCAGCGAATGTCGACCTGATGATCGGCTGCATGATGGAGTCGAAAATCGGGCTCGCGGCCTCGGTGCACCTGGCCTGCGGCCTGGGCTGCTTCACCCACTGTGACTTGGACTCGATCTATCTGCTCCGCCCGTTCGCCTGCGAGGGCGGCTTCACGCTGCGCGGCGCGGAGTTTTCGGTCGAAGGCATCACCGGAGGGACAGGCATCACCTATGAGCCGCACTGACACGGGGAGACTTCGAATCATCGAGTTCAAGAAGATCCTCGAGCATCCGTTCGGCGTGGGCCAGAGCACGACCGCCGTGAGCCGGTCGGTGCTCATCGAATGCGAAGGCTCCTGGGGAGAGGCGGCTCCCAGCCAGATGTATGGCGAGACGATCGAGAGCGTGATGGCCGTCCTGAGCAAGCCTCTCCCCGGCTTCCCCGATGGCGATGAAGACCCGGGGGCCTACCTGGACGAGGCGGCGGCGGGGGAGCTGGGCCGCAACCGATCGGCGCTCGCCGCGCTGGACATGCTGCTCTATGACCGATGGGCCAGGGCCAAGGGGCAGCCGCTGTGGAGACTGCTCGGCGTCGAGCGCGAGAACCTGCCTGTGTCGTCCTTCACGATCGGCATCGATGACATCGAAACGATGCTGGGACGGATTCAGACGGCCGGAACGCGGTCTCCTGTGCTCAAGATCAAGCTGGGCCGGCATCCCGATCAAGATGCCGAGACGATGCGGGCCATCCGGAGTGCTGCGCCGGACAAAGTGCTCCGGGTGGATGCCAATCAGGGCTGGAGCCTGGCGCAGGCCGAACGGCTGATCCCCGCCATGGCGGAGCTGGGGGTCGAGTTCGTGGAGCAGCCTCTGCCAAGGGGCGCGGTGGATGAGATGAGACGTCTGAAGGACATCTCACCGCTCCCTCTGTACCTCGATGAGGACTGCCACACGGCCGGCCAGATTCCCAGTCTCGCGTCCATGGCTCACGGGGTGAATGTCAAGCTCGTCAAGTCCGGCGGTATCCGCGAGGCCGTGCGCATCGTCGAGGCGGCACGGTCTCACGGCCTGGGCCTGATGATCGGCTGCATGGTCGAGACGAGTGCCGGGATCACCGCGGCCGCGCACATCGGTCCGCTGTTCGATCACATCGATCTCGACGGGCACGTGCTCATCGCCAACGACCCCTTCGAAGGCTGCGGCTGGGAGGGGGGGAAACTGATGCTCGGGGATTCACCGGGGTTGGGAGTGACGCTGAGGCCGGGGGTCTCCCTCTGAGGGCGGTTGTCACGAGGCCGAGGTGAGTTTGAGACCCGCGATGCCGGCCACGATGAGGACGAGGCAGGCAATGCGCAGCGCCTCGCGCGATTCACCGAGGAACACCATCCCGATGACGGCGGTTCCCAGGGCCCCGATTCCCGTCCAGACGGCGTAGGCGGTCCCCACGGGGAGCGAGCGCATCGCGGCAGCGAGGAGAGCGAAGCTGACGACCATGGCCGTGATCGTGATGACCGAGGGCAGGAGGCGGGTGAAGCCGTCTGACTGCTTGAGCCCGATGGCCCAGATGACTTCGAGGAGCCCCGCGATGATGAGCAGCGTCCAGGCCATGGTCCAATGCCTCGGAAGAGGGGAGGAGTGAAGGTGGTGGCCAGGGACGGAATTGAACCGCCGACACAAGGATTTTCAGTCCTCTGCTCTACCAACTGAGCTACCTGGCCACAGAGGAACAATCAGAATAGGCCGACCCCGGGCGAAGTCAAGGGAGAGATGCCGCTCAGAAGAGGCCCACACGGCGGCGGGCGGCCAAGTGCGCGCCCGCGGCCACGGCGATGGACACGGTCATCACGATCAGTGCCCAGGGGAAGAGATTGGTCAGGAAGTGCTCCAGCTTGTGGTCGGGCAGCAGACCACTCGGGGTGAGCGGGTCGTAGATGTTGCGCTTGAGGAGACCCAGGAAGAGGACGAAGACGCCGGTGGTGATCGAGTAAGCGACGAACCGGTCGAAGCGCCCGGGGGTGGACATCGCGGCCCACTGGGCGAGGCGGAGGCGGCTGACGACGACAGTCCACGTCACCAGGCCAAAGAGCGCCGTCACTCCCAGCGCGGCGACATAGCGGATGAGCATCGGCTGAGAGACATCGAAGAGGATCATGTCGACATGCGTCGGCGCCGGTGCCCCTCGCCGGACGAGGTGCAGCATGCCGAACGAGCCGAGCCGCAGAAGAGGATAGCAGGCGAGTGCGTACGCGTAGAGGCGCATGATCGCCGCGGCCTTCGCCTCGAGCTCAGGCAGCGAATTGCCGCGGTAGCGCATGCGCCGTTCGAGTAGGATCCAGGGCAGCAGCCAGAAGAGCAGGGCCTGCATCCAGAACACGGGGCTCAGCAGCAGCCGCGCGAAGGGGAGGTCCCCAACGGCTCGCGCCAGACCCGGCGAGAGCGAGGGGAGCGTCGCCACGGGAAACGAGAGGGCAACGGCATACAGCGTGAGTGCCACCCAGACGGACAATGCTCCCAGGGGAAGCGGGCGGCGCGCATGGAGGCAATGCCACTCAAGGTCCGTGAGGGGCCCGGCGTTCCAGCCCAGGGCCGAGGTGACAGGACGCATGGCCAACTCCTCGGAGGCACGTCTGCTGGCGACGCTGGGGCGCCTTGGCCATGGCGGCAAGGGAAAAGCGGCCGTGGCGCTCGAATGGCGGCGGAGTGTAGCACATTGTTGAACACCATCGCGATGGTTGACTCCCGACGCCATGCCAGGGCACTGTCGGAGTTTCACCGAGCACGACCGGAAAAGAGGACCATGTCCGACGCCCTCCACCGCGCGCTGAGCGAGCGCATCCTCATCCTGGATGGTGCGATGGGGACAATGATCCAGACGTTCGGACTGGGTGAGGAGGACTACCGGAATGACCGGCTGCGGGATCACCCCCGCCCGCTGAAGGGAAACAGCGATGTCCTTGTCCTGACACGGCCGGACGTGATCGAGAGGATTCACCGGTCCTTTCTGGATGCCGGATCGGACATCATCGAGACCAACACGTTCAATGCGCAGCGCATCTCGCAGTCGGACTACGGCCTGGGCCACCTCTGCCGCGAGATGAACGTCGCCGCGGCGCGCCTCGCCCGGCGCGCTGCGGATGCCAAGATGCGGGAGGACGCCTCGCGGCCCTGCTGGGTCGCGGGGGCAATGGGCCCCGCGAATCGCACCGCCTCGCTTTCGCCGGACGTGAATGACCCCGGCCACCGCGCGGTGACATTCGACCAGCTCGTGGAGGCCTATCAGGAGCAGGTTGCCGGCCTCATCGAGGGAGGGGTCGACATCCTCCTGCCGGAGACGACCTTTGACACTCTGAATCTGAAGGCGGCGCTCTTTGCCATTGAGAACGAGTTTGAGGCGCGGGGTGCGCGGCTGCCGGTGATGATCTCGGTCACCGTCACCGACAAGAGCGGGCGGACACTCTCGGGGCAGACAGTCGAGGCGTTCTGGACGTCAATCATGCACGCCGATCCCCTGAGTGTCGGCGTGAACTGCGCGCTGGGCGCGGAGGACATGCGGCCGCACGTGGAGGAGCTGGCGCGTCTGGCCCACTGCCACGTCAGCGTGTACCCCAACGCCGGTCTGCCGAACGCCTTCGGCGAGTACGACGACACCCCCGACCACATGGCATCGGTCCTGGCCGGCTTTGCGGACGAGGGCTGGGTGAACATCGTCGGGGGCTGCTGCGGCACCCGCCCAGAGCACATCGCGGCGATCGCCGGGGCACTGCGCGGAAAGCGGCCGCGGGTGCCGGTGCCGCGGCAGCGGGAAACGCGCCTGAGCGGACTCGAGCCCCTCCGGTTCACGCCGGAGACAAACTTCGTGATGATCGGCGAGCGGACGAACATCACCGGCTCCCCCAAGTTCGCCAAGCTGATCCGGGAGGGGGACCTCGACGGAGCTCTGTCCATCGCGCGCCAGCAGGTCGAGAGCGGCGCGAACCTGATCGATGTGAACATGGACGAGGGGCTGATCGACAGTGAGGCGATGATGGTGAAGTTCCTTCATCTGATCGTGTCCGAGCCGGAGATCTCGCGGGTCCCCGTCATGATCGACTCGTCGAGGTGGAGCGTGATCGAGGCGGGGCTCAAGTGCCTCCAGGGCAAGTCCGTCGTGAACTCGATTTCCCTCAAGGAGGGCGAGGCGGAGTTCAAACGTCAGGCGAAGCTCATCCGGCGGCACGGGGCGGCGGCGGTCGTCATGGCCTTTGACGAGCGCGGCCAGGCCGACACGGTCGCGCGGAAGGTCGAGATCTGCACGCGTGCGTACCGGATTCTCGTCGATGAGGTGGAGTTCCCTCCCGAAGACATCATCTTCGACCCGAATGTCCTGACGGTGGCCACGGGGATGGAGGAGCACGCCGGCTACGCCGTGGCCTTCATCGAGGCGACACGGATCATCAAGCGCACGCTCCCGCACTGCCGGGTCAGCGGCGGCATCTCGAACATCTCGTTCTCATTCCGCGGCAACAACCGCGTGCGCGAGGCGATGCACTCGTGCTTTCTGTACCATGCGATCCAGGCGGGGCTCGACATGGGGATCGTCAATGCAGGAATGCTCGAGGTCTACGAGGAGATCGAGCCGGAGCTCCGTGACCTCGTCGAAGACGTGCTGCTCAACCGCCGGCCGGACGCGACGGAGCGGCTGGTCGCGCACGCGGAGGCGATCAAGGCCCAGAGTGCGGGCGCGTCCCAGGCCCCGCGGGAAGAGCAGGCCTGGCGCCAGGCCCCGGTGGAGGAGCGGCTGGCCCACGCGCTGATCAAGGGGATTGTCGATTTCATCGATGTCGACACGGAGGAGGCTCGCCAGAAGCTCGGCCGACCGCTCCTCGTGATCGAGGGGCCGCTGATGGATGGCATGAACGTGGTCGGCGACCTCTTCGGCGCGGGCAAGATGTTCCTGCCCCAGGTGGTCAAGAGCGCCCGCGTGATGAAGAGGGCCGTGGCGTACCTGCTCCCATTCATGGAGGCCGAGAGAGCCGCGGGGGCCGCCGGCGGCGGCGCCGGCAGGGTGCTCCTGGCGACGGTCAAGGGAGACGTGCACGACATCGGTAAGAACATCGTCGGAGTGGTCCTCGCCTGCAACGGCTTCGAGGTGAAGGACCTCGGCGTGATGGTGCCGTGTGAGTCGATCCTCAGCGAAGCCCGGACCTGGGGCGCCGATGTGATCGGCCTCTCGGGCCTGATCACGCCGTCGCTCGACGAGATGGTGCATGTCGCGCGGGAGATGAAGCGGGAGGGGATCTCGCTGCCTCTGCTGATCGGCGGGGCGACGACCAGCCGGATGCACACGGCGGTGAAGATCGCGCCGCAGTGCGACCACCGGGCTGTGCATGTTCTCGACGCTTCACGGGCCGTGCCCGTCGTGCAGAGTCTCATCGATGGCGACAGGCGGGCGAGAGTCCTCGAGCAGACGGCCCGCGAGTACGCCCGCCTCCGGGAAGAGCACCGGGGACGGGGCGAGCAGCGGCTGCTGACCCTCGAGCAGGCGCGGAGCAACGCTGCGGCCTTCGACTGGGCCTCCGAGTCGATCGACACACCGGCCTGGACAGGCCTCCAGGTGATCGAGGCCCAGCCTCTGGGCGAGCTGGTCGAATACATCGACTGGACGCCCTTCTTCCACGCCTGGGAACTCCGGGGGCAGTATCCGGGGATTCTCCAGGATGCCACCGTCGGCGAACAGGCGAGGCGCCTCCTGGGCGACGCGCGAGAGATGCTCAGGCGTATCGTGGAGGAGCGCCTGATCCGGGCACGCGGCGTCTGGGGCATCTGGCCGGCGAATCGCACCGGTGACGACGTCGAGCTCTACGCCGATGAGTCCAGAGAGAGCGTCGTGGCGACGATTCACTTTCTGCGCCAGCAGGGCGAGAAGGCGGAGGGGAAAGCGAATCTCTGCCTCGCGGACTTCGTGGCGCCGCGCAGCTCGGGGCGACTGGACTATGTCGGGGGCTTCGCGGTGCAGGCCGGGGAGGGCGTCGAGGCGCTGAGCGCGGAGTTTCTGGCAGAGCACGATGACTACAGCTCGATCCTGGTGAAGGCTCTTGCCGATCGCTTGGCAGAGGCCTTTGCCGAGCTGCTTCACCGGCGCGCGCGTGAGGCCTGGGGCTACGGCAAGCGGGAGGTGCTGACTTCAGAGGACCTCATCCGGGAGCGCTACCGGGGGATTCGCCCCGCCCCCGGATACCCGGCCTGTCCTGATCACACGGAGAAGCGAACCCTCCTTCGCCTGCTCGATGCGGAGGTCAATGCCGGAGTGTCGCTGACCGAGAGCTGCGCGATGCTGCCTGCATCGTCGGTGAGTGGGTTCTATCTGGCGCACCCGCAGGCGCACTACTTCGGCGTGGGCAAGATCGGCCGCGATCAGGTCCTCGACTACGCCGGGCGCAAGGGGATGAGTGTCGAGGACGTCGAGCGCTGGCTCGCGCCCAACTTGGCCTATGAGCCGGAGGCGGCGGCCGTGACCTGAGCGGTCGCGTCTGCGCTGGGCCGATCAGAGAGTGCCTGTCGAAGCGCTGCGAGGAGCAAGGGGCACAGGAGGACCTCGGCGGCGATCTTGAAGCGCGTGTCAGGAAAGGCCAGGACGGCGAGAGGCCAGAGGCCGGCCAGGGGCGCGAGGAGGAGCCGGAACTCGCATGGCACGCGGCGCCGGGCCAGACCTGCGAGAGCGAGCACAAACAGCGGGATGTAGATGATTTTGTACAGGAGATAGGCGAGTGAGGTCAGCGAGCCGCCGCGGCCGATGTGCACCGTGCCATCAGCGGGGTCGAGCCACGCGGCCCCGGAGGAAGAGGGGATCTTCTCGAAGTTGAACCAGTGCCAGATTGATTTCACGAGGGTGCGGTGGAGCAGCGCCAGGGGATCGTCGCGCATGAAATCGAAAGCGCGCCGGCGAAACGCCTGATCTCGCTCGGCCTCGGGCAGCGTCCCAAAGCCCTCGGTCTCGGCAGCGCGAGACAAGAAGACATCGATGTCGTGGCGGGGATGACCGTCCAGATAGGCGGGGTGATGGCCCAGGTAGAGATTGAAGCCGCTCGTGGTCGTGAGGGTGAAAGCCCCGGCCCGGGTGTGATTCAGGGCACAGAGCCCCACAGCGCCCAGGGTCAGCCCCACCAGAGCCGCAGCCCACGGCCCTCGTCGCCCGGGGCCCGCGGTGAAGAGTGGAACGGCCAGCACCGCGGCGCCAGTGAAGAAGCCGGTCACGCGGGTGAACCCCAGCGCCGTGGCCAGCGCCAGCGCGAGCAGAGCCGGCGTCCACGGAGCTCGGGGGGACCGCAGGCCGTACACGGTCACGCAGACGAGGAGCGTCAGCAGAAGGAACTCGGGGGCGGAATCGCGCGAGAGCAGCAGTGTCCAAACGAAGTAGGGGTTGAGAAGCCCGAAGAGCACCGCGAGAAACGCCAGGGGGGCCGAGCGAAGCAGAAGGGATGACAGTGTGAAGAACGACAGGACCCCGAGGCCCAAGAGAGTCTGGTTGAACCGCCATGGATCGACCGGCCAAAGCCCTCCCGCGCGGAGACCGGTGAGCACCCAAGCGACCCCCGGCGGATAGGCCGCGCTCACAGAGGCAGGCCCATCGAGCATCGCGATGGTCACGGAGAGCATCGGTGTGAGTTCCCGGGCGCCGAGCAACCGGAGGTCCGCCTGGGCGATTGCCAGAGCGATCAGGAGGAGCAGGGCTGCGAGCGCGCCGTGACGCATGGGCGAGGCCTAGCGCCGCACCGTGGATTCCTCAAGGACGGCGATGGGCCTCAGTGAGTGCGAGAGATCACGAAGTCCGGAAGGGCGCGCAGAAAGTCGATGTCGGAATTTCGCGGCAGCCCCGCCAGGTGCGTGACGGCGGCGGCGGCATGCTGCCGCGCCAGGGCAAAGCACTGCTCGAGGCTGGGATAGCGCCCCATGATCTCGAGAATCGCGGGCAGTTCGCGCCCATTGTTCCAGATCTGAAGCAGCGCGTCGCGGTCGGTCTGGTTGGCCAGCTCGTAGGTGCGGATGAGGGGCAGTGTCCACTTGCCCTCTCGCAGGTCGATGCCGGAGGCCTTTCCCCAGGCCCCATCGGCGCCGGCGTAATCGAGCGCGTCGTCGGTGATCTGGTAGGCGATGCCCAGGTCGAGGCCGAAGCCGGTGAGTGCCGCAACAGCGGCCTCGTCGGCTTCGGCGACGACAGCACCGAGCGTCGTGCAGGCGGCGATCAGGTGGGCGGTCTTGTCGGTGATGATCCGGAGATAGTCGTCCTGAGCAATCGTCCTCTGGCCGATCTGGATCTGGAACATCTCGCCCTCGCACATGCGGGCGGTGGCCCGGGTGAGGATCATGAGGGGACGCGGGTCAGTGGTGTCGAGCAGGAGCTGGAAGGCGTGGCTGTAGAGGTAGTTGCCCATGAGAATGGCGACGTCCGCGCCGTAGCGGCTGCTGACGGTCTCCGCCCCATGGCGGAGAGGAGCCTGGTCGATCACGTCGTCGTGGAGCAAAGACGCGACGTGGACACACTCCATGGCTGCGGCGACAGGCGCCGCCTGGGTGGCGGTGCCGCCGAGCCCCCGCGCGGCGAGGAGGGTCAAGATGGGGCGAATGCGCTTGCCGGCCGTGCGCTGAAGATAGTCCCCGACATCATCGGTCAGTTCCGTGCGCCGGTTGGCAAGGACGCGGGCGAGGTGAGCCTCCACCGTGTGAAGGTCCTCGGCGAGGTGGGCTCGCAGCGTGTCAAGGGGCGAGAGCGCGGCAGGGGAAGGCATTCAGGCCTCAGGGGGGCGGCGGTTCTGTGAAAGGAGTAACAACCCGCGGAGGGGGGGGGCAAGTGGAAATCCCCCTGGCGACGATTCGCGGAGCAGGGGGCGCCGCATGGGAATCGGCGACCAGGGAATCAGCGAGCGCCGCTTGACTTCGGCGGGGAGAGGCGTCAGAAGTCGGAACCTCGGGGCCTTGAACGTGTCCACCTGTGCGAATCATCCGGTGAAGATGGCGACGGCGCGCTGCAAGTGCTGCGGCAAGCCGCTCTGCTCCGAGTGCAAGCACGTCACCGACGCCGGGATCTTCTGTTCGCCGGAGTGCGAGACGAGGACCCGGCAGTTTCAATCACGGGTCTCTGACGATGTCGTCCGGCACAGGAAGGTCTTTCCCTTCCGGCAACTCGTCGGCGGGGTGATCGTGCTGTTGCTCGCTGCCGGGGCCTTCGGCGCCGTTGCCCACTTTTTCATGGGCGTGGACAGCGTGGCCGACATGAAAGCGCTCCTCAACAAGTGGTGGGAAGCGCGTCATCTCCTCTTCTAGATCGGGGCGGGGGAATGGACGAACTGAGGCGGGGTCCGGTGCGGTCTCACGGGCACGGAGCTCCGATGCAAAGCCCGGCTGCTTGCACACCCGGAGCCCGGCGGGACTCGCAGCTGACGAGGACGGGGCCTCAATGCGGCGGCTTGAGGGAGGAGACAGACCAAATCTTGCGCTCGGCGTCCCTTCGGGGACCAGATGTGTCTCTCGCCGTCGAGAGTCAGGCGCGGAAGCCGATGGGACTTTCAGCGAAGAGATCTGCTCCGGGCATCGACATCATTGACACCGGGTGCTCTGTCTGGCACAGCCAGAGTGACACCCCCGATGCCTGCAGTGTGGACAGTTCGGCGGTGGCGGGTGAAGTGACACTCGAGGCGGTGCGGACCGTGGGCGCAGGCGGCCCAGGCGCAGGGGCACTAGGCGGAGCCGTGAAGCCATGAACGTGCAAGTGGACATCCAGGCGCTCTGGGATCAGGCGCTCGAGCGGATGCGCGGCCAAGTGGACGCGGAGAGCCTTCAGGCGTGGCTGATGCCCGCGCGCGCACACGCATTCGCCGAAAGCACGCTGACCCTGACCGTGCCGTCGCGCTTCTACGTGAACTGGCTCTCGTCCAACTACCGGGACGTGATCACAAGGACCGTGGGGGAGTTGGTGGACTCGCCGATTCACCTCGCCTTCCGGGTTCAGGAGATCGATGGAGAGATGGAGCCCCTCCCGCCCGCCGAGCCGCCGCGGTCCCACTCCGGCAATGGCCAGGAGACGACGACCCTGATCAGCCGGAACCTGAACCCCCGCTACACATTCGACCGGTTCGTGATCGGCGAGTCCAACCGCTTCGCCCACGCGGCGGCCGTGCAGGTGGCCGATCCCGCCAGCCGGGCGTACAATCCGCTCTTCATCTACGGCGGGGTCGGCCTCGGCAAGACACACCTGATGCAGGCGATCGGGCACCAGATGCTGGCGGCGGACGGCGGCACGCGGGTGCTCTACGTCACGAGCGAGCAGTTCATGAACGCCTTCATCGACGCAATCTCCACGGGCAAGCAGCTGGAGTTCCGCGCCCTCTATCGCAACGTGGACCTGCTGCTGATCGACGACATCCAGTTCTTCACAGGCAAGGAGCGGACGCAGACGGAGTTCTTCCACACGTTCAATGCGCTGTATGATGCCGGCAAGAAAATCGTCGTCTCGAGCGACCGGCCGCCCAAGGAGATCAAGACGCTCGAGGAGCGGCTCCGCTCACGGTTCGAGTGGGGCCTGATTGTGGACATCCAGCAGCCCGACCTCGAGACGCGCGTGGCGATTCTCCGGCGCAAGGGAGAGAGCGAGGGGATGGATCTCCCCAGCGAGGTGACGCTGTTCATCGCGGAGCACATCCGGAGCAACATCCGGGAGCTCGAGGGCTCGCTGCTGCGGGTCAAGGCATTCGCAATGATGGCCAATCGGGAGATCGACCTCAGCCTGGCCCGCGAGGTGCTCGGCTCGCTGATGGTGAGCGAGGCGGCCTCCCAGCGCGTCACGGTGGACCGGATTCAAGAGGTTGTGTGTGAGTACTTCAACGTCACGGATGCGGAGCTGATCGGCGAGTCACGGATCAAGAAGTACGCCTTCCCGCGCCACGTGGCGCAGTACCTGTGCCGCACGCTGACGGAGCTGAGCTTCCCGGAGATCGGCCAGCGCTTCGGAGGCCGCGACCACACGAGCGTCATGCACGCCGTGCGCAAGGTCGAGAAGGCTCTGGCCGTCGACTCCCACGTCAAGAACATCGTCTCTTACCTCGTGCGACGCGTGAAGGAGGGCTGATCGCTCCCCGGGGCTCAGTCGCGGAAGACGAGCGCGAGGGCCAGGGCCAGGAATCCCATCCACCGCATCATGACGGCGGCGAAGGCGTTGTCGCGGATGACGAAGTGACTGCCAGCGAGAAGCACCACACCGGTGAAGAGAAAGAGCTTGGCTCCGAAGTGGCCCATGTCCCATGAGACGCCGGGGCGTCGCCCCGGTTGACAGCGACTGTGAGTTGCCACACAGCCGCGCGTCAATGCCGGTGTCAGCCTGGCAGTCACATGATGAACCTTCTCCGAGTCGCACTCCTCTTGGCCGGTCTGAGCCTCACCGCGGCGGCGCAGTGCGCCCCGGCGGGGGGAGCGCCGCCGCGGCGGGGCGTGGCCCTGGGGCTGTATCATGCGGACACGGCACACTCCTACGCGGAGGATCTCCACGAGATCCGCTCACTCGGTGCCAACGCCGTGGCGCTCTGTCTCGCGCTGATGCAGGAGAACCTGCACGCCGAGGAGGTGAGAGCCGTCGAGGGACGAACGGCCACCGATGCGCAGCTCGCCGAGGCGATCCGGGAAGCGCGCGCATGCGGCCTGGAGGTGCTGGTGCTCCCCATCGTCCTCCTCGAACGGGCCGCCCCGCGTGAGTGGAGGGGCCGAATTCACCCGCCGGACATCGATGCCTGGTTCATGAGCTACCGTCGGAGGCTTCTGCACATCGCCCGCTTGGCCGAGCGAGAGGGCGCGCAGGGGCTGAGCGTGGGGTCGGAGCTCTCGACCCTCGAGGCACAGACCGAGCACTGGCGCCAGACCATCGGGGCCGTCCGGGGCGAGTTCTCGGGGTGGCTCACGTACTCCGTGAACTGGGATCACCTCGAGACGATCGAGTTCTGGGACGAGCTCGATGTGGTCGGCGTTTCGTCGTACTTCGAGCTGGCGCGCGAGTCGACGGCCCCGCAGGCCTCGCTGGAGGCCGCGTGGCGGCGCCACCGCGATGATCTACTGGCCTGGCGGTCACGACGTGTGCCCGGAATGCCGCTGGTCCTCACGGAGGTCGGCTACCCGAGCCAGGCGAGCGCGCCGGTCCACCCGTGGTCCTACAACCGCGGCGCACCGCTCGACCTGGAGGCGCAGGCACGGTGCTACGAGGCACTGATCGCGGCGTGGGACGGCGTCACCGCCCTCAACGGCCTCTACTTCTATGAGTGGGCGGGTGACGGCGGGGGGCCGGAGGACCGGAGCTACACGCCCCAGGGGAAACCGGCGGAGGCCCTGATTCGCCTGTGGTACGCTGGTGAAGCGAACTGAAGGATCAGTCGCTCTCGAGGATCGAGTTCCAGTAAGCCGTGTCCACGAACTTCTGCCACAGAGACCGGGGCGGCCCCCCGTGGAGTCGCTGACCGAGCAGAGGCCAGTGTGGCCGCGCCGGCGGGCGTCGCGGGCGCATGCCGCACTCGTCGGGAAGACGGTTGGACTTTCGCGTGTTGCAGCTGATGCAGGCGAGAACGACGTTGTCCCAGGTCGTGCGCCCGCCGCGCGAGCGGGGCGTGACGTGGTCGATGGTCAGCTCGTCGCGGGGCGGCGTGGCCCCGCAGTACTGGCACTGGTGGCTGTCGCGCAGATAGATGTTCCGGCGGGAGAACTTGACCTGCTGGGGCGGCCGGCGTGAGTAGCGGGTGAGCATGATCACCTGCGGCACCAGAATGCTGAAACCGGGCGAGTGGATCTTCTCCGGCGAGCTGGCCACCTGGCTCAGCTCGCGCCACGACTGAAAGTCGTGGGTCTGATGCGCCTCGTCGACGACCCGGGCGAGGTCGGAGTACAGGAGACACAGGGCTCGCCGCACGTTGCAGAAGTGGATCGCCAGCCAGTGGCGATTGAGGACGAGGACCGACTGGTTGAGCAGCGAGGTCATGGGGTCACCGTGTGCATACACGCGGCAGGGAGGATGTCAGAGTGGGGGCCAGATCGTCCATGGGAAAATCGCACCCGGTGAGCTCGACACGGTGCGCCTGGGCGACAGGAGACTTGCCGGGGGGCCCACGGGCGTGCCAGAGTTCGCCGACTCTCCGAGTCCTGCGGGGGGAGTGATGCCGCCGCCCGCGCTGCCATCTGATGCCTGATCGGACATTGTGCACGTGAAGCTCGCCTGGAAGGTCTCCCTCTGTCTCAGCATCGTCCTCTCGGTGACCGCATTTCCCGTGCTGGCCGGCGACGTCGATCTGACCGGTCGCACGGTGCTCATCGACCGGCAAGGACCCCGCCTCCGCGGACCTCACGGTCCCGCCTGGGCATTCTCGGCGACCCTGGATGCCCCAGCGGCGAGCGATCACTACGCGCTGCATCTGGAGGGCGATCTCGACCCTGACGCGATCCGCATCCTGATCAACGGACGAACGCTGGACCAGGACCCGGCCGGCTCGGTCCGGGTGGGACTGTGGTACCAAGTTCCCCCGGCGCTGCTCGTGGTGGGGGAGAACTCATTTGCCATCGAGTCTCGTGACGGCTCGCCGCTCGATCTGACGCTCATCCGGGCCTTCTCCCTCGTGGACTCCGCGGAGGAGGCGCACTTCGACCGGATGTTCGGTGACCCCGTTCGCTGGACCCAGCCGGCCACCGATCCTCTCCAGGATCTGATGGACGTGGAGCACATCGACCTGGCTCTGAATCTTCCGATGACCGGCGCGACCATCACGTCGGGCGTGATGACAATGACGGCCCGGAGCCTGACGGGCGGGCTGACCGAGTGCGTGCTGGACTTCAATGACAATGGCGGCCTGATGACCGTCAGCTCCGTCGACACTGGTCCGCCCTCGTTCACGCCACTCACACACAGCTGGGACACCGCGAACGAGCGCCTGAGGATCACGCTGTCCCCGCCGGCCCCGCTCAATGCCACGTTCACCGTGCGCGTCTCCTACAGCGGCTCGCCGAACAACTCCCCTCCCAGCTACGGGGCGGGGGTCTTCGGTCAGCCCTTCCGCTACACGACGCACGGCTCGTCCGTGCCGCTGCTCTACACGTTCAACGAGCCCTACCGGGCGCGCGTCTGGTTTCCCTGCAAGGACATCCCCGAGGACAAGTTCACGATCGACCTGCACGTCACGGTCCCCGACGCGAGCTACGGCGGGTTTCCGCTCTCCGTCGTCTCGAACGGGGCTCTGGTGTCGAACATCGACAACGGCGCGACGCGGACATTCAACTGGAGTGAGGGCTTTCCGCTGTCGTCCTATCTCGTCTCGATCTGCTGCACGAATTACCGGGCGGCCAGCGGGACATACACGGCCCTCGACAATGTGACGACCATGGAGGTGGCCCACCACGTCTACCCGGAGAACTTCGCCTCGGAGTCGCCCGAGGTCCCGAACACGATCACGGTGATGGAGTTCTTCGCGGACACGTTCGGCGAGTATCCCTTCTTGACTGAGAAGTACTGGACGGCCTCCCACGGCTCGGGCTCGGGGATGGAGCACCAGACAGCGACGAGCATGCCGGCTCTCAACTTGGCGACACCTTTTCACCGCCGCAACATCCACGAGCTGGCCCACATGTGGTTCGGCGACCTCATCACGAACAACCACTTCGATCATCTCTGGATTCAGGAGGGGTGGGCGACGTACTGCGAGGCGCTGTTCTACGAGTTCCAGAGCGGCACGGCGGCCTATCACGCCTATGTCGACGCGTGGACGACCTCCGACGCTGTCCCGATCGTCAGCGACGACGGCGACGAGTTCAACAACTCGATCGTCTACCGGAAGGGGGCGTGGGTGCTGCACATGCTGAGGCGGGTGCTCGGCGACACGGCGTTCTTCCAGGGGGCACGGAACTACATCGCGGACCCGGCTCTGCGCTACGGGACGGCCAACAGCGAGGATGTCGAGCGGAACTTTGAGACCGCGGCGGGCCAGCAGCTCGACTGGTACTTCGACCAGTGGCTTCTCCGCGCGGCGCGGCCGAGCTACACGTGGAACTGGTCGACTCACACTGCCGGCCCAGACACCTATGTCGACATCGATCTGCTTCAGACACAGTCCGGCGGGACGTATGTGATGCCGATCGACTTCCGCGTGGACTTCAGCGGGGGCGGGACGGCGGACTTCACGGTGAACAACACGATGGCCGCTCAGTCGTTCTCCGTGAACGTGGGGCCCGGGACGGTGACCGATGTCACCTTCGACCCGGACAACTGGCTCCTGGACTTCAACACCGAGGGGCCGATCCCGGCCCCCGCCGCGCCGACCCTCCTGAGCGTCACGGGCAACGGCGCCACCGGGAATGTGACCGTGCGATGGCTGCAGAGCACCGATCCCTCGGCGACGGGCTACCGGCTGTATCGCAGCCCCAACGGAACCAGCGGCTGGACCCTCGTCGCGGACGAGTCGACGCTGACTCTGGCGACGACGCAGCATGTGGCCGGCGGTTTCTCCGCCTGGGACACCGCGCACTTCCAGCTGACCGCGGTCGGCACCGGTGAGAGCGCTCCCTCGGATGTCTACAGTGTGCGCGTCGGGCCTGGCGCGGCGTCTCTTCTCATCGTGGATGCCTACGACCGGTGGAACACCCAGGCATTCAGCGGAGGGCTGAACCATGCAATCGCCGCGATGCACGGACGCGCCGTGGCCGCCTATGGGACCCCGTTCGACACCTGCGCGAACGAGGAGGTCGGCGGCATGTTCTCCTTGGGTTCCTACGAGGTGGTCGACTGGATCTGCGGCGACGAGTCCACCGTGCACGAGACGTTCAGCGCGGCGGAGCAGACTCTCGTCTCGGCGTATCTCGAGGGCGGCGGCAAGCTCCTCGTCTCGGGCAACGAGATCGGGTGGGACCTCGACCGGCCCTCCGGACCGACGGGGGCGGACCGTGCATTTTACAACAACTACCTGCGCGCGGACTACGTGACCGATGACTCGAACGACTACACCGTGACGGGGACTGGCGGTTCATCGGCGTTCACGTCTCACGCGTTCTCGTATGGAAGCGGCGGAGATTCTCCCTATCACCCGGACTTCCCAGACGTGGTCGCTGCCGTGTCCAGCACCCCGGCGATCGAGTACAGCCCGGGGGTGATCGCGGGGATTCAGTACAGCGGAACCTTCGGTGCGAGCGCGACGCCAGGGATGCTCGTGCACCTCGGATTCGCCTTCGAGACGATCAACTCGGAGCCCCAGCGCATCCAAGCGATGGACGATGTGCTCTCCTGGTTCGGCGCATCGGTGCCCGCGGGCGTCGTCCTGCTCGGGGCGGATTGAACCGCGGGCGCATGGTGAGTCCGCTCGCCCGGCTGACGATCGTCCTCGATCTCATCAGGTGGCAGCACACGGTCTTCGCGCTGCCGATGGCCCTTGCTTCGGCCGTCCTCGCGATCGATGCTTCGCCTCCGCGGAGTGCGGGCTGGTGGACCTGGAAGATCCTCCTGATCGTCCTCGCGGCGTTTGCGGCCCGGTCGGCCGCGATGGCGCACAACCGCTGGGCCGACCGCGACATCGACGCGACGAATCCCCGGACCGCCTCGCGCCCATCGGTGACAGGGGCCGTCAGCCCCGGGTTCCTCCTCGGCTTCACGGTGGCCGCGTGCCTGGTCTTTGTCCTCATCTCAGGGCTGATCAACACCCTTGCCCTCGCACTCTCGCCGCTCTTTCTCACGGTGCTGCTGGGCTACAGCCACGCGAAGCGCTTCACGGCCCTCGCGCACATCTGGCTCGGTGTGGCGCTGGGCTTGGCTCCTGTGGGTGCCTGGGTGGCGATCACCGGCTCGCTGGCCTGGACGCCACTGCTGATGGGGCTGGCCGTCGTCCCGTGGGTGGCTGGTTTCGACATTCTGTATGCGCTGGCTGACATCGAGCACGACCGGCGGGAGGGGTTGCACTCGATCCCCGCTCGCCTGGGCGCCCGCCGCGCGATGGCGCTTGCCGCGGTTCTCCACGTCCTGTCTGTGATGCTGCTCCTGATACTCGGCCTCGTGGCACAGCGGGGGCTCTGGTACACCATCGGGGTCCTGGCGGCGGGCGCACTTCTCGTCCTCGAGCATCGGCTCGTGCGGCCGGAGGACCTGTCTCGCCTGCCATCCGCCTTTCTGACGCTCAATGGCCTCTTCAGTCTGGCGATTCTGGCCGGAGTCGTGCTGGATGTCTGGTCCAGGGGGACCTGAGCGAAGAGTCCCATGCGTCTCGATCATCTTCTGATCCGCGAGTTCCGCAACATCGAGCGGGCTGAGGTCGAGCTCGGGCCTGGCGTGAATCTCCTCTGCGGCGCCAACGCGCAGGGCAAGACGAACCTCCTCGAGGCTGTGCATCTGCTCGTGACAGGCCGCTCGTTTCGGGCGCGGCGCGAGCGGGAGTGCATCCGGTGGAGGCCGTCGGCGCCTCCGGGTTCGGAGGGCCGGACCGATGACGAGGAGGACCGTGCCGCTCTGGTGCGCGGCCGGATCGTCCGGGCGAGCGGGCAGCACACGGTTCAGGTGGCCCTTCAAGGGCAGCACCGGCGCATCGAGATCGACGGGGCGCCGATCACCAAGCTCGCGTCGCTCTGGGGGAGGATCAATGCGGTCCTCTTCACTCCCGACGACCTCCAGCTGATCAAGGGACCGCCGGCGATGCGCCGGCTCCTGCTCGACACGGAGATCAGCCAGATGCGGCCCGCTTACCTGCTCTGGCTTCAGCGTTTTCAGACGGCGCTGCGTGAGCGCGCGGCACTTCTGCGGGCCGTGGCCGCGGGGCAGCGGCCGCGCCACGAGCTGGACGCGTGGGATGCCACACTGGCCGAGGCCTCGGCGGAGATCCATGGCCACCGGCGTGACATCGTGGGACGGCTCGGGCCACTCGTGCAGGCGACTCACCACGCCATCTCGGGGCGATCGGAGACGCTGCAACTCGTCCACCACAGCCAGCTCGAGACGGCGGGAGATCTGACGCGTGAAGAGAGCATCGACAGGCACCGGAGGCTGCTCCTCGAGGCCCGGGAGGCGGACATCGAGAGGGGGCAGACGACCGTCGGACCCCACCGTGACGATCTCTGGATCTTCATCGACGGCGCCGATATCCGCGCCTTCGCCAGCCAAGGCCAGCAGCGCGCGGTCATCCTGGCGCTGCGGATGGCGGAGGTCACCCTGATGGAAGAGGAGACGGGTGAAACGCCGTTGCTTTTGCTCGATGACATCGTCTCCGAGCTGGATCCCGAGCGCCGCCGCCGATTCTTCGGGCTGCTACGCCCGGAGGTGCAGACCCTCGTGACGACCGTCGAGACCCCAGCGGCGCTGGAGGGAGTCACGCCCTCACGTGTCTTCGCCGTACGACGAGGCCTCGTCGCACCCATGGAAATCCACGAGGTGGCTTTGGCGGCAGAGCCATGAACCTGGGAACGGCCTGCCGGCCACGGATGTCCAATGTCTCGACCCCGAAGGAGGATTCACCCATGTCCCTCTCACTGCGTTCGGGCACCCTCGCCGCCGCTCTGGCACTGGCGGCGATGACATCGATCGGCGCTCAACCCCCGGAGGAGGCCGCGGCTCCGCCAGCGCCGGAGATGCCGGCCTTCCAGCCCCCGGCCATCGACCCAGGCCAGTTCGTCCCGCCGGATGGATTCGCCCCGCCCCCCGTTCCGGAACCAGCCCCCGCCCCGGCGCCGGTTCCATCCGAACCGCCTCCGGCACTTCCCGTGGAGCCGCCCCCCCTCGAGCCTCCGGCCTTCGAGCCACCTCCGCCTCCAGTCGTCGAGTCACCCGTCTTCGAGCCACCGGCGCCGGAGTTCGTCCCTCCATCGGCCCCCGCCGCACCGCCCACACCCGTGGACGGTCCGCTTGTGACGGAGCCGCCGGCCGACGTGCCGCAGACGGACCAGATTCGCATCTCGCCGAGTCCGGCACCAACTCCGGCGCCGGAACCGACCGCCCCGCCTGTACCGGAGAGCACCTCGCCACCGAACTACACAGAGGCGCCGCCGGCGGAGATTCTGACGCCGCCGGATCGAACTGCCGGGACGAGCCAGATCATCGTGGTCCCCACGCAGCCGCAGCCGGTGCCCGTTCCGGTGCCGGTTCCGGCGCCTGTCCCGACACCGGTGCCCTATCCCATCCCGACGGCGGGGCCGCTGCTCATCACCTCGTTCGACAGCTCAGGGCGCATCCGCGCCGGAGCGACATCCGCCTTCTACCCGGTCGACGCGTCCCGCCCTGTGGCGCGCATCGAGATCACGTGGACGGACCGGGGCCGCTTCGCCATGGGCCATCTGCTGGTGAACAACGAGTCCTCCTCACGCTGGCAGCCCGAGCAGGTCGACAGCCCCGGGACGGTCGCCTTCGTCGTCAATGACCGCATCACCGGGTTCCGTCTGCACGCCCAGCGCGACGACATCTACCTGCTCCAGGTCAATGTGACCTACGGCAGTGGCGGCGGGCAACCTGTGAGCGGCCGCCCGTACGACGAGTACCTGTACATGCGCAATCCGCTGGTCATTCCGCGTGAGACGCGCAGCGCGCTGTTCCCGGTCGACTCGCGCCGGCTGATCGACCGCATTGACATCTGCTGGGGTGACGGCAACCGGCAGCGTGCTCGCGGACGCCTCTACTTCGAGGGCGCGCACGCCGACTCGACAGACCGGCGTTCCGTGAGCCGCGAGGGCGAGATCGAGTCGTTCACCCTGCGCGACACGGCGGCCGCGTTTTCGATCCGCTCCTACACGGCGGATCTGTACATCTACTGGATCCGCGTCTACTACGCGACGGGTGCGGGCAGTGGGCCGGTCTGCCTCTTCGGAGGCACGGGTGGCCGAATGTTGGTCCCGGCCAACGGCTTCAGCCAGGTGTTCACGACGCCAGACCCGTCCCGTCCCGTCCGCTCGGTCCGTGTCGTGTGGTCGGATCGGGGCGGCGAAGCGCGCGGCCGGCTGTTCATCAACGGCGAGCGCACGTCGCGCTACGGGACACGGGATGTCTCTTCTCCCGGCGAGGCCCGGTGGACTGTCAACCGGTCGGTGCAGTCGTTCGTGATCGGCATCGACCGCGACCCCGCGTGGATCGAAGAGGTCTGGGTCGAGTACTGACGGCCCGCCCCACTGAATGAGGAGAGACCCGGCGGCTCAGGCCACCGGGTCTCCTTTTTCTCGTGGGGATGACAGCGGCAGCTCAGTCCCATTCGAAGCGGCTGAGTTCAACCGGGACCGAGATGGCGTCCCGCAGGTGGATCGCATCGATCCAGATGCTGTTGTTGCCCGCCGGGGCAGAGGGATTCGACTCGAGGTAGATGCCGAATCCCGTCACCTGGGGAAGCACCACCGGGAGCATCGCCCCCGGCGAGCCGGCAAACTCCGTGCTGGCGTCGATCGGGACGAGATCGGTGTCGGCGACGGAGAACGAGAACCAGTCCAACGTGTCCGGCCGGACACTCACCGCCGCGACGTCGGGAGAGGCGATGTTCGGCGTGGCCCAGTTGGCGGGATTCGTGATCAGCGAGGGCGTCACGCCGACACCGGCCAAGTTGATCGGCTCCGAGATGATCCACGCCTCCGGGGGCGTCGGGGGATTGTTCGGCACGCGCAGCATCACGCGGAGATCGACTCCGCCCGGAGGGGTGGTCAGACCCGTGAGTGTGCAGTCGAACTGGATGCGCGCATCACCGCTGAGATCGACGGTGGTGAACGGTGCGGAGTAGCCATAGGTCCCGGCCTCGTTGCCGGTGTCGTTGACGCCGATGGCGAGGAAGCCCGCACCGACACCGGGGAACGAGCGGAACTCGCTCCCATTGTCGGCGCCGAAGCCGGTCGAGTTGTTCATGAAGATGCCCGCGCCGACGGTGCCGGTGTAGTAGCCATCCCAGGTGCCGAAGCTCTGGTTGTCAGCATCGAGTGTGGGAGTGCGCGGGCCGTTGCTCCCGGCGTTGCCCCGGTCCAGGGCCGAGGCCGAGCCCCAGGCGCCGGTGAAGTCTTCTCCGCGGTCGACCTGGCCGAAAGCGGCCCCGGCCATCAGGGCGAAGGCGGCGGTGAGTCCTGTGATGCGAGTCATGTCATTCTCCTTTTCTCTGGGAAGGCGGAAGTCGTGTCAGCGATAGAGCCCAAAGCACTCCACGCCGGATGAGTTCTCGAGGAGACGAATGGCATCGACGCCGACGCCATAGGCGTCGCCGCGGGCGATGTCGTCGTCGATCTCGATCCCAAACCCGGTGACTTGGCTGAGATCGGGGGCAAGGGCGGAGCCGCCGAGGACGAGAGGCTCCTCGCCCCCCGGCGCGACGGGGACCAGCGTGGCGTCGGCGGGGCCGGTCACCAGGGTCCACGAGAGAAGCGAGGGACGCACATCGATGATGGCGTCGTCGCTGAAGAGGGAACCATCCGCCGGCGGGCTGCTCAGGACGGCCTGTTCGGCACCGGTGATCGGAAACCGCTCGGAGAGAACCCACTGCGGCGAGGATGTGCCGAGCCGAAGGAGGAGTCTCAGGTGGACGGAGTCCGAGGTCTGCACCGTGCCATTGAGGACGTCGAACTGAACGCGGCCGGTGCCGGACAGGTCGAGCGGGTTCGACGGAAACGCCGTGTAGGCGTAGCCGCCCGTTTCGTTCTCACCGGGTCCGCCCGCGGCCGGATAGGCGCCGAAGAAGAGGAATCCGTCGCCCACGGTGCCGGGATTGTTGACGCCGAAGAGGCTCCCAGTGGTGGGAATGAAGTTGGGCAACTCGTCGTCACCCAGGAAGAGCCCGCCCTGCGAGGGGCCGGCGACGGGGTAGTACCCCCCCCAGGTTCCCAGGCTGCGGTTGTCAGCATCCGAGGTGGGGGTCTGCGGAGCCTCGGTCGTGCCGGCCGTGTCGATCGGCGTGAAGAAGGCACCCCAGTCGCCGGAGAAGTCCTCTCCGGGGGCGTCGATCTGCGCAGCGGCAGCGAGACTCGGGGCGAGCGCGAAGGCGCTGGCCAGGAGGCGGCTCGCCGCGCGCCACGCGGACGCGTGGTCACGAGACATGATTGGTCAATCCTCTCTGATTCGGGGGCGGCGCACGGCCGCGGTGCAGGGGGAGGCGCGATCAGGTGCGCGGCGGGGGAGGACGCGAGAAGTGAGGAGTGACGAGCTCCGGACCCGCGGGGATGACTTGGCGAACGCCGCGGCGGGTCAGGGGGCGAGTCACCTCCGGGGCGGACTGGCGCTCGAGCGCCGGGGCCAGCGCCGCGGCGGCAAGAATCAGCAGGGTGGGGACAATCGCCGCCGAGACAGGGGAATCGAGCTCCGTCGGGGGATGGGCGACCAGCCCGGCGAGGACGACGATCAGGAGAAGCGCAGGGCGGCGGAACAGCGAGCGGTGAACAGCGGCGAGAACGCCACACAGAGCGGTCGCGAGAAGCAGCAGAGAGGCCTGCGTCCAGCTCAGCTGACTCCAGCGCGACCCGAGCAGCCACAGGTGGCCGAGGGCCAGCGCCACCGATGTGGCAAGGCCCGCGCCGCGCAGCAGCGGGATCAGCAGGCGATGGTGGAGTCGTCGCATCGGGCGTCACTCCTCTCAGGCACCGGGGTCGCGTGTCAACGCGAAGTGGCAGCCTCACCGGCCGCCAGGAGGTCGTCGCCGGTCGCGGCAATGGCGACGAAGAGTGCCTTGGCGGAGTCGATGATAACATCCGCCTCGGCGGGCGTGACGGCAATGGCGCCCAGCCGCTGACGGTGGGCCTGCCACAGCGGGCGCTGCTGCTCACCGTGCGGATCGAGGTAGGCGGTGCCGGCCCCCTCGAGATGGTAGGCCCTGCGGACGGCGATGGCGATGAAACGTCCGCCGTTCTTGCTGCCTTCGAGGACGTAGTGGAATCCCAGAAGTCCGATGGGGCAGCTCGCCGCCACCTGATCGATGTGGTCGAGCAGTCGCCGTGTGGCTGGCGTGGGGGAGGGCGACTCGGCGCCTCCGAAGTGGCGAAGGTCGGCCCGCAGATTCGCCTCCTGAAAGTGGGCGGGATCGGCAACCGACAGCAGCCGAGGTTCCCGGGAGGATTCCGACAGCAGCCACGACTCCAGCCGGGCGTGTATCAGCAGGAGCTGCTCGAGGTGGGCGACGTAGGTCTCCAGGGGGAGCGTGCCGCGAGCCAATGCTGCTTGGAGCGGATGCCGCTCGGCAGCGTCATGGTGCGGACGGGTCTCCTCTCGGAGTCGATCGGGAAGGCCAGAGGCGATGGAGGTCATTGCGGTGGGGGCTCCTGGGGGTTCAATTTCAGTCGGTGGCGAACATCCAGACCCCGACGCCGATGGCCAGCCAGACAAGCCCCTTGATGAAGAAGAAGAGGAAGCCGGCGAGGCCGAGCTTTTGAAGCCAGGGGGGCAGGGTCATGGGGCGATTCCGCTCTGTATTTGAATTGCCAAGCAATCGCTAGTCAATGACAACTTGTGCTGTCAATGCCAAAATTCGCTGGACGAGTCAGGCCTCCCTTCGGCACACTCCCGCCCCTCCGGCCATCATGAAGCACCTGAACCATCGCCGCGCCGCATTCACGCTGATCGAGCTGCTCATCGTCGTGGCGATCATCGCCATCCTGGCGGCCATCGCGGTGCCGAACTTTCTCGAAGCTCAGACGCGGTCGAAGATCTCGCGCGATGCCACGGACATGCGCTCGCTGGCCACAGCGCTCGAGGCCTATGCGGTCGACTGGAACAGGTATCCGCCGGACTGGTGGCTGCTGGGGAATGGGACCAGCGCACAGGCCGAGGCCGTGCACTCGCTTCGCTCACTGACGATTCTCACAACGCCGGTGGCCTACATCACGTCGTTGCCGCGCGACGCCTTCGCGCCATTCATGACCGCCTACACGAGCGCTCTCATGGTCCTCAACTCACAGGAGTTCACACACTTCTTCTACGAGGGGCGGCCGGCCATCGACGGCTTCTACATTCCCTTCGCGTCGATGCTCGCCGGCATGTTCCTGCCGTTCGACATTCAATCGACGCAGTGGATCCTCTCCTCGCCGGGCCCGAACCGCCGCTACGACGCGGGCTCCGGCGGTATCGGCATCCCGCTCTACGACGCGACGAACGGCACGGTGAGTGAGGGGAACCTCTACCGCTGGGGGCCGTGATGATCCCGGCGGCTTTCTCCGTCTTCCAATCGCTCTGGGGCATGACGCATCTCCCCCGCGGGGGACCGGAGTGGAGCATCCGCGAAAAGCTCGACCGCATCGCGGAGGCGGGTTTCGCGGGGATCGAATGTGACAGCGGACTGGCCGTCGGCGAGGCGAAGGCGATCGGACGCTTGGCCCGTGAGCGGGGTCTGGCGCTCTCGGCGGCGATGATCGTGGGAGACCGCGAATCCACACGCCGCGAGTACGAGTGGGCGATGAGCCAAGGCGCGGAGCATGTGACGGTTCAGCCGTTCGGCGCGTACCTGCCGCTGCGCGAGGCGCGGGACCGCTTGGCGATGATGATCGAGGTGGGGGAGGAGTTCGGTCTGCCGCCGACCATTGAGACGCACCGCGACCGCTTGACGCAGAGCCTGCCGCTCACGGTCCAGCTGGCGGAGCTGCTGCCCGGACTGCGTTTCACGTGTGACCTCAGCCACTACGTGGTGGGCTCGGAGGTCGCCTGGAATGACGCGGCAGAGTTCGAACGAATGATCGGGGTTGTCTTGGCCCGCACCGGCCACTTTCACGGGCGCATCTCCAACGGAGAGCAGATCCAGATCGATGTGGGCGATGGCTCGGAGTCGGATGATGCCGAGCGGTTCATGCGTTGGTGGACGCAGGGGATGCGCGCCTGGCGTACCGATCGAGAGAACATCCATCGAAAGCTGCGGTTTGTTGTCGAGCTGGGGCCCTATCCATACTCTCCACGGGCTGTCGCACCGTCCGGCCGGCCGGAGGGGGAGGAGTTCAGCGACCGATGGGCACAGGCGCTGGTGATCAAGGACTTGGCGGAGTCGTGCTGGCGGCAGAGTGAGAAGCCCGTCCCGGGCGAGCCGGTTTGAAGCATTTGAGACTTGACGGGGTGCGGGTCTGTCCGTAGACCCGGGGGCTGTGTGTGCAAAGTGTGGGTCATCTCCTATCGGCTGAGGCACGGGAGGTTCAGGATCTCTTCACCCAGGTGAAGAGCGGTCTCTTTCCACACGAGGGTCGGACGAGAAGCCAGGACTGAATTTGTGACTTTATTCACAGGCGCCTGCCGAGGCGCCGGTGAGTGAGAGAGAGTGGAATTTCGCGATGACGACTGACGCCCCCGCGGCCCCAGGTGAGTGCCATGTCTGAGATGTCCGTCACGCCCCGGCGCTCCGTCAAGGCGCACGCGATCGCCGTCGCGAGCGCGGCGCTGACCACGGTGCTCGTCGCGTTCGGCATCATCTACTTCTACTTCGTCAGCCCGGCGGCGTCGGCGGGGCCCGCGCAGCCCATTCCCTTCTCGCACCGCCTGCATGTCGGCATCAAGGAGATCGACTGTCGCTTCTGCCACAACACCGTCGAAGTCGGCCGCAACGCCGGCATGCCGCCCGCGGAGAAGTGCCTCTACTGCCATCAGCACATCATCCCGCAGCACCCGTGGATCCGCGAGCTCCACCGGTTCGCCGACTCGGGAGAGACCATCCCGTGGGTGAAGGTGACCTACTTGCCCGATCACGCGAACTTCTCGCATCAGCAGCACATCACGGCGGGCGTGAACTGCGCCGACTGCCACGGGCCGGTCGAGGCGATGGACCGTGTCTACGAGGAGAATCGCCTGCTGATGGGCTTCTGCGTGGACTGCCACAGCCAGCAGGAGTCCCGCCACGCCATCCTCGACTGCCTGAACTGTCACCAGTGAGAAGGTCCCCCGCCCATGTCTCTGCTTGACCGCATCTCCTCCGACCGCCCGTACGCGACGAGCAAGGGGTACCTTGTCTCGGGCGCCGTGTGGGGTGTCGTGGGGGCGCTGATCGGTCTGCTGGCTTCGCTGGAGCTCGTGGCGCCCGATCACATCGGCTGGTGGCCGCACATGACGTTCGGCCGGCTGCGGCCGCTGCACGTGAATCTGGTGGCCCTGGGATTCGTCTACACGGTGCTGCTCGGCGTCGCGGCGTTCATCGTCCCGCGCCTGTGCCGCGTGGAGGGGCTGTGGAGTGAGCGGCTGGGCACGCTGACGCTCTGGGTGTGGAACGCGGTGTGGATCGGCGCGCTGCTGACGCTGCCCTTCGGCATGACGCAGGGGCGCGAGTACGCCGAGCTGATCTTCGCGCTCGATGTGCTGGTGGCGATCTCGACGCTGTCGATCACGGCGAACGTCCTGATGACGGTGGCAAAGCGGCGCGAGCCGATCCTCTATGTCTCGCTCTGGTACATCTGCGGCGGCCTGGTGTGGACGATCGGGGTGTACGTGATCGGCAACATCATGTGGAAGCCGCTGATGGGCGAGCCCGCGGCTCTCCAGGGGATCATCGACTCGATCTGGCTGTGGTTCTACGGGCACAACGTCGTCGGCCTGATCCTGACGCCGATGGCCGTGGGCGCGGCCTACTGGGTGCTGCCGCGGGCCGCGCGCGCGCCGGTGTGGAGCCACAACATGTCGCTCATCGGCTTCTGGGTGCTCCTCGTTGTCTACACTCACACGGGCACGCACCACCTGCTGCAGGCGCCGGTGCCGAGGTGGCTCAAGGTGATCTCAATCATCGACTCGATCGCGCTGCTGATCCCGGTGCTGACGGTGCTCCTCAACATCTGGCTGCCCCTGCGGGGCCGGTGGGGCGCGCTGCACACCGACGTCGGGGCGCGGTTCGTCTTCGCGGGCACGATCTGGTACTTCATCACCTGCTTCCAGGGGCCGCTCCAGTCGCTGCCCTCGGTGCAGCGGCTGACGCATTTCACCCACTGGGTCGTGGGCCACGCGCATCTGGCGATCCTGGGCTTCGCAGGGTTCATCGCCATCGGGGCGGCCTACACGGTGTTGCCGATGGTCTGCCGCCGGCCGATCTACTCGCGCCGCCTGGCGGACCTGCAGTACTGGATCATGCTGATGGGCCTGCTCATGATGTTCCTGGCTCTCACCACCGCCGGCCTCGTCCAGGGCAATGCGTGGCTCAACCAGGAGGCGTTTTACCGCACCGTCCCCATGATGACCGTCTACATGATCCTGCGCTCCGTGTCGGGTCTGGCGATCCTCACCGGACTGATCCTGATGTCGTACAACGTGCTGAGAACCGTCCTCTCGCGGGCGCCTGAGCCCGAGGGTGCGATGGCCCGCGCGGAGGTGGCCGCATGAAGTTCAACATGACACCGGCGGCGACGATCATCGGCTCGCTGGTCGTCTTCTTCACCATCGTCGTGATGATCGTGATCTTTCCGGCCATTGAGTACCGGCTGCGGGTCCAGCCGTCGGACATCTTTCGGCCCCGGACGGCCCAGATGAACCGGGGGAGGGCGATCTACATCGAGAACGGCTGCCAGTACTGCCATTCGCAGTACGTGCGGCCTCAGGACGGCGACTACGGCCAAGACCGCGTGGCGCAGGCGGGCGACTACTTCGAGGATCAGCCGCCGCTCCTCGGCTCCGAGCGCCAGGGGCCCGATCTCTCGCGCGAGGGGGGGCTGCGGTCGGACGGCTGGCACTGGGCGCATTTCACCAATCCGCGCCACACGCGGCCGGATTCGATCATGCCCCCGTTCCACTGGCTCAGCGTCCCCGACATGGAGGACCTCACGGCCTATGTCCAGGGGCTCGGCGGCACGGACGCCGACGCGCGTGTGGCGCAGCAGCACCGCTGGCGCGATGCCGCCTGGGAAGCGTACGAGGCAGGGCCGACGGCCAACACGGAGTGGCTCCACGCCCATGTGCCGAGCGAGTGGATGGAGATGGCCAACCCCTATGTCGCCGACGCCAGGTCCATGGATCGAGGCCACTTCGTCTACCAGCACTTCTGCATCGGATGCCATGGGCCCGTGGGCGATGGCCGTGGCCCGGGAGGACTCGACATTCTGCGCCGCAACGAGATGCTGATCGCCGAGCCGGCTTCGGGCGAGTACGACTTCGCTCCGGAGGCGCCCCCCTACAATTTCACCTATCTGTCGTCGTGGGACGGTCCGATCGGCGGCATGATCTACTATCAGGTGATGAACGGGATCACGGGGACGTCCATGCCCGCCTTCAAGACGGAGCTCGAGTCGGACATGATCTGGGCGGTCGCGAACTACCTGGCCGTGAATTTCGTTGGCCGCTACGGGGCGGGCCAGTCGGAGAGCGAGGTCTTCCGGGGCCAGCTCCCACGTACGATTCCGCCGTCATCGGAGCCACACCTGTTCACGCAGACCGCGCCGATGCCGCTGCCGGAGGTCTTGGCTGGGGCCTCATCGGCGGAGCGGCGGAGGGCGGGGCCGGCCGGCGTCCCCGCGCCGGGTGGAGGTGACGGGCGATGATCGAGCACTACAATCTCCCCGAGTTCGTGGCGTTCTGGATCGTCTGGGCCGCACTCGGCTTGGCCGCCGCCGCGTACCTCTTCTGGTGGGCTCTGCGCACGCGGCAGTTCGAGGAGTCGCGCCGGGCGGCACTGATCGTGCTCGACGACGTCCCGCTCGAATCACCGGGCAACTCACGCGGCGGGCGAACGATCTTCCGGGTGATGATGGCGATCACGGTGATCGGTGTCGCGATCGTCAGCTACTCCGTCTACATCGCGCTCAGAGGCGCCTGAGGAGGTCCCCGTGTACTTCTATCTGTCCCAGACCCAGTACCTTCTCCTCGGCCTCCTCGGCGGGGTGCTTTTCCTGCTCGTTCTGATCCTGGGCTACTTCGCGTCGCGATTCGGGACCAAGCGGATCGACCCCGATGAGCCCGCGGAGGTGACGCACGAGTTCAGCGATGGACTGCTCGAGGGCAATCGGCCGGTGCCGATCATCCTCATCCTCTTGGCCGTGATCATCGTCCTCTGGATGGCCGGATACGTCATCGCCATTTCGCAGGAGTGGCTCCATGTCCAGTGACACCCCCAGCCGCGGCGGCCGCAACGGGATCTGGATCCTGCCGCTTCTCGGCGTCCTCTTCGTCATCGCCTGTGCCGTGTTCACGCGCTTCATGATCGGTCCGACCTCCGAGCAGCGGCCGGACCTGTGGACCACCCCGTTCGTCCCGGCGGAGTCGCCCTATGCCGTGGGACCGGACGCCCGCTGAGGAGCCCTGGGATGCGCCGCCTGACCCTCCTTTTCGCCGCACTCGCCTCGTCGGGATGCTGGCAGATGCATGAGCAGCCGTCGGTCCGGCCGCACGAGAATCCGCAGATGGCACCGGTGCGGAACACGGTGGCCGTCAATCAGACCGAGCCGATCCCCGCGTCCCTCGGCGAAGCCGCCGCAGTGTCCAATCCGCTCCCGCCGGGACCGGCTGCGGTCGAAGCCGGGCACATGATCTATCGCCGCAACTGCTGGGCGTGCCACGGCCCGGCCCTTGACGGGGAGTCGAACCTCGGGAATCTGATCGCGACGGTCGGCCCCTCGCTCCCTCACCTGCGCCGTAGCCTCCTCGACCCCGCCATTCTGGCGCAGAGCGATGGAGTGCTCTTCTGGAAGATCTACCACTGGAGCGGCGCACCGCGATACTCGTGTCCCCCACTGGGCTCGACTCTCCAGGCGGATGACATCTGGCGAGTGATTCACTACGTGCGCGCTGTGGCCGCCGGTGAGGCGCCGATGGGGGAACCCGCGGGCTTCCGGTACGGCGCGGTGCCGGTCGACCAGGCCCGCCTGGATCTCTACAGGAACGCGACCCCGGCGACGCCATGACCATCGTCTCCATGCCCTTGATCTCCGCCCCTGCGGAGAGCCGCGAGTCGAATGCGCCGGCGGCGGACGCCTGCGCCCTCTGCGGCGGAGGGCTGCCCACGCGCCCGGTGACGGATGCGCTCGGCCGCAGACACTGCTGCCACGGGTGCGCCCATGTCTCCGCGATTCTCGACGCGGT
>JABWBI010000077.1 GCA_013360565.1 Candidatus Sumerlaeia bacterium | reverse complement strand
AGGGCCCGACGACGCGCCGCCGGGACTCCTCGACGCGGCGGTCAACTTCACGCCGGCCGGGGAGACGGTCCCGGCGGGGCTCCGAGCACTCCGGCGGGGCGGCACACTGTCACTGGCAGGCATTCACATGAGCGCTCTGCCGTCACTCGACTACGATCTCATCTGCGGGGAGAGAACCCTGCGCTCCGTCGCCAACGCGACGCGCCAGGATGCGCGCGATCTGCTCGCGCTGGCGGCGCAGATCCCAATCCGAACCGATGTCGAACTGTATCCCCTGGCCGACGCCAACCACGCCCTGGTTGCGCTGAGTCAGAGCCGCATCCGGGGGGCGGCGGTGCTCAGCGTGCCCTGAAAACAGAGCCCCCCTGCCGGGGCAGAGGGGCACGTGTTGAGGCGTGGGCCTCAGACAATCGCGGTGTCGAATTGCTCGATGCCGCTCTCGGGGGGCGTGGGACGGGGGTCGGTGCTCTCGACCTGCAGCGTGCGGTTGACCGGCAATCCGGTCCCCGCGGGGATGAGCAAGCCCATGATGACATTCTCCTTGAGGCCCCGCAGGTGGTCGCACCGTCCGCGGATGGCGGCGTCGGTGAGGACGCGCGTGGTCTCCTGGAAGGAGGCGGCCGAGATGAACGACTCGGTCTCGAGCGAGGCCTTCGTGAGGCCGAGCAGCTTGGGCTCGGCGGTCGCGGGCTGGCCTCCCTTCTCGATGATCCTCTGGTTCTCCTCGACGAACACGGCCCGGTCGACCTGCTGGCCGTAGAGGAACTGGGTGTCGCCGGGCTCGGTGACGATCACCTTCTTGAGCATCTGGCGAATGATGCACTCGATGTGCTTGTCGTTGATGTGGACGCCCTGGAGGCGGTAGACCTCCTGGATCTCCGCGAGGAGAAACTCCTGCACGGCCTTCTCGCCCTTCACGCGCAGGACGTCGTGTGGCGAGATCGAGCCGTCGGTCAGCTGGTCGCCGGCTTGCACACGCTCGCCGTCGCGGACTGTCAGATGGCGCGAGAGTGGGATCGAGTAGGTCTCTTCCTCGCCGTTGTCGGCGACGATCGCGATCTTGCGGATGCCCTTGCTGATGCCCTTGAAGTGCACCAGGCCGTCGATGTCGGCGATGACGGCCGCGTCCTTCGGCTTGCGTGCCTCGAACAGCTCGTCGACGCGGGGCAGACCGCCGGTGATGTCCTTCGAGCGGGCCTTGGCGCGCGGGATGCGCGCGAGGACGTCACCGGGGTTCACGCGCTGGCCGCTCGCCAAACCCTGGCTGAGAATCGTGCCACTGGACAGGGCGTACGTCGCGATGATGTCGCCCTTGTCGTCGGTGATCTGGATCTGCGGGTGCAGCTCCTCCTTGTGCTCGGTGACGATGCGCTGCTTGACCTCGGTCGTGATGTCGAGCTCCTCGCGCAGCGTCGCGCCGGGCTTGAGGTCGATGAACTTCACCTTGCCCTCGACCTCGGCGACGATCGGCGTGAGGTGAGGCTGCCACTCGACAAAGTGGTCGCCCGGCTTGACGCGTCCGCCGTCGGGCACGTGGATCACTGCGCCATAGGGGATGAGGGGGAGCGTCTGCAGCTCGTTGCCGTCGTCGTCTTCGACGATGATCTTGCCCGTTCGATTGACGACCACGAACAGGCCGTCCTCGCGCTGCACGGTGCGGAGATTGCCCTTGTACTTGATGACGCCCTCCTGCGAGGCCTCGTACCAGCCCTCGAGCTGGCGGCTCGCGACGCCGCCGATGTGGAAGGTGCGCAGCGTCAGCTGGGTGCCGGGCTCGCCGATCGACTGGGCGGCGATGACGCCGACGGCCTCGCCGAGTTCGATCTGCTGCCCCGTCGAGAGGTTGCGCCCGTAGCACTTGGCGCAGCAGCCGCGGCGGGTCTCGCAGGTCAGGACCGACCGGATCTTGACCTCCTCGATGCCGGCGTCCTCGATCTCGCGGGCGATGTTCTCGTCAATCAGCTGGTTGCGGTCGCAGATGGTCTTGCCCGTGTGCGGATGGACGACGGCCTGGGCGCAGACACGGCCCTCGATGCGGTCGGAGAGCGACTCGAGGACGCGCTGGCCCTGGCTCGTGATCTCCTTGATGGCCTCGACGTCGATGCCGTTGACCGTGCCGCAGTCCTCCTCGTTGACGATGAGATCCTGAGCGACGTCCACCAGCCGCCGCGTGAGATAACCGGCGTCGGAGGTCTTGAGGGCGGTGTCGGCGAGGCCCTTGCGCGCCCCGTGAGTCGAGATGAAGTACTCGACCACGGTGAGGCCCTCGCGGAAGTTCGACATGATCGGGCTCTCGATGATCTCGCCGATGCCGCCGGTGAGCTTCTTGGTCGGCTTCTGCATGAGGCCGCGCATGCCGGCCAGCTGGCGGATCTGCTGCTCGCTGCCGCGGGCGCCGGAGAAGGCCATCATGTAGATGGGATTGAAACCGTCGTAGGAGGACTTGAGCTCCTTCATCAGCTGCCCGCCGACGGAGTCGGTGGCGTGGGTCCAGATGTCGATCACACGGTTGTAACGCTCCCCGTTGGTGATGACGCCCTTGGCGTAGTCCTGCTCGACTCTGCGGACATCCCGCTTGGCCCTGTCGAGGATGCCCGGCTTCTCGGCGGGGACGATCATGTGATCGACGCAGATCGAGATCCCGCCTCGCTTGGCGTAGTCAAACCCGAGCTCCTTCATGGAGTCGAGCATGCGGGCGGTCTTGATCGGGCCGGCGATCTTGTGCGCCAGCGCGACGATGGCCCCGAGCTGCTTCTTGGTCATGAGCTCGTTGCAGAAGTCATGCTCGCCGCCGAAGTAGTCGATCTCCGGCGGGAGAACCTTCGAGAAAATGACGCGGCCTGGCGTGGTCTTCACGACGCGGCCGGAGCCGACGCGGACGCTCACCTCGGCGTGGAGGTCGACGTGGCCCAGTGCTTGGGCGAGCTGAACCTCCTCGGGCGAGGCGAAGGCCATCCCCTCGCCCTTGGCGCCGCGGCGCATCTTGGTGAGGTAGTAGCACCCGAGGACGACGTCCTGGCTCGGCGTCGCGATCGGGCGGCCGCTGGCGGGCGAGAGGATGTTGTTCTCGGCCAGCATGAGGAGCTTGGCCTCCATCTTGGCCTCGACCGAGAGCGGGACGTGGACGGCCATCTGGTCGCCGTCGAAGTCGGCGTTGAAGGCCGCGCAGGCGAGGGGGTGCAGGCGAATCGCCTTGCCCTCGACGAGCTTGGGCATGAACGCCTGGACGCCGAGCCGGTGGAGCGTCGGCGCGCGGTTGAGCATGACCGGGTGGTCGGCGATGATCTCGTCGAGGATGTCGTAGACCACCGGCTCCTCGCGCTCCATCATCTTCTTGGCGCTCTTGATCGTGTTGCAGTACCCGCGCTTCTGGAGCTCGTGGATGATGAAGGGATCGAACAGCTCCAGGGCCATCTTCTTGGGCAGGCCGCACTGGTTGAACTTGAGCTCGGGGCCGACGACGATGACCGAGCGGCCGGAGTAGTCGACGCGCTTGCCGAGCAGGTTCTGGCGGAACCGGCCCTGCTTGCCCTTGAGCATGTCGCTGAGGGACTTGAGCGGGCGGTTGTTGTGGCCCTTGGTGGGCCGCGAGCGCCGCGAGTTGTCGAAGAGGGCGTCCACGGCCTCCTGGAGCATGCGCTTCTCGTTGCGGAGAATGACGTCAGGGGCGCGGAGCTCGATCAGCCGCTTGAGGCGGTTGTTGCGGTTGATCACGCGGCGATAGAGGTCGTTGAGATCGCTCGTCGCGAAGCGGCCGCCGTCGAGGTGGACGAGGGGGCGCAGGTCCGGCGGGATCACCGGCAGGATGTCGAGCACCATCCACTCGGGGCGATTGCCCGAGCCCTTGAAGGCCTCGACGACCTTGAGGCGCTTGATCACGCGCTGGCGCTTCTGGGCGCTCGTGGCCTCACGCATCTCGACCTGGAGGCGGGCCGAGAGCTCGTCGATGTCGGTCTTCTTCAGCAGCTCTTTGATCGCCTCGGCGCCGATCATGATCTTGACCTTGTCGCCGTAGACCTCACGGTACTTGCGGGCCTCCTCCTCCGTCAGGATCTGCTTCTCCTTGAGCGGGGAGTCGCCGGCCTCGACGACGATGTAGTCCTGGAAGTACAGCACCTTGCCCAGGTCGCGGACAGAGATGTCGAGCAGGTTGGAGATGCGCGACGAGGTGCCCTTGTAGAACCAGATGTGACTGACCGGGGCGGCGAGCTTGATGTGGCCCATGCGGACGCGGCGGACTTTGGACTCGGTGACCTCGACGCCGCAGCGGTCGCAGATGATGCCCTTGTACTTGATCCGCTTGTACTTGCCGCAGGCGCACTCCCAGTCCTTGACTGGGCCGAAGATGCGCTCACAGAACAGGCCGTCCTTCTCGGGCTTGAACGACCGGTAGTTGATCGTCTCGGGCTTCTTGACCTCGCCGAAGGGGCAGTCGGCGATCTCCGCGCCGGACTTGCCGCAGGCGCAGACCCCCGTGCGGTCGACCTGGCGGCAGTGCCGGCGGGACCACGAGAGGATCTTGTCGGCGCTCGCGAGACTGATCCTCGCGACGGGGTCAATGTCGCTGAGGTCCATCTCCTCCAGCTCGGGGGTCATGCTGCCGAAGAGCGGTCCACGGCTCGGGGAGGCACCCGTGTCACGGTACATTGCGGATCATCCCTTCTCTCGGGGTCGAAGGTGGGGCGGCCCCAGGGCCCGCCCGGTGGAGGTCAGAGGTCCTCGGACTCGAAGTCGTCCGACGAGGCGAGGAAGTCGTCGTCCCCGCGGCCACCGAATCCGGCGAAGATTGTGTCCTGCGCGGAGGGGGTGGAGGAGAGGTCGAGCCGCGCGAGCTCGTCCTTGCCCATGAGTTCGAGGCTCAGGCCGAGACCCTGGAGCTCCTTGACGAGGACGTTGAAGCTCTCGGGGACGCCGGGCGACTTGGCGTTCTCGCCCTTGACGATCGACTCGTAGATCTTCGTGCGGCCGGTGACGTCGTCGCTCTTGACCGTCAGGAGCTCCTGGAGGGTGTAGGCCGCGCCGTAGGCCTCGAGCGCCCAGACCTCCATCTCGCCGAACCGCTGGCCGCCAAACTGCGCCTTCCCGCCCAGCGGCTGCTGCGTGACGAGCGAGTAAGGCCCGATGGACCGGGCGTGCATCTTGTCATCGACGAGGTGCGCGAGCTTGAGCATGTAGATGACGCCGACGGTCACCGGCGACTCGAACGGCTCGCCTGTCAACCCGTCGAAGAGCACCATCTGGCCCGAGGTCGGAAGCCCGGCCTTCTCGAGCATGACGCGGATGTCGTCCTCGCGGGCGCCGTCGAAGACGGGGCTGGCCACCGGGACACCGTCGCGGACGTTCTCGGCGAGCTGCACAAGGTCCCTGTCCGAGAGACGGGCCACGTCGACGTTCTGGCTCGCGCCGCCCGTGTCCTTGCGCCTCAGGCGGTAGACATCGGTGAGCAACTCGCGCAGCGACTCGTTGCGCTCACGGGCTTCGGAGACCGAGTCGAGAATCTGCCCGACCTTCTTGCCGAGGGTCTTCGCCGCCCAGCCGAGGTGGGTCTCGAGGATCTGGCCGACGTTCATGCGCGACGGGACGCCCAGGGGGTTGAGGATGATGTCGACGGGCGAGCCATCTTCGAGGAACGGCATGTCCTCGATCGGGACGATCTTCGCCACGACACCCTTGTTGCCGTGGCGTCCAGCCATCTTGTCGCCCACCTGGATCTTGCGGCGCTGGGCGACAAACACCTTGACGAGCTGATTGACGCCGGGGGGCAGCTCGTCTCCCGTCTTGATGCGGTCCTCCTTGTTCTTGAAGACCTCTTCGATCTTCGTCACCTCGGCAACCGCCGACTGGTAAAGCCGCTTGATCCGCTGGCCCGCCTCGCCGTCGACGGGGAGCATGCCGGTTCGCAGGCTGTGGCGGACGTACTCGAGGGCCTCGGGCGTGGGCCGTCCCCCCGGTTTGAAGACGACGGCGCCTGTCTCGTAGGAGACGATGGGCTTGTCGACGAGGGGCATCAGCTCCTTCAGGTCTTCAAGGAATTTCGCCCAGGTCTGGGCCACCTGCTCCTCGCGGTCCTGGTGCAGCTTCTGAATCTTGGCCTTGTCTTCGCGCTCGGTCTTGGTGCCGCGCTCCTTGCGGCTGAAGACCTTGATGTCGACGACTGTGCCGCCCGAGCCCGGGGGCACCTTCAGGGAGGCGTCGCGCACGTCGCCGGCCTTCTCGCCGAAGATGGCGCGGAGGAGTTTCTCCTCGCTCGTCAGCTCCGTCTCGCCCTTGGGGGTGACCTTGCCGACGAGGATGTCGCCGGGGCCGACATCGGCGCCGATGTAGACGAGGCCGAACTCGTCGAGCTTGCTCAGGGCCTCCTCGCTGACGTTGGGGATGTCCCGCGTGATGTCCTCTTTGCCGAGCTTGGTGTCGCGGGCGTCGATCTCGAATTCCTCGATGTGGATCGACGTGTACACGTCGTCACGGACGAGACGCTCGGAGAGGAGAATGGCGTCCTCGAAGTTGTAGCCGCCCCAGGGCATGAAGGCGACGACCACGTTCTTGCCCAGTGCCAGCTCGCCGCAGTCGCAGGCCGGGCCGTCGGCGATCACGTCGCCGGCCTCGACCTGGTCGCCGACGTCGACGATCGGCTTCTGGTTGATGCACGTGTTCTGGTTCGAGCGCTTGTACTTCTCGAAGTGGTAGACATCCTCCTCACCCAGCTCGTTCTTGATCACGACCCGGTCCGAGGAGACCTCGACGACCTCGCCGGCGTTCTTCGCCAGCCGGCAGGCGCCGGAGTCGCTGGCCGTCTTGGCCTCGACGCCGGTGCCGACGATCGGCGCCTCGGGGAAGAGGAGCGGGACGGCCTGGCGCTGCATGTTCGAGCCCATGAGTGCGCGGTTGGCGTCGTCGTGCTCGAGGAACGGGATGAGGGCCGCCGAGACGCTCACGAGCTGCTTGGGGGAGACGTCCATGAACTCGATGATGTCGGGCTTGACGCGGGGGAAATCGCCCTCCTTCCGGCACAGGGCGGCGTCGGTCATGAAGTGGCCCTTGTCGTCCAGCGGGGCGTTGGCCTGGGCGATCAGGTGGTTGTCCTCGATGTCGGCCGTCAGGTACTCGATCGTCGTCGAGACGCGGCCGCTCTTGACGACGCGGTAGGGCGTCTCGATGAAGCCGAACTCGTTGATGCGGGCGTAGGTGCACAGGGACGAGATGAGGCCGATGTTCGGCCCCTCGGGCGTCTCGATGGGGCACAGGCGCCCATAGTGGGTGTGGTGGACGTCGCGCACCTCGAACCCGGCGCGGTCGCGCGAGAGGCCGCCGGGGCCCAGGGCCGAGAGACGGCGCTTGTGCGTCAGCTCGCTCAGCGGGTTGGTCTGATCCATGAACTGACTGAGCTGCGACCGGCCGAAGAAGTCCTTGATTGCAGTCACCAGGGGCTTGGAGTTGATCAGGTTCTGCGGCAGCAGGTTCTCCAGGTCGACGATTGCCATGCGTTCGCGGGCGGTCTTCTCGATCTCGGTCAGGCCGAGGCGGATCTGATTCTGGAGCAGCTCGCCGACGGAGCGGACGCGGCGATTGCCCAGGTGATCAATGTCGTCGGTCTCCTTCTCCTCCGCTGCGAGGGCGTTGAGGTGCTTCATGACCTCCACGATGTCCTCGCGGGTGAGGAGGCGGCCCGTCACAGAGAGCGCGAAGCGGCGGTTGATCTTGTGCCGGCCGACGTCGCCCAGGTCGTAGCGCTTCTCGTTGAAGAACATCTCGTCGATCAGGCGCTGGCCGGCCTGCGCCGACGCGGGGTTGCCCGGGCGCAGCTTGCGGAAGAACTCGATGAGCGCGTCCTCGTAGGTCTTCGCCTTGTCGCGGTCGATCGTGTTGAAGATGACGTTGCGCTCCTGCTCGTCGATGTCCAGGCACTCCACCTCGCGGATACCCACGACCGCGCACCGGCGCAGGAAGGCCGGTGAGATCTTCTCCCAGCACTCGCCGAGGATCTCGCCCGTCGACTTGTCGACGACGTCCTTCGCCAGGATCCTCTCGATCAGGTCAACGCTCTCGCCCTGGCGGAAGACGACGACCTGCTCGACCTCGGTCCCCTTGAGGGCCGAGATGAGCTTCTTGGTCACCTTCGCGCCGCGCTCGGCGATGCGCTTGCCCTTCGCCGGGTCGATGACGTCCTCGACGACCTCGTCGCCGATGTGCTGGTCGAGCTGCTCGCGCTTGACCGCCCCGCCCGAGTACCCGTCGATCCGGACGGCCTTGGTCCGGAAGAAGATCTGGACGAACTCCTCGTCGTTGCGCATGCCCATCGCCCGCAGGAACGTGGTCGCCGGCATCTTGCGCTTGCGGTCGATCATCACGTGCATGACGCCGTTGATGTCGATCTCGAACTCCACCCAGGCGCCCCGGTAGGGGATCACCCGCGCGCTGTAGAGGGTCTTGCCATTGGGGTGGACCGACGATCCAAAAGAGACGCCCGGCGAACGGTGCATCTGGCTGGCGATGACGCGCTCGGCGCCGTTGATGATGAACGTCCCCTGCTCGGTCATGAGCGGGATCTCGCCCATGTAGCACTCTTGCTCTTTGATGTCCTTGATCTCGGTGACGCCCGTCTCCGCGTGCGTCTCGCGCACGATCAGCTGCAGCTTGACCTTGAGGGGAGCGGCGTAGGTCATGCCGCGGTCGATGCACTCTTTGACATCGTACTTGGGCTGGCCGAAGGAGTACTCGATGTACTCGAGCGTCGACGGGTTGCCCGGGCACGCGATCGGGAAGACGCTGGTGAACGCCTCCTGAAGCCCGAAATTCTCCCGCTGATCCGGCGGGAGGCTGTACTGCATGAACTTCTGATACGAGACCTTCTGGGTCTCGATCAGATAGGGCATTTCCATGATCTCCGGGATCCGGGCATAGTTCACCCGTGCCCGAGTCCGCATCTTCACAGACTCAAGAGCCATGCCTGAGCGAGCCTCCTCCGACGCACCGAGGGACTGGGGAAAAGAAGTCTAATGTTCACGGCGCAGAATCAGTCTGGAACCATACCGGGCGGCGAAAACCGCTGTCAACAGGAAACTTGCGAAATCTCTCAGGCGCAGACCATTGATTTTCCACCACTTGTGTCCGATCCGCGGCTCGGGGGCGGAGACAGCTTGCCGCTGCAAACTCCGCGGCTTGACAGCCTTCGATTCGCGCGCCGTCAATCGCTCTGAAGCAGACTCAGGCCCACGGGCACAGGCGAGAGCCGTTCCGCACTGAAGTTGTCCGCCCGGGTTCCCCGGATGTTGCTGTTGGTCGTGAAGAACTCGTGATACCCGACGCCGAAATGCCCGCGGGGGTGGGTTGCGTCCGTGACCGTGGCCAGTAGGACCCCGTCCAGGATGAACGTGATCTGGTCGCCCCGGGTCTCGATGCGGAAGTGGCGCCAAGCGGTCGAGGCGTGTGTGACCGGGCTCGCCAGCAGCTCGGCCGGGATACCATTGACCGTGCGGTAGCAGTGAACCGCCCCGGTGCTCGAGTCCCAGCACAGGCTGTAATTGTTGCCGCGGATGGTTCCAGCGGCATTGGTTCCCTCGAACATGCCGTTGCCGTCGTCGCGCACGAAGAGCCCGACGCGCTCGAAACCATCCGCGGCGATGGCCGGCCGGTAGTCACAGTAGATGTCGCACTCGACGGCCATGTCGCGGAAGTAGGGGCGCTGAATGCGAGCCGTGTTGATTCCGCCGGACGGGTCCTGCACGCGCATCACGAACCCGTCGCCGCCCGGCGAGGTGGGGGAGAAGGAGAGGATCGATGTTCCGCTGAATCGGTCGATCCACGAGGTGAGCTCGCGCCCCGCGCTGGGGAAGTCGTCGATCAGGGGAAACGGCACGACGGGCAAGTGGTCATAGCGCGTCCGCGTGTAGACGTAGGGGCTGCCACTGGAGGTCTCGTCGTTGAGGAGGAGGGTCAGTGCTGCGCTCTTGAGGACGTTCTCGACGGTCGTCGGGCTGCCGTCGACCGTCATGCTGTTGAGGATGAGGCGAATGCCGTGGCTGTAGTCGGCATACGTGTCCTCGTGGACGAGAGAGAGAGGTTGGATTGGCGAGCCGCTGGTCTGATGCCATCCGTAGATGGCAACGCGTGGCGGCGCCGGCCGGCTGCCGTCCCAGATCTGCGGGGAGACGACGACGTCCTTCTTGTCACCGCCGACGAGCGTGCCCAGCGGATGGGTGCCGAACACCGCCGAGCGGGAGGAGTAGACCATCGTGTTGTGGTTGGCAAAATAGGGCACCGTGATCATGTCGGGGTCGGGAGGGATCGGCTGCGGAGCCAGATGCAGCGGTGCGGCGTTCCAGATCTGGTCGACCATGCGGCGGGAGGGCAGATGGCACTGCAGGGCATCGGCGATCTGTTGGCCCAGCAGCGGGGTCATGGGGCAGAGGAAGTAGTCGGCGTCCGTGCCGACGGCGAGATAGTCCGCGAGGACGTGATAGACCGCCGTGCGCGGGGTGCCGCTGATGGTCATGTTCACCGTCACGGGCACGAGCGTCCGTTGGAAGTCAGGGATATTGCCGCTGGTCACGGCGTCGAAGATTGTCGCCTCGCGGTCGTTGCGCGGGAGATTGGTGATGAGGGTGATAAACTGGCCGCCCGCCGGCGCGTCCGGGGGGCGCGGCGGCACCGGCAGCGTCGCGGCGGCGGAG
>JABWBI010000419.1 GCA_013360565.1 Candidatus Sumerlaeia bacterium | reverse complement strand
CGGCGGTGAGCGGCCTGGGTCCAGCCCCAGAGGCCGGCGCCAGCAGCGGCACAGAGCGCGAGGGAGAGCGCGTCGCCCGCCACGTGCGTCACTCGAAGAGGCCGTCGATCGCCTCGATGGCGGCGCCGTTGGTTTCGACTTCGATCAGAGGGATGCCGTGGGCCTGTGCCGCGCGGGTGAAGAACTGGTCGAGATTGCCCCCCTGCTTGACGACGAGCGCGTCGGCAACTTCGACGACGACCTGGCAGAAGGGGTCGCTCAGTTCGCCGCGGCGGGGTTCGCCTCCCACGTGGACTCCCAGGACGGGGATCTCCGCGGAGGCCGCGGCGGCGAGGATGGCCTGGCCGCGGGCAATTTCGGCGTCGGAGTCGACGCCGGCCGCGCCGAGGCCCTTGGTCGAGCCGCCCATCGCGACGACCAGGGTGCCCATGCCGGCGAGCGACTCGGGGGAAGCGTCCTCCACGAGTGTCGCATCGATGCCCGCCCGCTGGCACAGGACGCGCACGATCGTGCCATCCGCGCGTCCCACGGTCGTGACGAGGACGGGGCCGTGGAAGATCGCACCGGTGCTGGGTGTGGCGCCGGCCTCAGGGGTGGCGTCGGCGGCCTCCTGCGCCGGCAAGGCGACCGCGAGTGCGAGCACCAGGGCGGCCGCCGCCAGGAGGGCAAAGAGGGGGGTCTGAAGCACCTTCATCATCGGATCACCTCATCAGTCGTGGAAATGCGGGTTGTGCGCCATTCCGCGGCCTCCGTCAACTCTCGGGAGGCGGCGCGAGGAAGGCGCCGATGCCCTGTTCGACAATCTCCTGGTAGCTCGGGATGCCCTCGACGGTGGCCGGGCCGCGCGGGCTCTCCAGGTTGGCGATGAACTCCTGCACGCAGGCCAGATGGCGTGCGACACGGACAGCCATGGGATAGGTGACGGATGCCGTGTCGTACGGCAGACCGCGGAGCAGCGGGCGCTCATTGGAGTCGCCGTTGCTGGCCGTGCGCTGGAGCTGGACCTGATACGCCCACTGGTAGGCGGGATCGCTGCCGTCGACGACCTGGGTCTCGGTGGTGCGGCCCTTGAGGCGCCCCTGCGAGGGGTTGGCCGACTCGAGCAGAATCGCCTGCGCCGCGGTGTGGTCGCCGATTTCGCGGTGCGACAGGCCGCGCAGCGCCTGGGGCGACTGCTCGAGGTTGATCGCGAAGCCGGGGATCATGTCTTCGAGCAGAATCTGCGCGGTCGCGGCGAGCGTCTGCGCCCGCTCATGCGCGATCATCACGTTCACCGCCGGATACTCCGGCGCGGCCTCGTGCACATCGACGACGAGGTCGATCTCCTCGCGCCGCACCAGCTCGCAGATGGCCCAGGCCACCTGCTCGGTCAGCACGCCGTCCGGCCGCCCTGGGAAGCAGCGGTTGAGATTGCGCGCGTCCACGCCGGCCAGAATCTGGCCTGCGGGGTTCACGTGCAGCGTCGGATCGGGCCACTGGTGGATGGGGTTCGTGTAGCGCGACCCGAAGTTGAACCACCGCCGGGAGCCGTCGGGCCGCTCGATCTCGAACCGCTGGAGATAGGCCTCCTGCGGGTCGCCGTGCGTGAAGCCCGACGCATTCGCGTGCGCCAGCGCGTAGACGCGTCCGGCGCGGCAGACGGCGTTCTCCATGAAGACCGTCCCGGCGACGACCGACGCGGGCTCGTTGGGATGGGTGCCGAAGAGGATGAGGGCCCGGCCGCCCTCCTGCCCGGAGTCGAAGCGGTAGACCACCGTGTCCCCTGGCGTCTCGGCCAGCGGCGCATGCCATGTGCTCAGCGGCACCGTGCCGGTGACGCCGGGCCCCGCGACGACCGGCGCGAGCGTGTGCGCCGAGCCGAACAGCACGGC
>JABWBI010000076.1 GCA_013360565.1 Candidatus Sumerlaeia bacterium | reverse complement strand
CCGTGAGGGCCACACGGGCCCCTTCGCGGGCGAAGAGCTCGGCCACGGCGCGTCCGATGCCGCGCGAGGCGCCGGTGATGAGAGCCGTCTTGCCCTCGAGTTGACCCATCAGCGAACCATCAGACCGTGACGCTGGTCTGATGGCGTGCCTGAACCGATGGCAAGCCGCAAGCCGAACGTGAACGAGCCGGAGCCGGAGATCTCGACCATGTGTGTCAGCGCATGGTTGCGCGGTGAGTTGGCCGAGCCATCGCTGGCCAAGGCGTTGTGGGCCGCCGTGTGGCCCGCGTCGGCGTAGTGGATCGCCGTGGTCACCGGCAGCGGGGCGCCATCGTTGACGACGGAGAGCACCCCGCCGGTGTTCGTCACCGAGAGGTTCTCCTGCCCGTTGACCATGAGATCGGCGACGTTGGGGCTGAGGCCCATGCGGACGTAGAGCGTGGTGATGGGGGCCTGCAGCTGGTAGCTGACCTCGAGGGTGTCCGAATCATCGGGCAGTGTCACCTCTTTGACGATGCGTCCATCGCTGGAGGTGAAGCGAAGCGTCGATGCAAGCGGGACGGTGACGGAGTAGACGTCGTTGACGTACTGGCCGGTGTTCGGGCCCGCAGCCCACCAGTCCTTGAGGCAGGAGGTGCGGCGCGCGCCGGAGTTGTCCGCGCCCTCGCGCTCATCCTCGCTGTCGGGGTTGGCCATGGTGGCGCCGACAGCCTGCGCCGCCGTCCCGGTCGCCGGGTCACGGACGAAAGCGGCGATGAGACGGCCGCCGTCATTCTCGAAGACGCACCAGACGCGGTTGTTCGACAGCACGTACTCGTTCTCGCCGTCGTGGTCGAGATCGGCCTGCTGGATGCCGGTGAAGGTGCTCGGACTCGACGCAGCCCACTGGGCGGCTGCGATGGCGAATCCGATGCGACGCGCCAGAAGGACGTTGAGTCGCTTCGCCCAGAAGGCGATCTGATCATAGGTGTTGTCGGGGTTGCCGCTCTCGAGCGGCTCGTTCTCGTCGTGCCACGCCGTCTCGAAGATGGCGGCGCACCAGCCGAGGCGCGCCAGGTCAGCGAGGCCATTGCCGGGCAGCCCGCCGAGCGACGATGCGATGTCTCCGTACAGGGTGCCGGGTTGATTCACCGCCCCGACGATTCCCTGCGCGAACTGGGCGAGGTCGGTGCGGATGTCGGGGTGATAGTCGCGGAACGACTCCTCGAGTCCGCTCTGTCCGTTGTACCAGTTGTCGTAGTTCTCGTGTGTCGCGTGGCGGAGCCAATCGTAGGTCTGGAGGGGAAGCCCGGTGTTGACCGGGTGGCTCACGGGCGTCCATCCGCGGCCGGCGATGTCCTCGAGCGTTGTCATCTCGATCCACTGGTGATTGGCGAGCCAGCGCACCGTGCGATTCCAGTTGTCCGGGTTGGGATTGCCGGTGCCGAACGATGTGAACGAGCGCCCGGCGTAGGCCTCCCAGTCGTCGAAGGCGAGGATGAGCTGCTCGTCGTCCGCCGAGAGCGCGCGGTTGATGAACGACGTGCGCAGCTCGAAGTTGAGGCCGTCGTCCTGCGGGAAGAACTTCCGGCCGTCGGTCTCGTTGTTGATCAGGAAGCAGTTGACGCCGTTGATGCGGTGAATCCGGTGGCCATGGGCGTCGGCCTCGGCCTGGCCGTACCAGTTGAGAATGTGGCTTTGCTGGTCGAGCACGGTGAACTCGTAGCCGGTGCCGGCGAGGTCGGCGAACGTGCTGCCGCGGATGACGCGCTCGGGCACCCAGAACACGTGCTGCCCCGGATCGATCACCTCGCCGTAGAGGTCCTCGAGGATCTGTTCGTTCAGCCCGATCGAGAGCTGGTTCGTCGCCCCCTCGAAGTAGGGCATGATGTGCTCGCTGAAGACGCCTGCGATGAGCGCTCCCTCGCCGTTGGCCGCGTTGCCGTCGAGGAACTGCGCGATCCGCGCATTGAACTGGGGACCGTCCTGGGGGTCGCTGGTGCCGGGCCGGTCGGCCCACTGGAACGTCGCGCCGAGCGTCGCCGAGACGTGGATCGACGGCGGCGCCTGAAAGATCTGCGCCGTCTCCAGCGCCCGGTGATATCCCGTGGGATTGCCGGCGGGCGTCTGGACCGTGTTCGAGTGAACCAGCTCCTGCACGCCCGAGGCCTCGTTGAGCGACTGGTTGCCGTGGAGAATGTACGCGAAGGGGAGCGGTGTGACCTGCGCGGTGGAGGGCGTCGCGCCGTTGAGCAGCCCGATGTCCCCGGTGCCGTCGCTGTACCCGCGGTCGTCGTCGACGATCGCGTCGGTCAGGTCGGAGTGGCCGGGGATGTCTCCGGCCCCGCCGTTGGTCCCGTCGCGGGCCGTGAACACCTGGAAGCTGAGCGGGGACGAACCGTCCCAGCCCTCCGCGGTGAGGACGGCGCGGTCGATGCCAAACTCCACCGAGTCGAGGTCACTGCGCCAGTGCGAACCCAGGAAGAGTGCCGGGGACACCGCGGGTGCGATGTTGGTCGAGATCAGGTTGAACGAGGAGTCATACACCCGGTAGTTCGTCGCGTCGTAGAGGTTGATGCAGACCTCCCAGCGCGTGTCGGTCCGGCAGTCGGTGAAGTCGGGCAGAAACTCCTGTCCAACTGATGGCGAGTTGAAGTCGATCGCCACGTACACGTCGAGCGAGCCGTTCTCCGCGCCGAGGGCGAGGTCGAAGAGGTCCACACGGAAGAACACCTTGCCCGCGCCGGCGTCGTCGCGGTGATAGAAGGCGATGATGTCCCGCGAGTTGTCCTGGCCGTCGCCGAAATCGTACGTGTCGTCCGGCTCGTCGAGCGCGCGGACGTCGGCCGAGTGCCAGTCCTGGAACTCCTGGTTCCATGTCTGGCCCGCGGTCGTCCCGAGGGGGGCGCCGGACCCGATGATGATCGTGCCTCCCGTGGGCGGCGGCGTCCCCGTCACGGGGAAGTGCCAGTCCTGCTGGCCGTTGTTGTCCCAGAGGTTCGCGCCGTTGTTGAAGACGAAGTCGAGCTGTGTCGCGGCCGGTGGGACGGGGACGGTGATCTCCCAGCGGCCGGTGCCGACGTTGAAGGTCATGCTCGGATCGGGAGCGATGACGGTCGACCAGTTGTTGAAGCCGTAGTGCAGCTTCACCGTGGCGGCGCCCGCGAGAGGGCGCCCCTGGTCCTCGTATGAGAGCGTCACGCTCTCCCCCGCGACCGGCGGGTTGGGAGTCAGGGTCACCGTTTCGCCCGCCGCCCCCGTGGAGACGGTGTAGATCCAGCCGGCACCGTTGTTGTCGTCGGTCAGCGCGCCGCCATCGTTGAACCGCAGGGTCATCTGCGTCGCCCCGGCGGGCACCGGGAGGGTGACCTCCCAGAGTCCGGTGCCGCCGTTGAGACTCATCGGGTGATCGGTGAAGGCCTGGGCCGCTGTGTCACCCGCCGCCGGTGTGAATTCCACTCCGGCGCGGACCGTGGCGGCTGCGGCGAGCGGTCCTGCGGCAGGGGCGTAGGTGATGAAGAGGCTCTGTCCGGCGATGGGAGGATTCGGAGCCAGCGCGGGCGTCCCCGTGGGGGGCGGCAGCACCGTCCACGACCAGGGATTGCCGTTGCGGTCGTCCACCAGCGAGGCGCCGTTGTTGAACGCCGCCCGCATGGACGTGGCCGTCGCGGGCACCGTGACGCTGGTCCGCCACTGGCCCGATGGGGCGTCGAATGTCATCACCGGGTCCGGCGTCACGGTGATCGCTCCACCGTTGTAAGTGATGTGAGCGCGGATCGTGGCCTCCTGGCTGAGCGGCCCGCTGGCCACCTCGTAGCTCAGGGTCGCCGGCTGCGTGGCCACCGCCGGGTTCGGCGACAGGAAGGCATTGCCGGTCGGCGCGCTGACGCTCGCCAGCGTGAAGTGCCAGTCCTGGCCCCCGTTGTTGTCCCACGTGCCCGCGCCGTTGTTGAAGACGCAGTCGAACTGCGATCTGTCCGCCGGCATGGGCAGCGTGATCTCCCACCGGCCGGTGCCGCTGTTGAACGTCATCGGGGGGTCCGCCGGATGGACCGTCTGCCAGTTGTCGAAGCCGTAGTGGATGCGCACCTGCGAGGCGTTCGCCAGCGGGCCGCCCTCATTCTCGAAGGAGATCGTCGCGCTCTGGCCCCGGACCGGCGGCGCGGGCGCCGTCGTCACGCGGCTGCCGCCCGGCGTCCCGCCTTGGCCGTCACCGACGTAGACGTGCTGAATGGGAGAGCGGGCCACATTGCCGCGGGCGTCGACCGCCTCGACGTAGTAGTCGACGAGGGACTCCAGCTGAGGCGGCACGGTGGCCGAGTAGTGGCGGGCGATGTGCGCGGGCAGCTCGAAGTAGTTCAGCCCGCCCCAGCCGTAGACGTTGTTCGCCGGGAAGTCGCGTCCGGCCATCGCGATCGACTGCCAGGCCCCCACCTCTGGCCCGCCGGCGTACGTCTCGTTCTGCGTCGACGAGAGCGGATTCTGGCCGTCCGCGTCGACCCGGTAGTGCAGCGTCACGCTCTGAGTGCCACCCGTGTCGCTGACGAATGTCCACACGGTGAACGACCCGTCGTTGATGAACGGGCGATACTGGTACTGTGCCCCGAACGACACCGAGCCCGGGTTGTATGGGTGGCGCTGCGGGATGAAGATCGACGGCTCGGTCACGTCCTGAGACGGACTCAGGCCCGCGAGGATGGGGTCGATGTGCTGCATCGCTTCGTTGCAGCCGACCGTGCCCTTGATTTCCATGTCGAGGGGATTGCCGTAGTAGACGTTCCCCGAGTCCATGCTGGCGAGGTAATAGTGCCACGCCCGCTCGACGGGAGTCGTTGACGGACCGGGGTCCATGACGTGGGCGATCCGCGTCGACGCCGCCCCGCCGGCCTGCGCGTTCTCGGCCGTGCGAATGCGGTTCTCCGCTGCGATGAAGATGGCGTACTCGCGCGCCTTGTTGTGCCAGCCGCTGACCGGGTCGATGTTCCCGTTCGCGTCGAGCAGCGGATAGAGCCAATTGATGAAGATGGGCGAGCCGAAGTCACTGTCCGCGTTCACCCAGGCCCCATCCTCGACGTGCACGATGTCGTCCACCGGGACGGGGTGGTCGCTCAGGTACTCGCGGATCGTCGTCGGGGAGTACCCCCGTGCGGCCGCGCCGCCGCTGAAGCCGGGCACGGCCTCCTGATAATAGGAGTATCCGCCTCCCCACGCATTGTCGCCGTCGTGGGCGAGGACCACCATCATCGGGCGAGGCGCGTTGCCGAGCTGCGGGTCGAGGGTCGAGAGCGCGTCGGCACCGAGCGGGCTGTATCCATCGTTCCACGACAGCGCCTGATCGCTGGGGACGACGACGATGCTTGTGGCCGCGCCCGTCGCGGGGTTGATGTGCTGCGCCCGGTGCGGGATGTACGCGAAGGGAAAGGCGTGCACCGGCGAGCAGCCCCGGTCGATCGAGCGCCGCCAGAAGTTCACTCCGTTGGGGTTGATCTGATCGGCGCGGTTGGGCGGGTCGCAGTTCACTCCCCCGGAGCCGAGCACGACGGGGAAGTCCGGGCATGCCCGGGAGAGGTGCTCACCCGAGACGATCGACCACTGAATGCCCAGCTGCGCCAGGATCGGGATGAGGCGCGTGGAGAAGGCCATCTCGGTGGGGAAATAGCCCGGGGCCGTGCCCGGAGTGATGCCCCAGACCTGCTGCATCTTCTCCTGGTGCAGGCGGATCTGCAGGAAGTTCGTCCGGTCGGTGTGCAGCGGTCCCAGGGCATGGTGATACGAGAAGTTCGTCATGTCCGCCCGCGGGCGGCCGCCCGAGGTGAGCCAGCCCCGGGCCTCGTTGATCGCGCTGGCCCAGCCGCCCGAGTACCCCAGCTGGCCGGCGAAGCCCAGACTCCCGACGTTCTCCATGAGCGAACCCGAGTAGTTGATCTGAGCTCCGGCATCAGGCAGGCCCCGGATCGAGTTGATTGCGTCGCGTGTGCGCCACTGATAGGCGGCCACGCGGTCGTCGATCCCGAAGATCTCCCGCAGATTGTTCTCGGGATGGATCGCCCCGCCGTCGCGCTGTTGGATCGAGTCCCAGGCGCTCTCGTACTGATCATCGCCTCCGGCGCGTCGCTGATCGGGCCAGTAGATGGGCTGATGCAGGTGCCAGAGGTAGGTGGTGTGGATCGAGTCGTTGGCCGGCGCCGGCCCGAGGAGGGCGACGAGGACGCTGGCGGCGACGCCCTGGCGGAGTCGAGTCAAGATCACGCCGAGATCTCCCCGAGAGCCCGAGTTGCGAGCGAGCGGCTCCACGCAGGAAGCCACCGAGAGGTCTCCTTATTGAATCGGTCCAACTGCCACGTCAAGCCTGATCGGCAAGAGCGCGGGGCTGTGCCAACCACGTCCCCCCGCCACTCCTCAGCGTCCCTTCCCTCCCGGCAGGGCAGACAGGCGACTTTCTGCCGCTGCTGCTGTGTGATTCCCAAGCGCTGAATGGCGGATTTCCGCCTCTACCCCCTTGATTCTCCAAACGAAATGTGCCCAAACTGACCAAGGGCTGGGGGAGTTGCCGCGCGCCGCTTCGACACCAGGCGCCGATTGCAGGCCCTGGCCTCGGTGGGCCAGGGGTCGAGTCAGCCCCCACAGGACATCGCTGTGTACGATCCATGCGCACGGCCCGGGGTCGGCTTCCCACCGAAGCCGGTCCCGGGTTTTTCGTTGCGCGTCCGCCAAACAATCACCTGACTCGGAGGTCCCTGCCTCATCCCTGTCAGGAGCTGGCAACCGCATGAATGCGCTACTCTGCACCTGTCTCACCCTCGGCGGCCTCGTCTGCTTCCCGGTGACCGCCGCACCGGCGCTCACGGCGAGACCCTTTGCCGGGCGTGTGAATCTCGGCGGCTTCGAGGCCGAGCCCGCCTGGGCCAGCGCGGAGACTCTCCTCTTGCCCGCCGTCAGCGAACTCCACGTGCACCCGCAGCCGATGATCCAGGCGCAGGCGCTGGTCAATGACGACACGCTCTTTCTGCGGCTGGAATGGCCGGACCGCCAGGCTGACCGGACTTGCCGCCCCTGGCGGCGCACCGAGAGCGGGTGGGAGCGCTTGGGGACCGAAGACGACGCCGTGCAGATCATCATCCACGGCGCGGACCATGCCTTCGATCTGTGGGACTGGTCTGCGCACCGCTCGGGCGCGGTGGGCCACGCCCGCGACTCGTCCGGGCCTCCGAACGCCGTGGACTCCCGGGAGTTTCCCGACGAGGGCCAAGGGACATGCCGTCCCAATGGAGTCGACGAGCCCGAGGCGACATGGGCTTCGCCGGAGACCGGTCCGGGGGGGAGGACAATGCATGTGGCCTCGGTGCTCTTCGAGGACCGCCTCATGCCCCTCGCCGAGGCGGGGCCCGTCGAGACCGGCCAGACCATTCCGTCGATCATCAGCACCTTCCCCACGGGCAGCGCGGCCGATGTGCGCGCCGGGGCGGCCTGGCGTGACGGCCGGTGGGTTCTTGAGCTCCGGCGCGCCCTCGACACGGGCGACGGCGAGCGCGATGTGAAGCTGACGCCGGGCCAGGCTCACACGGTGTCGATCTCCTTTCACACCGCCGACCCGCCTCTCGAGCCCGTGGAGCTGATCCTGCAGGTGCCGGAGCCGGCGGCAGACTGATCCGGAGGTCCCCCGCGTCGGCCTCCTCTCTGGATGCGTGCTGAGGTCACACTCCCGCGCCGGCGGTCCGCATCACCTTGCGCAGCCGCGGATCGAGCAGGTCGCGCAGGCCATCGCCGAGGAAGTTGAAGCCCATCACCGTGAGCAGAATCGCGAGGCCTGGGGCGAAGATGTGCCAGGGGTGGAAGAGCATGGCTCCGCGCATCTCCGAGAGCATCTTGCCCCACGTCGGCACGGGGTCCTGGGCGCCGATCCCCAGGTAGCTCAGCCCCGCCTCGGCCATGATCGCCGTCGAGATCTTGAGTGTCCCGTAGACCAGCAGGGTCCCCACGAGATTGGGGAAGATGTGGAGGAACATGATCCGGCGCTTGCCCGCGCCGGAGACGACCGCCGCCTCGACGAAGGTGAACTCGCGCAGCGAGAGCACCGAGCCGCGGACGAGGCGCGCGTAGTCCGGCACGGTCGCGATTCCCAGCGCGATGATCGCGTTCTGAAGGCTCGGTCCGAGGAAGCCCGCGATCGCGATCGCCAGGAGGAAGAACGGGAATGCCAGGAAGATGTCGACGATCCGCATGAGCACGCTGTCGACCCAGCCGCCGAAGAATCCGCTGATGAGCCCGGTGACCGCTCCGATCGACATGCCGATGCCGACCACGGTGAGGCCGACGAGGAGCGAGATCCGGGCGCCGTAGAGCAGGCGCAGCAGGATGTCGCGCCCGTAGTCGTCGCAGCCGAGCGGGTGCTGCCAGCTCATCCCCGAGCGCGCGAGCTCGCGCTGCTGGGACGCCACGGCGTCCCACGGGGCGAAGACGAACGACGACAGGGCGGCGAGGACGAGGCCCGAGACGATGACGAGCCCGGCCACCGCGAGCCGGTTGCGCCGGAAGTCCCGGACGAACACCGCGAAAGGGTGGCTCCGCTCGCTCAACCGGCTGCCCCCCCGACCCGGATGCGCGGATCGAGCACCATGTAGAGCAGATCCACGGCCAGGTTGGTCAGCACGAACACGCCCGCCAGCAGAAGGACGATTCCCTGCACGACCGGCGCGTCGCGCGCCAGGATGGCCCCGATCATCTCGCGGCCGATGCCCGGATAGCTGAACACCGTCTCCGTGATGACCGCGCCGCCGAGCAGGGCGCCGAGGCTCATGCCGGCGATGGTCACGAAGGGGATCAGTGCGTTCTTCAGCGCGTGCTTGAAGACGACCCGGCGCTCCGGCAGCCCCTTCGCCCGCGCCGTCCGGATGTAGTCCGCGCCCAGGACCTCGAGCATCGATGAGCGCAGGATGCGGCTCAGAAACGCCCACGTGCCCGTCCCGAGCACGAACCCCGGCATGACCATGTGGCGGATCCACTCAACGCTGCCGACGGGTTCGCCCCGGCGGGTCGCGGGGAGCCAGCCGAGGTGGTGCGAGAAGATGATCACCATCTCCAGAGCCAGCCAGAAGCCCGGCATCGCCAGGAAGAGGAAGGTCACTGTCCGCGCCACGTGGTCGACGAGGTGATTGGCCCGGACGGCGGAGACGATCCCCGTGATGGCGCCGAAGAGCGTCGCGAAGAACATCGCGACGACTGTCAGCTCCAGCGTGGCGGGCCAGTGCCGGGCGATGATCTCGGTCACCGGGTCGTGACTGCCATGGACCGAGCGGCCGAGATCGAGCTGAACCACACGCCACAGCCAGGAGCCGTACTGAACCAGGAAGGGGCGGTTGAGCCCCAGCTCCTCGCGAAGCGCCTCGACGGTCTCCTGAGACGCCTCGGGTCCGAGCATCGCGCGCGCGGGGTCGCCGGGCATGATGTGAAGGAGGGCGAAGACGAGGAATGTCACGCCGAGCATGATCGGCACGAGGGCAGCGACGCGATTGAGAGCGAGTCGTGACACGGCGGCCCCGGATCGTTTCATCCCGAATCGCAAAGGGCAAGACCCGATCGCCCGTCCCTCCGGCCTTGCGCATCGCCCGCGCCACTGGTGGAATCACCGGCACCCATCGACGCCTCTGGAGGCTCTCCGCGCCCATGCGCCCCCTCGCTCTCCTCGCTGCGCCTGCTCTCACTCTGCTCCTCGCGTGCGGGGGCGATCAGGCCGCGGTCCCCGCGGGGGGCGGCGCTGCCGGGTCTGGCGCCACGCGCTTGCGGCTGATGACCATGCAGCTCAGTCCGCGCTACGACGCCTACATGAGCGCACTGTGCGCCTCCTTCGAGGCGCAGAACCCCGGCGTCGAGGTCGAGTGGATCGACTCGCCCTTCGAGGGCTATCTCAACCGCGTCCAGGCGCTGTTCCGCGCGGGCGAGGCGCCTGACGTGATCAATCTCACGTACGACACCGGCGTCCGCATCGCCCAGGACGCCGCGCTCGCCGACCTCGGCGCGATCCTCGGCGACGACGTGGTCGCCACCTACTTCCCCGGCGTCGTCGCGTCGGCATGCACCTGGGAGGGGCGGGTCTTTGCCCTGCCGTGGTACCTCTCCGTCGACGTCATGATGTACAACCGCTCGCTGATGGAGCAGGCGGGGCTCGACCCCGATGCCCCCCCGGAGACGCTCGAGGAGCTCCTCGCCGCGAGCCGGCAGATCCGCGAGCGCCTGCCCGGCAAGTTCGGGTTCTTCCAGCGCCTGACGGAGGAGGGCCGGCTGCGCGAGCTGCTGGCCCGCGCCGGCGTCCCCCTCGTGACGCGCGATGAGCGGGGCCGTCTGCGCGCGGCGTTCAACACGCCCGAGGGCGTCGCCGCGCTCGAGATGTGGGCGCGCGCCTACCAGGAGGGGCTCATCCCGCGCGACACGCTCACCGCGGACCACCGCCGCGCCATCGAGCTCTTCAAGACCGGGACGACGGTGTTCTTCAACAGCGGGCCGCAGTTCCTGCGTGAGGTCCGCGCCGATGCGCCTGACGTCTACGCCGTCACCGGCGTGGCGTCCGAGGTCCGCTGGCCCAACGGACTGCACTTCGTCGAGGTGCACGAGCTGCTCGTGCCCGACCGCGGGGACACGCCCGAGGCCGAGGAGCGCGAGCGCCTGGGCGCCGAGCTCGCCGCGTTCATCACAAGTGGCCCCATCCAGCTGGCCCTGTGCCGCGAGGCGCCCATCCTGCCCTCGGTCGTCGCGGCGGCCCAGGACCCCATGTTCACGGAGATCGACGGCACGGTCGAGTCCCGTGCCCGGGCACTCTCGGCGGCGGCGCTCGCCAGTGCCGAGGTCTTCATCCCCTCCCTGCCCGAGGCGGGGCGGCTCAATGCCGCGATGACCGAGTGCGTCCAGCGCGCCTGCCTCGGCGAGGCGACGCCCGCCCAGGCACTCGCCGA
>JABWBI010000418.1 GCA_013360565.1 Candidatus Sumerlaeia bacterium | reverse complement strand
GATAGGCCGCTCAACGTACTTTTCCTTTGCACCCATAACTCCGCCCGCTCGATCATCGCTGAGTGCGTCATGAACCGGCTTGGCAACGGACGGTTCAAGGGATTCAGCGCCGGAAGCCAGCCCAGCACCGCCAGACCGGCCACCGGCACGAGCAGCCACACCGCAGCAGCCAGCAGATCCGCCTCGCGGTGCATCACAGCCGCCCCGGCGGCGGCCCAGGCGGCCAGCAGACCCAGCATCAGGCGAGACAGCGGACTCACGGCCATGAGGCACAGTGTAAGACGGGGTGAGAAAAGGGAACCAGGGAATCAGGAGCTCCTTGGCCGCCGCCGCAATCACCCCCTGTTCTGCAATGTTCATTTTGCATTGCCCCTCCCCTCGGCTAAGCTCCCCCGATGGCCGTCGACCCCATCATCCGCCTCCGAGGCGTCGGCAAGGCCTACGACCTCGTCACCGCCGCCGGCAACATGTTCACGCGCTATGTCCTCAGCCGCGCCCACCACGCGCTGCGCGGCGAGGAGTTCTGGGCCGTCCGCGGCGTCGACCTCGACATCCGCGCCGGCGAGATGGTCGGCATCATCGGCCCCAATGGCTCGGGCAAGTCGACCCTCCTCCGCCTGATCGCCGGCATCTCTGAGCCCTCCGAGGGCACCGTCGAGGTCCACGGTCGCATCGTGCCCATGCTCGAAGTGGGCGTCGGCTTTCACGAGGAGCTCACCGGTTATGAGAATGTCTTTCTCCATGCCTCGGTCTTCGGCCTCACGCGGCGCCAGATCGAGGACCGGCTGCGCTCCATCGTCGGCTTCTCCGAGATCGGCGAGTTCATGGAGATGCCCATCAAGCACTTCTCGACCGGCATGAGGACGCGCCTGGGTTTCGCCGTCGCCATTCACTGCGACCCGGATGTCCTCGTCGTCGATGAGGTTCTCGCCGTCGGCGACGGCCCCTTCCAGCTCAAGTGCGTCGCCGCTCTCATGGGGCTTCACCGTCGCGGTGCAACCGTCCTCTTCGTCACCCACAACATTCGCCACGCGCGCACCCTCTGCGAGCGCATCCTCTGGCTTGACCACGGCCGGCCTGTCGCCTGGGGACCCAGCGAGGAGGTCGCCCTCGCCTACCGCCGCGCCGTCTGCGACGAGGCTCTGGGCTTCACCTCCACGGCGGACCCCGCCGTCGAGCCGGCCGCGACGGTCGACGACGTACGCCTCACCGCACCCGGCGGCGGCGTGCGCGATCTCTTCCGCCACGGGGATCCGCTGGAGATCACGCTGCGCGGTACTGCCCACGCTTCCATCGACGCCCCTGACCTGCGCATCACCGTCGTCCGGGACGACTACGAGCTCGCCGGCGCGGCGATGGCCCGCGGCTCGGGCCCTCTGCCTGACCGCATCGCCCCGGGCCCCTTCACCTGGACGGCGCACTGGCCGGAGATCTTTCTCAACACCGGCACCTACGAGATCAGTCTGACGCTGCTGAGCCACAGCGAGCCAGTCCTGCGTCTGCCTCAGGCCGCGCGCCTGCGTGTCGAGGCGCCGCAGATGGTCGACGCTGAGACCCTCGCCGATCTGCCCTGCACCTTCTCGCTGCGGACGTGACTCCGGGGATCAGCGCGCGGGCACGAGCTCGACGGTGACGATCTGCTTCGAGCGGACCGCGACTTCGACGCTCCGGCCCCTGAGAACGGTGAGAGCCGCCTGCCGGTCCTCCGCCAGGTCGACCACGTGCGCCTCACGCACGTCGAAACCCGCCGTGATCCGTCCAGTCACCCTCGCCGGCCCCAGGTTCACGGCGCGCACGATCACGCTGTCGCCGCGCTCCGCCCGCTTGATCGCCGTGACGTGCAGGTCCGCCGGGGAGGCCTCCACGAGAGCCCACGGCGTCGAGCGCGCGCCCGCCGGACGGACGACCTGC
>JABWBI010000075.1 GCA_013360565.1 Candidatus Sumerlaeia bacterium | reverse complement strand
ACGAACCGCGGCAGCATCCGCATCACCAGGTAGGCCAGCGGCAGAAAGTCCGAGCCGGGGTAGCGGAAGCGGGTGAAGCTGTAGGCCGCCCCTTCTGCTCCGATCCCCCATGGGGCGCGCACAGGCCTGCGTCTTGCCGATGGAGGAGTGTGCGCTGCTCGGCAGTGATGCATTCGAGCCCCTCGCGGCGCGGCACGCGATCCCCATCGCCCTGGCGGAGACGACGCTCGACGGCGTGGCCGACGCGGTCGAGGCCTGTGAACACGAGCACCGGCTGGGGCGCCATGGGATCCTCAATCGCCGGCCGGCGCAGATCTCCTTCCGGGGCGACCTCCGGGCGCAGCGCATCCTGCGCGAGACCTTCCGCCTCATCCCTGCGCGCTGGCGTGGGCACGGCCTCGTGCCCCGCAGCGGCCTCGGGCTGCGCATCGAGCACCGCGCCTACGATGCCGAGCAGCGCTTTGGACCGGTCGAGCCGGTGCGGGAGGGGCTGAGCGACACCCCGTTCTCGCCGACGGAGGCGCTCTCACCGGCCGCGATGGCCTGAGAGAGCGAATGGCGCCGGGAGGACTCCCGGCGCCGGGGGATTTCCGATTCTGCACTGATGCTCAGGGCCTCGCCTCAGGCTCCAGCTGCGAGCGGACGATGTCCCCTTGGGAGATGGTGCCATTCGTCGCGTCGTAGATGAGTTCCTCCGTCACGAAGTTCAGGTTTGCATTCTGGTCTGGGCCGGCACTGGAGAGTTTCCACTCCCCGAAGGTCGCGAGTCCCGTGGTCCAGGCCGATGTCATCGAATGGAGGCCCATGCCATACGCGCCGCCGTCATTGGGAGTGCCGTAGTGTGACCAGCCGTCCCGTCCCGCGATGTAGTTGACGTAGCGGAAGCGGCGTCCCTGAATCACATTGGCGCTCATGGGGCTGATTCGGAAAGGATCCGGCAGGAAGGAGTTTGTGATGTAGGCCACCGGAGTGCTGAGCGAGTCCGGTGGATACCACGGCCAGTCATTGCCGATGTCGTTGGGATAGGAGTTGTGGTCAATGCGGTAAGCCTCGATCGCGGTGGCGAGGCTTCGGATGTCGGCCTTCGCCCGGGAGACCTTGGCCCGGGTCTGGGCCTCGAGGAAGTTGGGGACGGCGATGGCCGCCAGGATGGCGATGATCGCGACGACGATCAGCAGTTCGATCAGGGTGAACCCGTGTCTTCTCATGCTCTCTCCTCCTGCGCGGGAGTGCGTTATTTTCATCAGACACCAAATCCGGTGCAACTCTTCCCAGGGGCGAAAAAACAGGAAGGGCGGCCATCCGGTCGAGGCCGCCCTTCAGGTTGCTCTGAGGCCAGGGAGACTCAGCGGGTGCGGACGTCCGATTCCTTCTGAGAGCGCATGATGTCACCGCGGCTGATGGTGCCATTGGTCGGGTCGTACACAATGTTCAGGCTGGCCGAGCTTGAGCCGACCGCCGTCAGGACGGTGGGGCCATAGGAGCGATCCGGGCCCGCGCTGTTGAGACGCCACGGGCCGTAGACCTCGATGTATGGCGCTCCCAGGGCCGGGAGTCCAAGGCTCACGCTGTAGGTGTAGATGTAATTGATGTAGCGGAAGCGGCGATAGGCGGCATCCGTGAAGTTGTTGCCGTCGGGCGTGTCCGTCAGACGGGCCGCGTTGGCCTCCTGAGTCGTCCGGAAGGGATCGACCAGATCAGCCGTCGTGATGTAGGCGACCGGCGAGGAGATGTGGGTCGGGACGTACCAGAACGCCTGGCCATCCCCGGCGCGGTGGCCGTCGATGGGGTAGGCGTTGTAGTCGACGTAGTACGCCTCAATGGCCGTGGCCATGCTGCGGATGTCGGCTTTGGCCCGGCTCACCTTGGCCCGGGTCTGCGCCTCGAGGAAATTGGGCACGGCGATCGCCGCCAGAATGGCGATGATGGCCACGACGATCAGAAGCTCGATCAGTGTGAAGCCGCGTTGTCTCATGGTCTGGTTCTCTCTCCCTCTCGAGACGCGCTTTGGGAGGCGCCCCGGTCGATGTTTGGTCTCTTTGAGACAGGACTCTACCCAACGACACCAGCCGCTCGAAAGCCCTTCCCAAACTCGTCGAAAAAAAGCGGCCGACCGCCTCTCAATGAGGACGTCCGCCGACTCCTGAGGCCACGAAACTCAGACGACCGCCTCGGGATTCTCGTCCTGGCCCGGGGCGGGGGCCTGCTCTTCGGCCCCGCCGCCACAGGCGGCAAGGGAAACGAGAGCTGCCACGGCAAGGGCGGCGATGGTCAAACGGCTGCGTGTCATGGAGTTGCCTCCTCCTCACGGATCTGCGGTTGCAGAGTCTGGGCGGAAGACCGGGGGCTGTCAAGTGCCCCCAATAAAGGAGCCGGGGCACCTGGAAGTGCCCCGGCCGTCATAGTGCTCGCCAGCCGGCGGTCACTGGGCGTTGATGTACCCATTCGTGGCGACCTGGCTGCGGAGGATGTCGCCCCAGGAGATTGTGCCATTGGTGGCATCATACGGCTGCGGACAGGCCGGATAGCCCGAGACGCCCGGCCAAGCCGACGCGCCCGGAAAGAGAGTGCTCGGGCCGGTCGGACCATAGAACCTGTCCGGGCCAGCCGAGTCGAGGTACCATCCGCCCCACTCCTGCAGCACCTCGTCGTAGAAGGACGAGAGGCCCGTCATGTTCTGAATCGCGTCGAACGCGGGCGACCATGTGGACGCCGTGTTGACGTAACGGACGTCGCCGAGCTGCCAGTGAGTGGCGGAGGTCATCTCCTGGCGGAAGGGATCGACCAGCTTGACGGTCGTGATGTAGGCGACCGGCGTGCTGAGCTCGGGCGGCAGGAACCAGTAGTTGTAGGTGTAGGTTCCGGATCCGCTCATCCACTCGTAGCCATCGAAGGGATACGAGTTGTAGTCGATGCGATAGGCCTCCAGCGCTGTCGCGGCCGAACGGATGTCGGCCTTGACTCGGCTGACCTTTGCCCGGGTCTGGGCCTCGAGGAAGTTGGGGACGGCGATGGCCGCCAGAATGGCAATGATGGCCACCACGATCAGCAGCTCGATCAGGGTAAAGCCACGCGTTCTCGTGTTCACAGCTCTCTCCTCTCGCTGCAGAGAGCCCGGGGACCGTCGCCCTCTGCGACCCCGTGGGGGATGGGTTGACTCAGATTGACACCGGACACCACTCTCGCCTTCTCGCGGCCCTCAGGACGCTCTTGAGAGCACAGGCTCGCGGTTCGGCGACTGAGGAGCGGCACTCCCGCATCAAGCCTGGCACCATTCTTTGTCACCTCGGCCTCGGTGTCAAGTTTCCCCGGGTGGGATCTGAGGCTCGCTTTCACGTCTTCAGGGCACATTCACATAGCCGTGGATCGACGTCTGGGCCCGGAGCAGGTCGCCGAGACTGAGCGTGCCGTTCGTCGGATCATAGGGGATGGGGCGCAGGGGATAGCCCGACACCCCGGGCCAGGCATCGGGTGGCGTCGAGGGACCATACGTCCGGTCGGGCCCCGTGGAGTTGAGGCGCCACTCGCCCCACTCCTGATGGATGTCCGCGAGGTAGACGGAGGCTCCGGTGGCCATCTGGAGCCGATCGTAGGCAAGCCCCCAGGTGGCCTCGGTGCAGATGTAGCGGAGATCGCGAGTCTGGGCATGCATCCCCGGGGCGACGCTTGCGCGAAACGGATCGATCATCCTCACGGACGTGAGATAGGTGACCGGCGTGCTGAGCTCCGAGGGCAGGCACCAGTACTCGTAGCGGTCCTGGCCCGGTGTCGAGAGCGAGTAGCCGTTGCCGTCGTAGGGGTAGATGTTGAAGTCGATCCGGTAGGACTCGAGCGCCGATGCGGTTGTCCGCAGATCCGTCACCACCCGCGAGACCTTCGCGCGGGTCTGCGCCTCGAGGAAGTTGGGAATCGCCACGGCGGCGAGAATGGCGAGGATGGCAACGACGATGAGGAGTTCGACGAGCGTGAAAGCGCCGCCGCCGGGGAGGCAGGAGCGCTGGAGTGGGCTGACATGAGGGGGCTTCACACGGAAGAAGACGCGCCGGAGGGGGGGCGCGTTGACTTTCGCGGGCTGTTCGCGCACCGTCATCCGATGCCGCGCACGATTCTCCACGTCGACATGGATGCGTTCTTCGTCGCCTGCGAAGTTCGGCGTGACCCCACGCTCGCGGGCAAGCCGGTCATCGTCGGTGGCCGGCCCGGCGGCCGGGGCGTCGTGGCCTCGTGCTCCTACGAGGCCCGGCGGCAGGGTGTCCGGTCGGCCATGCCGTCGAGCCAGGCGGTGCGGCTTTGCCCCGGGGCGATTTTCGTGCGCGGGCATTCCCGGGACTATGTGGAGACCTCGCGCCGGTTGCGAGCACTCTTTCTCGAGCTCACGCCTCTGGTCGAGATGGCGTCCCTCGACGAGGCCTACCTCGACCTCACGGGCACCGAGCACCGGTGGGCGACCCCCGCCGACGCGGCGCTTCACCTGCGCGAGCGCATCCGGCAGACGGAGGGTTTGCCGGTCTCCTTCGGCATCGCTCCGACCAAGAACGTGGCCAAGATTGCGAGTGACGCGGGAAAGCCTGAGGGGCTTGTGTGGGTTCGGCCCGGCGAGGCGGCGGGCTTCCTCGCACCGCGGCCGATCCAGCACCTTCGGGGCGTTGGACCCAAGACCGCCGAGCGTCTCCAGGCCCGGGGGCTGCGGACCATCGGTGACGTGGCCGCGCTGGGCCCTGAGCGGCTGCGCGCCATGTTCGGAAGCCACGGTGAGGACCTGTGGCTGCGGGCAACGGGACAGGATGCCGGAGAGGTCACGCCGGACTCCGAGCGCAAGAGCCTGGGCCACGAGACCACCTTCGATCACGACCTCAGTGACGAAGACTCCCTGCTGGCCACGCTGAGCCGCCTCGCGGAGGATGTGGCGGCCGGCCTCCGTGCGCGCGGATTGACGGCCCAGCGCGTGACGCTCAAGCTGCGCGACAGCGCCTTTCAGACCGTCACCCGCGCGGCCACTCTGCCTACGGCGACCAGCCACGACGATCCCATCCTCGAAGCCGCGCGTGACCTCTTCCTGCGCCAATGGCGCCGGGGCTCTCGCGTCCGCCTCCTCGGCGTCACAGCCTCGTCGCTGGCCGATGACCGCCAGCAGCTGGACCTGATCGACGCCCCGGCGGGTGAGCGCATGGAAGCCCTGGAACGAGCCGTCGACGCCATCCGGGCCAAGCATGGTCAGGAGTCGATCCGGCGCGCCTCATCGGCGCTCAGGCGGGACGGTGAGAGCCTGCCTCCGTGGGAGGCGGGTGGCGGGGCTCTGGAGGAATGAGAGAGGCGGCCCCGCAGGGCCGCCTCTCGGGTGCCTGGAGAGCGGAGGGCCTCAGTAGGTGACGGTGCTCTGCATCGTGCCGCTCATGGTCACACTCATCGTCACGTTCGAGGGCATCGCGGGCTGGCCGGCCTGCTGTGGCATGGCCGGCATGGGCATGGCCGTGGCCATCTCCATCTCGAACTGCTGTGACCCATTGCCGCGCCGGCCGGTCGTCACACTGTGGAGGCTCTCGCCCTCGCCGCTCATGCTCATCCGCTCGATGGTGACCTCCGGCATCGGCATTCCCGGCTGGCTGATCGCGAGCAAGACCGGTGTCGGGATGGACAGGCTCGTCGCCGTCCGGATCCGCGCCGTCTGCTCGGCCCCCGAGGCGTCGACGCTTTCGAGTGTGTTCGTCATCGTCATCAGGGCGTCTGGCACGTTCGGGAAGGTCACGGTCATGCCCCAGCTGTCGCCCACGCTGACCGGTTGATCGGGGAGCACACACATCTGGTTCATCATCGGCCCTTGGGCCCCGCCGCCCCCGCCGCCGGCGGCGGAGAAGAGACCCGAGAGAGCCGCTTCCAGGTCCGCGGGCCGTCCATTGGCGTCGACCGTCATCGTCGACTCTTGCCCGACGAGCATGTCGGCGGGCATGCTCATGGTCTGGCCCCCCATGTTCATTGACATGTCGGCCCGGTTGATCCGGCTCGTGATCGTGCGCTGATTCTCCGTCGGCCCGGCACCGGCCGTGTTGCTCATGACCATGGTCATCTGGGTGGTCCCCGCGCCCATGCCGGCGGGCATCCCCGCCATCGACATGTCCTGGTTCATGTTCATCTCGATGGTCTCGGTCCAGGTCAGCCCGGGGGTCAGGTCCAGCCGCAGTTCGACGGGATTGGTGCCGACGTTCGGGCCCGGGGTGAAGTTGAACTCCACCTGGGCGGTCGAGAAGTCCAGCGCGGGGGCTGCGCCGAGCCCCAGCGGAAGGGCGAGCAGCGCCAGCGTGGCGGTCAACGATCGGGTCAGCATCTCTCGGTCCTCACTCGGTTGATGGTGGTGATTCACACGCTCGGACACCCCAGCACGGCGGGGGTTCCCTGGCAAGAGTGCCGAGGGGCGGCGGCGTTTTTCTCCTTTGCCGCCGGAGGAGACTGAGGGACAATGCCGCGCCATGTACGAAGTCGACCTCGGCACGATGATGAGCACGGCACACGGCCATGCCGCCGCGGCAAGTGCCCCCGGGCTCGAGCGGCAGCACAACGCGGTGCTCACACAGATCGACATGAGCTGCACGAGCGACGTGGCGCTGGCGCTGCCGGCGCAGCACTATGTCTCGACCTCGGACGCGTGCAACATCGAGTGCCACTACTGCCCCCGGCAGTCGTACTACGGCGACCGCTGGGAGAACGGCTTTCTCCCCGTCGAGGCGTTCCGGGAGAAGTTGGGGCCGCTGGCCCGCGCCGCGCAGCTGTTCGGGCTCTACGGACTCGGCGAGCCGTTCCTGCACCGTGACTTCTTCGAGTTCGTCCGGGTCGTCAAAGAGGCCGGGGCCATGGCCCTGACCAACTGTCATGGCATGAGTCTCAGGCCGAAGGTCAACGAGCACATCATCGCCTCTGGGCTCGACCGGCTCAATGTCTCGATGGACGGGGCAACCGAGGAGACGTTCAACCTCCTGCGCGAGAAGGCAGATCTCGAGACGGTCAAGAGGCAGGTCAAAGACCTCGTGGCGCGGCGCGACGCGGCGGGCCGCATGGCGCCGGTCGTCTATCTGGCGGCGATGATCAACGCGGAGAACATCGGAGAGCTGCCCGAGATGGTGCGCATGGCCAAGGAGCTCGGCGCCGAGCAGATCGATTTCTCCGACACGGTGATCTGCAACCCGGAGGATCTGGAGTCGAGCGTCTCGGGGCTGCCGATCATGTGGGAGAAGATCGACGAGGCGAAGGCGCTCGGCCGCGAGCTCGGTGTCCGGGTCGAGTACTCGCTCCAGAAGCCGTTCCCGTGGCGGCCCATCCCCCCCGCGGAGCAGGCCGAGCCCTGCCCGCAGGTGTGTGAGCTTGCGTGGGGAACGTGGCTCGTCGGCAAGAGAGGTGAGGTGAAGCCCTGCTGCTTCATCGAGTGGGAGTATGGCAACGCTTTCACCGATGAGCCCCAGCGCATCCAGAACGGCCCCGAGGCGCGCGAGCTCCGGCGCCGCCTGATGAGCGGCGACATCCCGCGCGAGTGCCGGGGATGCGGGTGCGCTCAGCCTCTCACCGAGAGGCACCAGAGGCAGGCGCTCGACCGCGCCGAGGAGCTGCTTCAGGCGACGGAGATGAGCGAGGCCGAGCGGGCACGGCTGCGTGAGATCATCGCCGGGCGACGTGCCCTCGTCGACGCGCGCTGGGGCCACACGGCGGCTCACGTCCCGGCCTGAGACGGCAACCGCCGCCCGGGCGGAGGGAGAGTCCCGGGCGGCGGCGGGAGGTGCGTTCGTCAGCGGGTCAACTGACGGCGCGGGTTCTCACTGGATGGGGACACTGATGGTGCTGGGCACTCCCTGAAGCTTGGGGATCGTGATCGTCAGCGTGTCGCCTTCGCTGTCGGCTCGGATCGCGGTGCGATCGGCGTCGTTGGGCAGGGTCCACCGCTGCTGGATGTTGTTCACGAAGGAGCAGGCCGACTGGCCTCCGCCCTGGCGGGTCTGGGACGACTGCTGCTGGCGGCACTGGAGGACGAGCTGGTTGCCCTGCACGTCGAGCTGCGCCGTTCCGCTCTCGAGCCCGCTGATCTCGAGCACGATCTCGTACCGGTCGCCGCGATCTTCGAGACTGCCGCCACGGGTGGAGAAACCGTAGACCTGGGCGTTGGGCATCTGCTGGAACAGGCTCTGGAAGTGCTGGTCCATCTGCGCCTGCCACTGCTGCATCTCGGCGAGCTGCTGCTGCATCATGGCGAAGGGATCGAAGACGCCCTGCGTGCGCGGGCCGCGGGAGAAGAAGGGGTCGCTGGCGAAGGGGTCAAAGACTCCGGGGGTGCGCGCCGGGGTGTTGGTCGCGCCGGGGCTCTGCTGGAACAGAGCACCGGTTGCGGGGTCATCCGCGAGCGACTGCCACTGCGGGAGGGCATCGGTTTGGGCCTCGCTCTCCGGGGGTGCCAGCGGGGCCAGCGATGGGGCCTGCGCGCCGGTCGCGGGCTCGGTTTTGGCCGGTCCCGGCTGGTCCTGGGCCATGAGGCCGGGGATGAGAACGAGAGCCGCCGAAAGAAGGACTGTGACTCTCATGGTGCGTTCACCTCGAAATTCAATGCGTACCGCCGTTCGGGGCAACTGACGATCAGCACCCCACATGCCAACCCGTGGCGTCGCTCACACCATTGACACAAGGCGACTTGCGACACGGACTGCGGAGCCGGGCGCGCAAAATCTTGACGCTTCGGCGAGTCACGCTGTCGCACTTTCTGTTCAACGCGGCAGATTGAACTTGCCAGGGACGGGCGCTCCGTCAATGGTTCCCCTATATGGGGTTCAATCGTTCCAATTGATGGGACCGCCCGTGGCTCCTCCTCCCGTCCACCTGGCTCTGGTCTTCCACTGCAATCAGGCCATCACCCCCTTTGCGCAGGTCGCCGTCGAGAACTGCTACCGTGGCCTCGTTCGCGTTCTTCGGCGGCACCCAGCCGTTGCGGTCAACTTTCACTGGTCGGGCTCTCTTCTCACCGGCCTTCAGTGGATGGCGCCGGAACTCCTCGACGAGGTGCGCGAGGAGGCGGCCGGTGGCCGATGGGAGCTGCTCGCCTCCACCTACGCTCAGAACGTTCATTTCACGGGTCCGGCTGAGCTCAACGCACTTGCGCTGAAGATGCACCGCGCCGTGCTCGCGGCGGCGTTTCCCGGAGTCAAGATCCGGGGTCACTGGATCTCCGAGCGTTCATGGCACCCCGATCTCGCTGCCCAGATCGCGTCGAGCGGGCTGGAGTACACGCTGATCGAAGACCACATGCTGGCCGCGGCGGGTTGCGAGGATCTCCAACGTCCGCGCCGCCTCGCCGCCGGACCGGGGCGCGACCTCGTCGTCTTCACGGACCACGAGCGATTCAAGCACCGGATCAACTGGGCCCTCTGGACCGGAGACGTCGAGCCGGCTCTGTCCGCACTCCGCGAGACCCGATCCGCTCACGCGCGCCCGGACCTTCCACCGATCCTCACGTGGGCGGAGGACGGGGAAGTCACCGGCCTCTGGGCGCTGCACCGGGGGGTCCCCCCTCAGGTCATCTGGGCACATCTGGACCGGCTGCTCACGGCGCTGGAGCGCGAGCCCGGGGTGCGCCTGACGCGGCTGTGCGACTATCTCGACCGGTTCGGAGGCCAGATCCCGGCGGAGCGCCGCCGAATCGGCCCGGGGCAGGCGAAGTGGATGTGCGCGAGCCTCGCCGACGCCAACCTTCCCTACCACGAGGACGGCTTCGCGGACTGGTTCGACTTCAATCGCCGTTCCCCCAAAGTGCGGCGATTCCGGCCGGTCTTCGGCCGTGCGGCGCGGGACCTGATGCAGGTGGCGCCGCGCACTCCGGCCGAGCGTCGACTCTGGCTGCACGCGGGTCTCGCGCTGACGTCGCACACGTTCGAGTTCGGCTGCATCGGCATCGGCGGGCCGCGTGCGCGCATGTGGGAGGCCCACCGGACATCGCGCGTGGCGCAGCATCTCCTCCTGGATTCCCGCGCCGGTCACCGGACGACCGGGGTCGGCCGGGCCGATCTCAACGGCGACGGCCGCCTCGAGATCGTCGCCGCGACACGCGACGTGGTCTCGCTGTGGTCAGCCCGCACGGGGGCGCTGCTGAGCCTCTTCGACCGGCGCACTGGCGATGAGCTGGCTGGCAATGAACTTGCCGAGAGCTCGATCTACGGCCGCGGCCACGACGACGAGGCCATTCCCGAGATCAAGCCCGCTGAGAAGGTCTGGTCCGCCTTTCGCAGCAGACGGCAGCGCGTGGAGGAGTTCGAAGGCTGGTCGAAGCTCGTCCCGCGGGCCGAGGCGTGGATGCGGCATCTCATCGACTGGACGGCGCTGCCGCACGCACCGGCCAAGGTGGCGCAGGTTCAACTGGCCCGGGATGCGTTCTGGGCCCTGGAGAATGGGACGCAGGCCACCGCCGGTGTGGAGTTCCCTCCGCCGGTCCGGCAGCGTGCGCTTGTCGAGCGCCTGACCGTTGACGGTGACCCCGTGCTGGACATCGCGGCGCTGTCCCGGCAAGCCCGGACAGGTCTCCGCCTGACCGGGCGGGCGGACGGATTCGATCTCACATTGGTGCGAAGGCCGGTGACGGTGGTCAAGCGCGTGCGGCTGCGGGGGCCGGAAATCGCGATCTCGCACACCTTCACCAACCTCGACTCGCGGGCTCACCATGCCGTCTTCACATTGACGTCCGAGTGGGCCCCTTCCTACCTCGCGGTGCTGCTGTTCGGGCGCCGGGCACTGGAGGCGACCACCGCGGGGGCGCGCAACACCCAGACCGGCGCCGGGGTCTCACTCACGGTGGACACCGGTCCGGGCTGCGCGAAGGCGTTCGGTCTCGTCGAGAGAACCGTGCGCGAGGCGCTGTTCGGTCTGCTCGATGAGCGGCGCGTGGAGCTCACGCTGGTGCCGGGGGAGATCGCAACCCTTCGCAGCACGCTGCGCGTGACCGCCGGCAGCGACTTCCGGGCAGTCGATGCCATCGCCG
>JABWBI010000417.1 GCA_013360565.1 Candidatus Sumerlaeia bacterium | reverse complement strand
GGCCCTGGCGCGCGCGGCGGGACTCGACGCCAGGCGGAGGAAGAGCTGATGGCGCCGCTGACGGAGCTTCACCTGACGATCAACGGAGAGGCGCGGACGTTCCTCACGCCCATCAACTTCTCTCTCCTCGACGTGCTCCGGGCCGAGGGCTATGTGGAGGTGAAGAACGGCTGCCTCAACGGCGACTGCGGGTCGTGCTGCGTCGAGTTGAACGGCCGCCCGGTCAATGGCTGCCTGGTCATGGCGCCGCACTGCGAGGGCGGCGAGGTCGTCACGGCAGCGGGGCTGGGCCGGCCGGGAGCGCTGCACCCGCTTCAGCAGGCGATGCTGGACCACGCCGCCGCGCAGTGCGGCTTCTGCATCCCCGGCCTCCTCGTCGCCGCCAAGCACCTCCTCGACCACGCGCCGAATCCGTCGCGCGACGAGATCCGCGCCGCCCTGGCCGGAAACCTCTGCCGCTGCACGGGCTACGTGAAGATCCTCGACGCCGTCGAGGACGCCGCCGCGCGCATGCGGCGGGAGAAGACGGGCAAAGGCAAGGGGCGGCGCTGAGGTCAGTCCGCCCGGCTCATCGCGTCGACGATCGCGCGGACATCGCCTGACGGGACGAAGAGCGATGCGGCGAGTCCGCGGGGGCGCAGCTCCGCGGTGAGCCAGATGCCCTCCTCGGACGCTGCCATGGCCTCCGCCGCCGCCAGCAGCCCGCCGGGCAGGGGCGGGTCGCTCACCCCGGAGGCCCAGGCGATGAGGCGCGAGAGGCGGAGACGGAGAATGTAGTCGGCGCCGAGGGCGAGGGGGGGCGGCGCGAGCGGGTCGCCTGGACCGGCGAGAATCTGGGCCATCAGCACCGGCTCGCGCTCGGTGGTCATCGCGATGAAGCCGTCCGCGGCTGCGATCCAGTGGTCGATGGCATCGAGACCGCTGAGAACCTCGCGCACGCTCTCCGCCGCCGCCTCCTCGCTCATCAGGTCGCTCATGACGCGGCCAAGGCCGGAGAATCGCAGATGGCGGACGGGGACGAAATGGACTTCGCGCTCGCCGAGGTCGTGGAAGGCGATCTCCCCCGATGCCTGGGCGGCGTACATCGTCCGCATCATCTCGAGCATCGCCGGGCTCGCGACGAGCGCCGCCAAGCGGGCGGCCGACAGAGGGGGATCCTCCGTCCGCATGAGCATCACCGTGGCCGGCATCAGGCCGCCCTCGGCCGCCGGCACCATGGCATAGGCAAATTCGTCGCCCAGGCTCGAGTAGAACGACAGGCTCTGCGCTGTCAGGCCGCCGAAGATCGCCTCGCGCGACGCGCCCGCGGGCAGCGTCGCCGTGAACCACGCGAAGAACGCCGTCATCATGCGCGCCGTGCGCTCGGCGTCGAATGTTCCCCCGACCGTCAGCAGCGCCCCGGGCGGCAGCGCGTCGGCGAGCGTCAGATCGCGCTCGATGTGCCGCGGCAGTGCCAGCAGCGCCACCGCTCCGGGCACGAAGTCGATGTCGAACTCCACCGTCAGCCCCTCCGCCCGGGGCCGGACGCGCACCGCCAGTGTCTCGACGCCCCCGGCCACGCGCACCGCGCCGCGCATCATGTCGGTGTAGAGCGCCATGAGCGTGCCCCACGCGCCCACTCCCGCCCCGCGCTGAGACTGCGCGATCAGCAGCCGCACCATCTCCAGAGAGCGATCGATCTCCTCCCCGCGCTCGCCGATGATGCGGTTGAGGTCGACGAGAAACAGGACCTCGCCCGTCGCCGGCATCGTCACCACATCGGCCAGCGGGGCCCGGCCCCCCGGCGACAGCATCGCCCGCAGGGCGACGGCACTCGCCGCGGAAACGGCACACCCGCTGACGGCCGCCGCCGCCACGCACGGCGGCGAGTCCTCGCCGGCTCCGATCAGGTGGCATTCGATGCCCTCGATCTCGACCGGCTCCC
>JABWBI010000074.1 GCA_013360565.1 Candidatus Sumerlaeia bacterium | reverse complement strand
GGTCGATGGCGAAGCGTCCCGGCCGCCGCGGGGTGTCGGCCCGCGCGATCAGCGCCCGGACGTCGTCCGCCGAGAAGCCGTCGAGCCGCGTGACGAGCGTCAACGGCCACAGGCGGGGGTCGAACCCCGCCGTTCCCCTCAACTCGGGATCGGCATGGAAGTAGGGATTGGCGAGTGGTCCCTCGAGCGGGGGGAGATGGCGCGGATCCATCAGTTCCCAGCGCAGCAGCGTCAGCTCCGAGTCGACGGAGGCCCGCATCGTCCGCTCCGGCGAGGCGGCGGCGCGGCCGGCCTCGATCCGGATCGGCACGCCCCGCATCAGCACCAGGAACTTGACCCGGGGCCCCAGAGGACTGCGCGCCAAGTGTCGCAGCAGCGGCCAGTGAATCGACCGGTCGAAGACCTCGCGCGAGATGGTCTCTTCGCCGGGGCAGTCCAGCAGCACCAGGTTCTCCGGCGGAATTGCCCGCCGCGCAACGAAGTGGTGCGCCAGGCCCACGCTCTCGGGGCTGTTCTGATTCGCCGCGACGAGAACCTCCGTGTAGCGGTGAGCGGGCAAGCCGGGGGTCAACGCAAGCAGGCCCAGGAGAAACGCGTGGCGAAGCATTGCCCGACTCAACCAGAGAGAAGGCCCCGGTTTCAACCGATCCGCGCTCAACAGGGGGCGGGGCTCGCCCGATACGGCGGAGAGGCGGCCCTGACGCCGGGTTCGCCGCACCGATTCGCCATTGGGAAAGTGTCTCGGTATGTCACTGCGCTCAGTGCTCTGGGCCTTGGCGCCCGCGCTCGCGGCGCCGGCGAGCTTCGCGGGACCCTACGCGAGCCAGATCGCGTGGTCTTCCCCCGCGATGACACTCGGCGTGAGTGTGGTCGACGTGCGCTACTATCTCAGCAGCCAGGCCGACGCCGTGACCATCGAAGTCGTCCCCCTCGACGGCGGGCCCGCCGTCGCCAGTTTCAGCGGACCCTCCGCACCGGGACCGCACGCCGTCGCATGGAATGGCCGCACCGACAACGCCGCCGGGCCGCTCGTCCCCCCGGGCCCCTACCACCTCCGAGTCCGCGTCCAGCGCGCCGACGGAGCGGCGTGGGAGCTTGTGCGCTCGAACTCCACGCCCAACGGCGCGGGCCACATCCAGACGCTCCCGGGCACCTTCCCGTCCTCCGGTGTCGCCATCGACATCAACCCCGAGAATCCGCGTTTCGGCCAAATCTTCGTCAGCGTCAGCACGCTCGGCGCCACCAATGGCCCCCACGGAGCCCTTCTCGTTCATCCCGACCTCCAGCCCGCTGACCTCACGCAGCTCTACATCGCCGACCTCCCCTGGGTGGGCGGCAGCACCAGCGACCTCGCCCCCTGGGGCATCCACGTCGCCCCCGACGGCGAAATCTGGGCCACCGGCTCGACACCCGGCGGGGGAGGCGTCGAACTCGCGCGCGGCCTGCCCGACGGCACCGGCGATCGCGACGTCGGCAGCGCCCACCCCATGGTCGATCAGCCACCCGACGTCTGGGTGACCGGCACCGGCGCCAATCGCGTCATCCGCTGGACCCAGGGCACGCTCGGCAACGGCGCGGTGATGCGGGCCGCGATCGGCGACAGTCCGACCCTCGACGGTGTGCCGGTCATCCGCGAAGTCGACGGGGCGAGCGACCAGGGGTTCTATGGCCGCAGTCTGTGCGTGGACGACGGGGGGAATCTCTACATCCTCACCCGCGTCTCACAGATCGGCGGCGTCACCATCGTCTACCGGTTCGACGCCGCCGCGCTGGCCGCCGGGCCGCTTCCGCTCAACACGGCCCAGGCCGCGTGGGCGGTCACGGTTGCCGCCGCCCCCTCGCTGGCCGGCGCGGGGCTCGCCATCGACCACCGCAACCGCGCCGATGCCGGCGATGACATCATCTACGCCCTCCTGCCCCTCAACGCGCCCCCGGCCGGGACGCAGGCCGGCATCTACCGCGTCGGGATCAGCGGCACGGCCACCCGCACACTCGTCCTCACACCCGACGACCGCGTCGTCGACCTCAGTGCCGAGACCATCAGCGGTGTCCGGGCCGACATCGCCTGCGACTGGGGGGGCAACATCGTCATGGAAGAGCCCTTCAACGAGGAGCTGCGCATCTACGCTCCCCCGGGGCCGAGCGACGTGACGACTCCCGGCCCGAGCGGCCAGATTCTCACCGCCACCGCCCCCGGCGAGGTTCCGGGCGTCGAGGCGATCGCTGACCACATCCTGGGCCTCGTCCCGCTGGAGGGAGACGACTTGGCTGCGGCCGACCTGGAGCCCGACGGCCGCATCGACGCGGCCGACCTCGTCCGCCGCGCGGCCTTGCCGTGACAGGCCCCGTCCGCACGCTTTTGAGCTGGACATCGGCCCCCGCCGTCCGGTATCTCACGCCGCTTGTGTCCCCGAGGGACACGACGGAACAGAGGTCGAAGTCCCATGTACGCAGTCATCCGCACCCAGGGCCAGCAGACGACCGTCCGTGAGGGCGAGCTGGTCGACGTCAACAAGCTCCCCGGTCACATCGGCAGCGAGGTCGTCTTCGACGACGTTCTGCTTGTCAGTGACGGCAACGACATCGCGGTGGGTCGCCCGACGGTCGCGGGGGCCAAGGTCGTCGGCGAGATCGTCTCGCAGTTCCGCGGCAAGAAGATCCGGGTCTACAAGTTCAAGCGCCGCAAGGGCTACTCGCGCACGCAGGGCCACCGGCAGGACTACACGAAGGTCCGCATCAAGGCGATCACCCGCTGACGCGGGCTCGCCCAGGAGAGACTTCCATGGCACACAAGAAGGCAGGCGGCTCCTCGCGCAACGGCCGCGACTCCCATGGCCAGCGGCGCGGGGTCAAGGCCTACGGCAGCGAGACGGTCACGGCGGGATCGATCCTTGTCCGCCAGTGCGGCACCCGCATTCTCCCTGGGCGCAATGTCGGCCACGCCAAGGACGACACGCTCTTCGCCAAGGTCGATGGCAAGGTCGTCTACCGTTTCTCGAGCCGCACCAAGCGCACCGTCGACGTCATCCCGTCCGAGCCGGCCGCCAGCGCCAACTGAGCGGAGCTCTCGGCCAGGCCCAAGATGATCAAGGCCCGGGGGTTCCGCCCCCGGGCCTCTTGAGTTGTGAGGTCCATGAACTTCGTCGACCACGTCCGCGTCCAAGTGCGCGCCGGAGACGGCGGCAAGGGGTGCATCTCCTTTCGCCGCGAGAAGTTCGTCCCGCGCGGCGGCCCCGACGGCGGCGACGGCGGCCGCGGCGGCTCGGTGTGGGCGGTGGCCGACCCGCATCTCGTCACACTCTACGACCTCAAGCTCCGGCCAGCGATCCGCGCCGGAGACGCTGGCCACGGCGGCGGTGCTCAGTGCACTGGCCGCGATGGCGAGGACGTGACGATTCCCGTGCCTCTCGGGACGGTGATCACCGACGCCGAGACCGATGAGACGCTCGGCGAAATCCTGCACGAGGGCGATCGCCTCCTGCTGGCCAAGGGGGGTGACGGCGGCAAGGGCAATCAGCACTTCGCGACACCGCAGAACCGCGCCCCGCGCAAGGCCACCGACGGCTTCCCCGGCGAGGAGCGCCGCCTCCTGCTTGACCTCAAGATCATCGCCGACGCGGGGCTCGTCGGTCTGCCCAACGCGGGCAAGTCCACCCTGCTCGCCGCGCTGACCCGGGCCACGCCGAAGATCGCGCCCTACCCCTTCACCACGCTTCACCCGAATCTGGGTGTCCTCGCCCTGCCGCGCTTCGGCCCGTGCACCCTCGCCGACATCCCCGGTCTCATCGAGGGCGCCCACCGCGGCCTGGGGCTGGGCGACCGCTTCCTGCGCCACATCGAGCGGACGCGCCTTCTGATTCACCTCGTGCCCGTCGATGCCGATCCCGGCCACGAGGCCGAGGCGCTGTGGTACCAGTTTGAGCTGGTCAACAGCGAGCTGCGCAGCTACAGCGGGGCATTGGCCGCGCGCCCGCAGATCGTGGTGCTGACGAAGGCCGATCTCTCATTCGACGAGGAGATCGCGGCGATCACGGCGCACTTCCGCGCGCGGGGCGCCGCGCCGATCGTCATCGCCGCCGCCGAGGGGCAGGGCCTCGAGCCTCTCGTCGCGGAGATTGACCGTCACCTCGCGGCGATGGTCCCCGGGACCGGCGAGGAGGCCGACAAGCCATGAGCGCTCAGCTCCGCCAGGAGACCTTGGCCCGCGTCAAGCGCGTCGTCATCAAGCTCGGCAGCGCCGTCCTCTCGCGTGAGGACGGGCGGCTCGACCGCACACTCATCGCCTCGCTCGCCGAGCAGGTGGGTGACCTCCGCCGCCGCGGCGTCGACGTGCTCATCGTCAGCTCGGGCGCCGTCAGCGCCGGCATGGCCGAGATGAGCCTCTCCGACAGGCCGGCCGAGATCACGAGCAAACAGGCCCTCGCGGCCATCGGCCAGTCGCAGCTCATGCGGATCTGGGCCGACGCCTTCGCCGGCGAAGACCTCCACGTCGCGCAGGTGCTCCTCTCGCGGGGCGACCTCGACGACCGCCAGCGCTACCTCAACGCGCGCGGGGCGCTGCTGCGCCTGCTCGAGATGGGCGTCATCCCCATCATCAACGAGAACGACACGACCGCGATCGAGGAGCTCACCTTCGGCGACAACGACATTCTCTCCGCCGCCGTCGCCGCCAAGGTCGAGGCCCAGCTGCTCGTCATTCTCACCATCGTCCAGGGCCTCCACGGCGCGGACGGGCGGGTTGTCTCCCACATCGAGAAGGTCACCGATGAGGTCATCCGCCTCGTGCGCAGCGAGCGCTCGAAGCTCGGCCGCGGCGGCATGGAGTCCAAGCTCCTGGCCGCCAAGAACGCCACCACGAGCGGCGTCGCGGCCCTCATCGCCAGCGGCAAGGACCGGCGCGTCCTCGACCGCATCTTCGCCGGCGAGCCCCTGGGCACCTGGTTCGAGCCCGCGCGCGATCGCCTCTCCGGCCGCAAGCGCTGGATCGCCCTCGGCAAGGCGAGCCACCACCGCCACGTCGTCGTCGACGAGGGGGCCGCGAAGGCGCTCGTCGACAAGCACCGGAGCCTCCTCCCCATCGGCGTCCGGGAGGTCAGCGGTCCCTTCGGCGTCGGTGACGTCATTGAGATCCGCGGTCCCGGCGGTCAGGTCCTCGGCCGCGGCCTTGTCAATTACACCAGCCAGCAGGTCGACGCGATCCGCGGGGCTCACACGCACGAGCTCGAGGCCCGCCTCGGCGCCACGCCGCCCCACGAGGAGATCATCCACCGGGACAATCTGATCATCTACCGCTGAGGCCCGGGCGCGGCTCAGTGAATCGCGTGCACGCGTGGCGTGATCGGGACCGCCGGGTCGTAGGCGTGGTTGCGCGCCGCGAGGTGGTCCCGGATCAGAACGAACTCGCCGCCGGCGTCCCGCGCCCACCGCGTGAACTCCACAAAGGCGTCCAGGTGCCGCGGGCTCAGGGCCGTGTACTGCGGGTGCAGCGGGATGACGAGCGGATCGAAGAGGCGGAAGAGAAGGCGGAAGATGCGGAACGCGAAGCGCGGCGTCAGGCCGACCCTGCCGTAGAGCGGCATCCACTCCCGAAACCACGTCGGGCGGATCTCCGCGACGTCGCCCATGTCATAGCGGTAGTAGAGACCCGAGACGTCGAACACGAAGCCCTCGTCGTTGAGAATCGCCACGGTCCGCCGGTCGATCGCGTGGCACGGCGCGCGGAACCCGTGCGTCGGGCGGCCGATGATCTGCTCCACCTGGTCCTTGCCCGTCATGATCTCCCGGTGCTGCGCCTCGGGCTGCAGGCCTCGCAGCGGCGTGTGGGTCATCGTGTGGCTCTCGACCTGATGGCGCTCGGCCACGGCGCGGACGATCCCGGGATTCGAGCGGGCCGTCTCGCCGACGAAGAAGAAGTTCACCGCGATGTCCGCCCGCTCGATCGCCGCGACCGCGTCGTGCAGCTGGCGATGCGTCCCCTCACAGTCGGCGCAGAGGATGATCTGGCGGGCCATGCCTTCCTTGTGGAGCTGCCGGGAACCGGGTGGCAACGGGAAACCAGAGGCCGCGCGTCTCCGTGCCAGAGATTCAGGCCCGGGAGTGGCACAGCCTCCTTCAGTTCGCACTCACTCCTCGTCCGGCCGCTGCAGCCTCCCGCCGCTGATGTCCAGCTGAGTCCGCACGATCATGCCCCGGCTTCTCAGACCATTTGTGGGATCGTAGAGCCAGCCACGGTCCGAGGTCCCGAACCCCCCGTAGAGCCCGCCGGGCCCCAGGCTGGCGAGGCGCCAATGACCATAGTCCTCGGTGAAGTCGTCGGGAAAGAAGTCCGGCGACATCTGCAGGATCGCGTACTGATAGATGTTGTGATAGACGTATGCGAGGTCTGTGGGGTCTCCAGACACGTAGGGCAACCCTGAGGTGTCCACGGCTCCCGTCTTGAATGGGTCGGGCAGAGCGGAGGCCGTGATGTAGGCCACGGGCGTGGAGAGTCTCAGTGGAATTGTTCGAAACCCGAAGTTTCTCGGCTCCCCGTGGCCGTTCAGCACATGGACATCCTCTTTCTCCCCGTGCCCCTCAGCTCCTGGGCCTCGATGGGGCGGGTAATCGCCCGCATCCAGCCGATAGGCTTCGAGGGCCATCGCGATCACTCGCAGGTCGTTGGAGGCCCTGCTGACTTTGGCCCGCATCTGGGCATCGAGGAGATTGGGGATAGCGATCGCGGCCAAGATCGCGATGATGGCCACCGCGGCCAGAACCTCGATGAGCGTGAAGCCTCTCGCTCTCTTTCCCCTGGCGGGAAGACATCGAGAGCCGGACGGCCCGCGTGCGCTCTCAGGGCAGGAGCACATATTGAAGTGGAACCTCAAACTGCTCCGCTGGGAGCGACGCGTGACAACGCGAGATCCGAGGGACGGGTGCTGACTTGGAGACGGTCCGAAATCGCATGGGTCTCGCCAGCGCCATTGACCAGACTCACTCCGGCGGGAGGCTGGCCGAGTGTCCGGATGTCCCAGGCAGCAATGTCGCCCGACACTGCGTCTGGGTTCAAGACAAGGCCGAGCGGCTGCGTCAGGGACTGCTCCACAGAGGCGTCCCCGAAGACATGGAACCGGAGCTCCTGCGGCGTCAGGGAAGCGAAGGAGCGGACCTCGCATCGCAGAGAGACCCGGAGCAATCTCTCGCCTGACGGCGTCTGGACCTGATAGATGACCAGCTGTTCATGAAGGCCCCCTCGACCGCTGAGGTCGATGAACAGGAGCGCCAATGCCTCTGATCCCTCCCCGATGGTGCCAGCCGGAAGATCAGCGCTGGTGCAGCCGCACCCTGGATCGACGTCGACAAAGGTGATCGGGGCATCACTGTCGTTGTGCACCCGCAGTGCGACCAGCAGCGGCTCTTCAGGCTCGAAGACCCCAAGGTGAACAGTGGGAGGGAGTTCCAGGAGAATCCCCTCCTGAATGCTCAGCGAGGCTTCAGCGTACTGGGTGGCCGGCCCCATATCTTCCAGACGGAGACCGGTGCCAGTGGCCATCAGGTGAGGCTGGCTCATCAGGAACACGAAAGCACGGAGCGGAAGCGGCCTCACGGCTGCCAACGCCTCCGGCCAAACAACCACGCGGCTATTCCGAGGAGGAAGAGCCCAAGGCCGATGGCCAAAGTCATGAGTGTCGGGTCGAACGGGGAGGCAGTCGCGGTCGCCGGCGAGGCCGGTCTCCCCGCACCGGGAGCCGGCGGCGGAACCTCTCGGGGCGCTGCTGGGGCTTGGGCGATTTCGCTCTCGCCCCAGATCCTCCGTCGACCGTCCGGGAGCTCCTCGGCGACCCGGAAGCCGGCGGGAGGGGTGAAACGAAAGAGCTCTTCAGACGCCGGAATACCAACGGCAAGATGCAGAATCGCCAGAGTGCGCTCCGATGGCGCCGGGGAGTCCATCACGCGCAGCACCCCGGGGATGTCGGTTCCGCTGTCCTCCGGCCAGCGAGCCACTGTGATTCGCGCAGGGCGTCTGATGGGACCGAAGTCCCTCCAGTCTTGGAATTGAACCACTTCGAGCCCGCCGCGGTCAGGCGCCGAGGTCACAAGGTGACTGAGAGGGGACGCGGCGGACTCCTGCTCAGGATCGTATCCAATCCACCGCTGGGCGGGGGATCCCGGTCTCATTTCAATCTCCACCCAGCGAGTGCCCTGGGCGGTGACGATCGTCCGGAGGCCCCGAATCTCTCGAATGTGCTCCACGGGGCGGCCACCTGAGATGAACATCTCGCCCCCGCCCCATTCGCCGTCTGATCCAAACGCTTGGCAGACATCCCCGGGACTGTACTGGCCATGGCGCAGCCAGGCACTTCGGCCCGGCTGATCAATGCTCCAGTTTCCCTGTGTCCCCTGGACAACGACGTCATGCCGAGGCTCAGGGACTGAGTCGACATCGGTGAAGTTCAAGGGGGGCGACTGTGTGACCTCCGCCCGGTATCTCCCCTCACCCGCGAACACCGACACGTGTGAGATCTGCGGCTCGTCGTTCAGAGCCAGCAGCCTCGCGCGTAACCGGTCGTGGTCGTCGAGGTGACTGCGGCCGCGCCGCAGACCCTCCAGGAGGCGCTCCACCTCCAGCGCCGATCGGCGGCGAATCGTCGTCCTCTCGATCACGAGCTGGTAGGTGCTGGGCGCGTGTTCGTACAGAGCCAAGTGATCCCGGATCCTCTCGAGCGGTTCGATCTCCGGAATCGAAGTCGCGGCAAGCGCCTCGAGCGGACGGGTCGCAATCAGCACAAGGGAAAGCGTGAGCGCGGCACACCGGCCCCGGGAGCTGTCACACCCTCCCTTGCACCTCGCGGCGATCCATGCGATCGCCATGAGCAATGACCGGGCGCAGAGTGGCGACACTGTCAGGGGCACGGCGGGTGAGTGTCGTTCTTGCAGGTCCCTTGCCACAGTTCCGCCCATGCTGATCCGACCCCGAGGTATTCCAGTCCGGTGCAGCTGAACTCAAAGGGTTCGCAGACCATGACCCGGTCCCAGATATCCGTGTCGTAATCCCGGAGGCAGCAGTAGATGCCATCTCTCGCGCCCCCGGCACACATCACCTCGGTGTTCCTGTTGCTCGCGTCGTAGCAGGTGTGATGATAAGGGGGGATACTGTTCTGGCATGTGTCGCACCCTGACGCGCAGATCTCCCCTGGGGCTTTGATGTCCTCAATCGAACAGCCGTCAGCAGACCACAGCGATGTCGCAGAGCCTGCCGCGACCGCAAGGGAGATGATTCCAAGCGGAATGGACCGGTGCATGATGATAGACTCCTCTCTCAGGCCCGGTTCCTTGGCAGGTGTCCGGGTGACGAATGCACCCTATCCCCCCGGGGGGGGGTGGCAACTGAAAAAATGAGCCGAGGTGTCGCCGAGGAGTGCCCCCCGTGTGGGGAGACGTCCGAGCACACAGGAGAGATTCACTGCTCGCTAGCCAGGCGGAAGTGCCCGCACGATGTAGATCCGGTGCCGGTCTATGCCCGTTGTCTCGTGATCATAGGCGATCAAGCCCGTCGCCTCGCCTATGCCACCGCCTTGGATCGACCAGAAGCGAAGGCCGTTGATCTGCTGTGTCCCGTCGCGAATCCAGTCGAGAAAAACCACCGAGTGCCCAGTCCCATCCAGCCTCCAAAACTGAACAAGATCTCCTGGACGCGCATCCTCCGGGTCGAGCACTTCGATGCCAAGCCCTCTGGAAACCAGGGCGTCAACCAGAGTTCTCTCGTTCCCATCTGTCCCGTAGAAGGCCCGCTGGAGAGCACGGAAGCTGTTCAGGTCCACCCCGGGCAGAGAGAACCTCGCACTCCCAGTCGTCTCGCGTGACCAGTCCTCGCACGCCCCCAGATAGACCTCGAAGATCAGACCGCTGCAGTGCGCGTGCTCGGGATCTCCCTCCCAGAACTTTTCGCCCAGGTAGAAGATGTCCCTTGTGACTCCCATTGAATTGGCCTGCCGCTGACGCGGCACCATCGTCACCGGCCTGTCGGCCGGATACAGCCGCACGCGCGCGAGCACATGGGAATTGAGCGCCGCACGGGGCGTGGGCAGTGGAGTGGAGCGCCCCCCCGGCGCACGCTCCATCCTCACCCAGAGGGAAAGGAAGGCGATGGTGAAGCCCAATGTGATCGCACACAGGCTCAGCGTTCTGTGGCGGTCGGCCCTGCCCGGTGTCCTCAGTCTCGGCATGATGGCGCCCCCGGCTCGGTTCCATTGGGATGCACTGTACCATTTGGGTTGTCGAGGGTTTCCTGCTCCCTGATTCAATCAAAGTTCATTCGCTCCCACCGGTTGGCCATGTTGAACGCCGGGGGCGGGGCCGCGGGGTCGCGCAGGCGGTAGAGGGTCGCGTGGATCGGACCGAAGGCGCGTTCGCCCTCGATGATGACCTCGCCGCTCGCCAGGCCGTGGCCCTCGGGGAAGGCGCCCGGCAGCGGCTGACGCTCGGGCCACAGGCGAATGAGCGGTGCCCGCGGGTCCGGCGCGTTGGCCTGGATGCGCGGGTGGGTCCTCAGCAGGTAGTCGATCTCGTCCTCCATCCACCAGTCGGTCAGGAAAATGCCGTTGCCCGAGAGCCGGCGCTCGACATCCGCGGGCGCCAGCCGCTGCTCGTCCACCAGCCAGTCGACGAGCCGGCTCTTGAGACCCAGCGTGTAGATGTCGCGCCCGGGCCATCCGCAGTGCCAGAAGACGACACCCGTGCGCCGCGCCGTGAGGAGGAACTGCGCGACGAGATGAGCACACCCGAGGGCATAGAGCCCGAGCAGTGCGATCAGCCCCCACCGCGCCGCGTGGCCCGCGCGGGCGAGGGCGCGGTCGAGCAGCCAGCCGAGGATGAGAAACTGTGCGGGCGCGAGGAGGTAAAAGTAGCGGAACGAGACCACGCTGCCGCGCGGATCGGTGCCCTGCGCGCGGTAGAAGTTGAAGAAGAGCAGGACGAGCGCCGGCAGCGCGAGCCACAGCACCCAGATCAGACGCGCCGCGGCGAGGCGGGGGGCCGGCTCCTCGCCGCCCCGCCGGTGCCGCCA
>JABWBI010000416.1 GCA_013360565.1 Candidatus Sumerlaeia bacterium | reverse complement strand
ATGGCCAGGTCCGCTCCCGAGGCGAGCGCGACGCCGAGAGTCGCCGAGGCCATCGCCTCGGCGTCGTTGAACCCATCGCCGATGAAAGCGACACGCCGCCCCGCCGCGCAGAGGGCCCGGACGCGGCCGGCTTTGCACTCGGGACTGAGCCCTCCCTCGGCTTCCGTGATTCCCGCCTCCGCCGCCACTGCGGCGGCCGCGGCGGGCAAGTCCCCCGAGAGAAGAGCCGGCGCAAGGCCAAGGCTGTGGAGGTGCGCGACCACAGACCTGGCCTCCGGGCGGAGCGCGTCCGCGAGGTCGATGTGGCCGGCGGCGGCCTCACCGGCCTCACCGAAGTAGATGCGCGTGGCGCGTGTGGGATCGCCCACGGGCGTGCAGGAGAAAAGGTCAGCCTTTCCAGCGGCGAGCCGCCTGCCACCGACCGTCCCGGTGATGCCCAGACCCGGGATTTCGACGACGCCCTCCGCCTGGAGAGATGGGTCGTGCGGGAGCGCGCGCGTGAGCGAGATGCCGGCGGGATGGCGGGAGTGCTGCTCAATCGCCTGGATGCCCTCGAGGTTGAGGAGGTGGGAGCCGCGCGCGGGCTCGGTCCAGCCAATGGACACGAGAGAGAGATCGCCCCGGGTCAGGGTTCCAGTCTTGTCAAAGATCACTGTGTCGAGACGTGAAGCCGCCTCGAGGAGGCGAGGGTCCTTCACGATCACGCCGGCCCGCGCCAAGCGGAGGACGGCCAAGGAGAGTGCCGAGGATGACGCCACTCCAAAAGCGCAAGGGCAGGCGACGACGAGCACGCTGACGGAGGTCATCACGGCCGACATGGGGCCGGCCCCGCTGGCGGCATGCCCCAGCAAGGAGGCGAGGGCGACAAGCAGCACCAGCGGCACAAAGCCCTGGGCAATGCGGTCGGCGTACCGGGACGTCACATCGGCCCGGCGCAGAGCCTCCTCGACGCGCTCGCGCATGAGATCGGCCACGGTCTCGCCGGCGGCGCGCTCGACGCGTCCCCTGAGCGGACCCGACTCGACAACCGAGCCGGCGAGAACGCCCTCACCCGGCCGCCGATGCACGGGGTGAGGCTCACCCGAGAGCAGCCCCTCGCGCAGCACTGCCTCCGTTTCGAGGCGCAGGTCGAGCGGAACGGTCTCTCCCTCCTCGACGATCACGGTGTCACCGGCACGGATCTCGCCGAGCGCCACAAACCGGGGCGGGTGCTCGGGAATCTCAAGACGCGCCTTCGTGGGGGCGAATCTCAGAATCCCCGTCAGGGACTTGGCTGCGCGGCGCTTGAAGTGCCGCTCCAGGGCGCGGCCTCCAAGCGCAAGAGTCACAAGGGTTGTGGCGGTCTCCAGATAGAGACTCGCCTGGCCCGTCGCCACGGCAACGAAGGAAATCGCCGCGGCCGCAAGCACACCAATCGAGAGCAGGGTTTCCATCACGACCCGGCCAGTGCGCAGAGCCGCCGCGGCCTTCCGGTAGATCGGCAACGCGCACCACGTCACGACCGGGATCGCCATCACGAGCTGCAGCCAATCCAGCACACGGGCGAACCCGTGGGAGATGCCGTAGAGGAAAGCGTCGTACCCCACGAAGGCCAGCATCATGAGATTCATCGCCACGGCGCCCGCCACGACGATGCGGAACAGCTCACGCCGCTCGTCGCGCCCGAGAGGCTCATGCAGGGCAATCAGCCGGTGCCCCGCCTCCTCGACCGCCGCGGTGAGCGCTTCCACATTCGTCTGCCTCAGATCGAAGACGATCTGTGCGGTGTCGGAGATGTAGTCCACGCGCGCCGACGCGACGCCAGGCTGCGCCTCGAGCACCGCTTCGACGAGCCACGCACACGAGGGGCACGCAAAAAGGGCGGCGTGGCGCGGGGACGCGCGCCGCGCCGCCCCGGATCACGCCTTAGCGGTTGGCGATGTACATCGTGATTTC
>JABWBI010000415.1 GCA_013360565.1 Candidatus Sumerlaeia bacterium | reverse complement strand
CATCGCTCCCGAGCGCGGCGTGGCCGCGGACCTCGGCGAGGGCGGCGCGGACGACGTCCTCGGTGATGGTGTAGGAGTCGCGGACATAGGTGTTGAGAAGGACATGGTCCATGAGGACATTGATGCGGCGGGGAATGCCCTTGGTGAAGTCGTAGATGGCGCGGAGCGCGGGGGTCTCGAGGTGGATGTCGACCTTGGCCTTGGCGACGAACATGCGGTGGCGGATGTACTGCGCCGTCTCCTCTTCGGTGAGAGGTGTGATGTGGTAGCGGACGGTGATGCGCTGGTTGAGCTGCTCGAGCTCGGGGGCCGCGAGCGTGTCCGCCAGCTCGGGCTGGCCCATGAGAACGATCTGGATGAGCTTGTCCGTCTCGGTCTCCAGGTTGGAGATCATGCGGACCTGCTCGAGGACGCCCGGCGAGAGATTCTGGCTCTCGTCGATGATGAGAATGCACGTGTTGCCCTGCGCCCGCTGCTCGAGCAGAAAGGTGTTGAGGGCGGAGAGAAGGTCCTTCTTGGAGTCGGACTCGTGGGGGATCCCGAAGTCCTCGTTGATGTTCTGGAGGAGCTCGACCTCGCTGAGGGCGGGGTTGAAGATCAGGGCAACCTTCGCGTTGGAGGTGAGCTCGTTCATCAGGGCGCGGCAGATCGTCGTCTTGCCCGATCCGATCTCGCCCGTCAGCGCGATGAAGCCCTTGCGTTCGTTGATGCCGAACATCAGGGCGGCGATGGCCTCACGGTGCCTCTGGCTGAGGAAGAGAAAGCGCGGGTCCGGCGTCAGGTTGAACGGCGCCTCTTCCAGGCCGAAGAATGTCTTGTACATGCCACATCCCCATTCCGGTGCAAAGATCCACCGACTGCCAGAGCAGCCCGCGTGCCTGCCTCGGGGGCGGACCGCGGGACCGCCCGTCTGGAGGATTCATCGGCGGCGCGGGCCGCCAAGCTGAGCTTGGCTCCGGACGCACTTTCCCCATCCCGGGAAGGGGGCGACAAAAGGCTGCGGGGAGCCCTGGAATCGCTCGACGGGAGTGTTATTTATTTGACACCGTCAATATTTTGGCGATAGAGGACGGTGAGCGTCAAGGAGCCGAGCTCTTCGGCCTCCCTGCTTCGTTGGCATGATCGTCGGATCTTCGACAGCCGTTCCCTTCGCTTCGGCGGGCCCCCTGCCGCGCGGAACTCCGCTGGCGACTCACCCGGCCCGGACGGCCCCTGTACTTGACGCGGAGTTCGTGTCACTGGGCACAGCCGACGAAGAGCGGCAAGAGATCGTCCTGCGGTCGAGGGAGCCGAAGCCCGGCCCTGGGGACAATGGACCCGCATTCTATGGTCCGGATGGACGGGGGCGAAGCCTGTTTGTTCATCTTCCGGGGCGGCTGGTGACTCTTGTGGCGTGACAGGTCAGCTTTTCGCCAATCCGGAGTGAAGGTCGACTCAGAGGAGATTGAGGGTTGACAACTTGCATCACAGTGTCGATACCTCATCCTCGCCGGGGCGGCGTGGCCGGACCGGCGTCCGGGCGGATGGGCTGTGGTCTCACTGCTGAGGCCTCTTCGCTGTTTGAGAAACCACTTGTGGGCAGGTTGCTGTTGATGCACTCGATTTTCAAAGCGCTCCCCGTTCTGCTTTTCACAGGTTGCAGCACGATCCCCTTCGACACGGGCTCCCCGGCGACGCAGCGCAATGCCTTCTACCGGGTCAGCCCCAGCCAGACCTGGAGCAGCTTGGCGTCGACCGTGGGGCTGGACGCGACCCACGTGAGCGACCTGACGCTGCCAGACATTCCGAATCTTCCCGACCTCGATGACATCGCGATCGGCGGCGAGGCCACCGAGACGCCGATCCGCTCGCGGCGCAGCGGGATCCGGGAGTCGGCGGGCGACCTGGGCGGCGTGGAGGTCGCCTCGCGGGCGCCGGGTCTGTTCGACCGGGGCGCG
>JABWBI010000414.1 GCA_013360565.1 Candidatus Sumerlaeia bacterium | reverse complement strand
CAGGCTCCTCGCCGCGCTGGAGCCGGCCGCTCAGGAGCAGTTCCGCGGCAACCTCGCGCTCTGCGCCGGGGCTGTCCGGTGGGAGCGCTGCGCCGCACCCGTGCGCGAGCTTCTCCGGCGCATCGCCTCGGGCGAGCTGACCCCGCGGCGCGAGAGTGCCGCTGTCCGCTGGTCCCGCTTCGCGCGCTACAAGCTGCCGTGCCTGGCGGACCGGGTGTGCCTCCGGTGAGCGCGGCGCTCGCGATCAGCGTGGTGATCCGCACCCGCCTGCCACCGGGCGAAGCACCTGCATTCCTCGAAAGCCTGAACCATCAGTGGCGCCGTCCCGACGAGATCATCGTGATCGACTCGGGCTCGCCCAGGGGCGTGGTCGAGAGTCTCCGGTCCACCGCGGGCGGCACGTGTCAACCGCCGGACGATCACCCGCTGCTCACCTGTGCACCGCTTCGACTCATTGAGATTCCGCCCGAGTCGTATCAGAGTGCGCGCGCGCTGAACACCGCCATCGCCGCGGCGCGCGGAGACCTGATCGCCATTCTCTCGCAGGACGCCACTCCGCGCCCGGCCTTCCTGGCGCGCCTCGCGGCCTGCTTCGAGGATTGGCAGATCGCCGGCGCCTACGGCCGGCAGTGCCCGGGGCCCATCTTCGATCCCCTCGTGACGAAGGACCTGCTCACCACCTATCCTCCCCGGTCGCGCGTGCAGCGGGCACCCGACTGCTGGTTCGTCAACACCTGCTCGATGATTCGCCGCGACCTGTGGGAGCGGCACCCGTTTCAGGAGTGGGCCGTGATCTCCGAGGACCATGAGTGGGCAAAGTGGGCGCAGAGCCAGGGTTTCGCCGTCGCGTACTGCGCCGAGGCGGAGGTCGAGCACGCTCACGCCCCGCGCGGCCTGTGGCGGCGGCACTTTCAGGAGGGGCTGGGGCTTGGGGCCATTCACGGCCAGGCACCGTCGGCGGGAGCGTCGCTGGCGAGTTACATCCGGCAGGTCGGGTCGGACGCGGTCTGGCTGACTCGCCGCCGCCGGCCCCATTGGATTCCGGCCTCGGTCTGGCGACGCGGGGTCAAGCACGCCGCGCTGCACGCGGGGATGCACCGCGCGGTCCGGGGCCTGACGAGAGGCGCGACATGAGCGCGGGGCCGATGATCGAGGCCGCGTCGGTGTGGAAGCGCTTCCGCACCGGCCCCCCGTGCGCCGCGACTCTGCGCGGCGCCTTCGCGTCGCTGCTTCACACGCGTTCTCACACCGTCGAGGAGACGTGGGCGCTGCGCGACGTGTCGCTGGCCGCCGCACCCGGCGTGGCGCTCGGCCTCTGCGGCTCCAACGGGTCAGGGAAGTCGACGCTGCTCCGCGTCCTGGCTGGGCTCTTTCCACCCACACACGGCCGCGTGACAGTGCGCGGCCGCGTGGCGGGTCTCTTCGAGCTGGGGATGGGCTTCCACCCGGAGATGACCGGGCGCGAGAACATCGCGCTCACGGCGGCAGTCATGGGATTCACGGCGGCCGAGCTGCGCGGGCACCTCGGTCCCATCGTCGACTTCGCGGCCATCGGTGCGGCGATCGACCATCCCGTCAAGACCTACTCCGCCGGGATGTACATGCGGCTCGGCTTTGCGATCGCCGCCCATCTGCCGGCCGAGATCCTGCTCATCGACGAGGTGCTTGCCGTCGGCGATCTCGCGTTCCAAGCCAAGTGCCTGGCGTGGCTCGACCGTCAGCTGAGCGATGGGCGTGCCCTCGTCGTCGTTTCGCACGACCTCGCGATGCTCTCCAAGCTCTGCGGGGAGGTGATCTGGATGCACGCCGGTGCCGTCCGCGAGCGCGGGGATCCGCAGAGCGTCCTCAACCTCTACGCGGCGCACGTCCTCGCGCCGGCGGCCCAGTGACCGCCGCCTCGCCCTTCGCCGGCCTGCCGCCCGGGGAGCACATCGATCTC
>JABWBI010000413.1 GCA_013360565.1 Candidatus Sumerlaeia bacterium | reverse complement strand
AGGACTTTGCGCCTCACCGCGCCGGCCGCGCCGCCGCCTCCGGCTCCTCTCCGCTCGCCTCGCCGCCCAGCACCAGCCCCTGCGCCTCCCGCACCGGCACGAAGTCCACCTCGAACACCCACGGCCACCACTTCCCCGTCACCAGGAAGTGGCCCGTCTCCGGCCGGAACGCGATCCCATTGAGCACATCCGCCTCCGCTGCCTCCGCCGGTGTCAGCAGCCCCGACGCGTCGATCACCGCCACCGCCGCCCCCGTCGCCGGGTCGATCTTCAGAATCTCGTCCGTCATCCACACGTTCGCGTACACGAACCCGTCCACCCACTCCAACTCGTTCAGCCGCCCGCGCGCCGCACCCGCCACCGTCACGTCCACGGTGGAGATCAGCGCAAACGTTCCCGGGTCCCGGAACTGCAGCGTCTCTGTCCCATTGCTCATGATCAGCCGCGACCCATCGTTCGTCAGTCCCCACCCCTCGCCCGCGTAGCTCCATGCGTCGACCGGGTCGAACGTCGCCTCATCGTACACGATCGCCACCCGGTTGAGCCACGTCAGCTGGATCAGCCGCCCGTCCACCAGCGCCAGCCCCTCGGCGAAGAGTGGCGCCTCCACGGCCCGCGACCGCACCACCGCCCCCGTTTCCAGCAGCACCTCGCGCAGCGTCGACTGCCCCGTCAGCCCCGTGCTCTCGTACAGCGTCGCCCCGTTCCACACCAGCCCCTGCGTCCACGCCTGCCGGTCGTGCGGATACCGCCCCGTCACCTCCACCCTCAGCGCCTCCGGCTCCACCGCCCCCGCCGGAACGCACCCCGTCCCGGCCACACCGGCCCACAGCGCGAGCAGCAGACGCCACGTCATCCCATCAGTCTCCCCCCGCCGTTGTCTGTTGGGCAAGTCTCCCCTTGACCCGCCGCGGATTCGCAAAGGTCTGTGCTGACCGGCGCTCTCCCCGATCTCAATGCAGGTCCCGGCAAGTCACCGTCACCTCACATCCCCCCACCGCATCCCCCACCCGGATGACCCCTTCGCTCAGGATCTCGCAGCGCAGGCCGCCGCGGTGCACGAGGCCCGCGCGGACGGCCTTGCCCGTCTTCTCCTCCAGGTAGCCGCACGGTTCGCACAGCTCGAGTCCGCGCACGCGCACGTCACCCACCTGGAACTCCCGCCCCACGAGGTGGTTGAGCGCCACCCCCTCGGTCGTGATGTTGCGCCGCGTCTCGTGCTCGCCCAGCGTGATCTGGTAGTCGCGTACCAGCGCTTCGAGCGCCTCGAGCTCGATCAGCGTCATCTGCTGCTTGGGCTTGGTCCCCCGGCGCTGCCAGGCCCCTTCGCCCGCTGCGTACCGGTCGCCGTCGAGCCCTGTGCCCGGCACGGCGCGGACCTCGGCCCGCGCGACCATCGCGGCCCCAGCCGCCGGGGCGGTGTGGATGGAGACGACGGTGCCCATGTGAACTCCCCCTCAGCCCTCCTCGTTCTCGCCGCTCCCGGCGAGCGGCTCGAGTGTCAGCGTGCCGTCCGGTGCCTCCAGGAGCTGGGAGATGCGCTGCTCGACGGCCGTCAGGCGCTGCTGGCACAGGGCGGCCAGGCGCTTTCCCTCTTGAAAGAGCGCGAGCGTCTGGTCGAGGCTGACGTCGGGCTTCTCGAGCTGAGCGACGACGGTCTCCAGCCGCTTGACGGCCTGCTCGAACGTCATGTCGTCGGGGGCCTTCGCCATGGCGCCCTCCTGCCGTCGATTAGGATGACCCCGCCCGGTCAAAGTCAAAGCGATTCTGCCCCGCCGCGCCGCGCCGAGGCCGAGCGCCTGGGCGTCGGCGTCGTCATCCCGGCCTACAACCCGCCGCCCGCGCTCCTCGCTCTCCTGCTCGAGCTCGAGACCATGCTCGGCCGCGACCGCATCCTCGTGATCGACGACGGCTCCGAGCGAGGCGGCTTCGCCGAGGCCGAGCGCCGCGGCTTCACCGTCCACCA
>JABWBI010000073.1 GCA_013360565.1 Candidatus Sumerlaeia bacterium | reverse complement strand
CTCGGGGCACAGGGCTACACCCTCGCCGACGTCAATCTTTGGGTGGCCGACGGGCGCTAGGAATCCGTCCCGTCGAGACTCGGACCTTCGAGCCGACCCCCACCTCGATCGCGTTCGAGATGGACGCAGCCGCCCCTGGCCCGATCCCAACCGCGACGCGGGGCGATAGGATCCGCGCCATGATCCCTCGTGAAATCGCGCAAGCCCGTGAGCGCCGGATGCTCGAGCCCTACGCCCTGTTCTCGGGCGATTCGCGCGGCCGGCGCCACGACGAGCCCGACGACGAGTTCCGCACGTGCTGGCAGCGCGACCGCGATCGGGTGATCCACTCCACGGCGTTCCGCCGGCTCGAATACAAGACGCAGGTCTTCGCGAACCACGAGGGCGACTACTACCGCACGCGTCTGACGCACTCGCTCGAGGTCGCGCAGATCGCGCGTTCGGTGGCCCACGCGCTCGGGTTGAACGAGGGCTTCGTCGAGTGCTTGTCGCTCGCGCACGACCTCGGGCATCCGCCGTTCGGCCACGCCGGCGGTGAAGCGCTGCACGCGAAGATGGCCGACCACGGCGGGTTCGAGCACAACGTCCAAGGCTTGCGCATCGTCGATCGTCTCGAGCAGCGCTACCCCGACTTCCCCGGACTGAACCTGACGTTCGAAGTCCGCGAAGCGATCCTGAAGCACGGCCCGACCGGTCCCGACGCGAAGTCCCCCGAGTTCACGCCGATGCGGCCGCCGGCGCTCGAGACGCAACTCGTCGACCTCGCCGACTTCGCGGCGTACCAGCACCACGATCTCGACGACGGGCTGCGCAGCGGGATGCTGCAGCTCGAACCGATGGCGCGCGAAGTGAAGCTCGTCGGCGAAGCGCTCGCCGCGGCCGTTCACCAGCACGGCGCCTTCGGCGAACAGGCTGGGCGAGGGGGCCAGCGCCGTGGTGGGATAAGGATTCGCGTTGATGTCGTTGGTCGCCTCGCTGAAGCGCCACGTCGAGGGAGAACGCACCCGCCCCGGTGGCCAGGAGCGGCCCCTGCGCGACGCCCCGGCTCTCGACGAGGCGTGCCCCCTCGCGGTTGAGCCGGAGCGCCCGCCACCGTGGCATGGCCGCCGGGCCCTCCTTCGCCGCGGCGAAGTACATCTCGATCTCCGCGCTCGCATCGCCCAGATGCACCGTCCACGTGCCGGTCAGAGACAGCGCGGCCTGACCCATCGGCGCCAGCGGCTGGTGCAACGGCGTGGAGGGCGACCACGACATCTCGGAGGGGCCGAAGGTCTGCTCGTCGGAGGGCTCCGGCACCGGCCATCGCAGGTCGTTCCACCCGAACTCCGCCGCCGCCGCGGAGAACAGCGTGCCCAGTCCGAGCAGCACGAGGGCGCGTCCCGCTGGGCGCGGCTCCTCCCTGACGAAGGCCGGGGCTCGCTCCACGCGGAAGCGGAACTGCTCCCGGTTGCGGATCAAAAGCAGTGCCGCGGTCAGGCCGAGCAGCGTCCACTGTCCTGTCCGCCACCAACTGATGACGCCCGACAGGCTGATCAGTTCGCGCCACTCCGACCACACCGTCAGCCCGGCCATCAGGGCCATGCCGAGGCTGAGTCCCCCAGCAAGGGCAAACGCGCCCGCTCCGGGGACGAGGAACACGAGCAGCGCCCACACCGCCAAGGCCACCGGCGCGATCACCGCCAGCCGCCGGGCCACCAGCACGGTCGCCCCACCGGAACCGAGCGGCGCCGGGTCGAAGGTCACGTGGTCGCGGAAGGCCGCACCGTCAGCCTCGAAACCCTCCAGCGTCATCCAGTCCACCGCCACGGGAGGCAGATCCATCCCCTGGACACCTGCCGCCCCTTCGGCCCACAGCTCCGGCGTGGCGAGGGTCGCCAAGTCGAAGGCGCTCAGCCGCTCGCCATTCACATCGATGGCCAGCGATGTCCCGAGCACGCCGAGCGACAGCTCGATCCACTGGCTGCGAAACTCCGCATCCACGGTTTCGCGCGCTTGATTGAGATACCAGACGGTGAAATTCTTGAGGTCGGCGCGTCGCCGCGGCTCCGGTCCGGCCCCCGGTGAGAGGAGAGCTCGTGTGTCGACCGGTTCGTGAGCCACACAGCGCGGACCCGCGAAGACGTACCACCCGGAGGCGACATCCAGGCAGCGGCTCAGCCGGAAGACCACGCGCCCCGCGTCCGTCCGCCGCAGGTACAGGTCGAACCACGTGTCCTCCGGCACCAGCGGCCGCGCGGCCAGACGCGTGATTTGCCGCCCCGCCCGCTCCTGGCGGTCGAACTCCAGCCGCGCGAAGAAGCTGAGCGTCGGAGCGCCCGCGCGCACCGTCTGGCTGGCCTGGAGGGCCGTGAGATTGGCGAAGAACGGTGTCTCGCCCAGCGCGGGCATCGTGTAGCCCGTGAAGGAGAGCCGGTTGGCGTGCCGGTGATCCTGCCAAGCCCAGATCCCCGCCACCCCCAGCGCGCTCCCGAGCAGCATCGACACGGCGAGGAGCCGGCGGACGGCGGGACGGCGAGCGCGATCCATCGGGGAAAGAGCGCTCACTCTGGCCAGCGGGGGGCGAAGATTCAATGGAGATGGCGCCCGGATCGCCTCGCGGTGCGGCACCGGCTTGACATCAACGGGCGGTCACGCGACGATGGCGGGCTCACCATGCCCACGCTGAGTGCGAGAATGCCCGACGCTGCCAACCCGCTCATCGTTCAGTCCGACCGGACTCTCCTCCTCGAGACGCTCAATCCCCGCTTCGCCGCGGCCCGCGACGCCCTCGCCATGTTCGCCGAGCTCGTCAAGAGCCCGGACTACATGCACACTTACCGGATTTCTCCCCTCTCCCTCTGGAATGCCGCCGCCGCCGGCCACACGGCCGATGAGATCATCGGCTGCCTCCACGAGTACGCCAAGTACCCTATTCCCGAGAACATTCTCATCCAGATCCGCGAGGACATCTCGCGGTATGGGCGCCTGCGCCTGGAGGTCGACGAGGCCTCGGGTCAGCTTCGCCTCGTCGCCAGCGACGCCCCGCTCATGCGCGAGGTCGAGGCCCAGCGCGCCGTCCAGCCCTACATCGAGTCCCGCGTCGACGACACCACGCTCCTGATCCGCCCCGACGCGCGCGGCTGGATCAAGCAGGCCCTCATCAAGATCGGCTACCCCGTCGAGGACCTCGCCGGCTACATGGCGGGGGAGCATCTCGCCATCGCCCTGCGCGAGACCGCCGCCTGCGGCAAGCCCTTCACGCTCCGCGCCTACCAGACCGAGGCCGCCGACATCTTCCACGCCGCCGGCTCGGTCCGCGGCGGCTCCGGGGTCATCGTCCTCCCCTGCGGCGCCGGCAAGACGATCATCGGCATCGCCGCCATCGCCCGCCTCCAGATGCACGTCCTCGTGCTCACGACCAACATCACGTCGCTCCATCAGTGGCGCGACGAGCTCCTGGACAAGACCACGATCCCCGCCGACCAGATCGGCGAGTACTCGGGCGAGCGCAAGTCGATCCGGCCCATCACCCTCACCACCTATCAGATCCTCACCCACCGCCGCCGCCGCGAGGAGGACTTCGCCCACCTCGACCTCTTCCAGGCCCAGAACTGGGGGCTCATCATCTACGACGAGGTCCACCTTCTCCCCGCTCCCATCTTCCGCGCCGTCGCCGATATCCAGGCCAAGCGCCGCCTCGGCCTCACGGCCACGCTCGTCCGCGAGGATGGCAAAGAGGACGACGTCTTCTCCCTCATCGGCCCCAAGCGCTACGACGTCCCCTGGAAGCAGCTCGAGCAGCAGGGGTGGATCGCCGAGGCGCAGTGCACCGAGATCCGCATCCCGCTCGCCGAGGAGCTGCGCCTGCCCTACGCCACCGCCGACGCCAAGGCCAAGTTCCGCATCTCGTCCGAGAACCCGAAGAAGCTCGAGGTCATGGATCGCCTCCTCACCGCCCACGCCGGGGACCACGTCCTCGTCATCGGTCAGTATCTCGACCAGCTCGAGATCATCCGTGAGCGCACCGGCGCCCCCATCATCACCGGCAAGACGCCGACGAGAGAGCGCGAGGACCTCTACGCCCGCTTCAAGCAGGGCGAGATCAAGGTCCTCATCGTCTCCAAGGTTGCCAACTTCGCCGTCGACCTCCCCGACGCCAACGTCGCCATCCAGGTCTCCGGAACGTTCGGCTCCCGCCAGGAGGAGGCCCAGCGGCTCGGCCGCATCCTCCGCCCGAAGAGCGCGGGCAAGCAGGCCCACTTCTACTCCCTCGTGACGAAGGACTCCCGGGACCAGGACTTCGCCATGAACCGCCAGCTCTTCCTCACCGAGCAGGGCTACCGCTACACCATCCAGATCGAGAACGACGGGAACGGCAAGTCCGCCACGGCCTGACCGCGGCTCAGAGCTCCACCGGAGGCACCGGCCCATGCCCTACGTCAACGTTCGCATCACGCGTGACGGCGTCACCGCCGCGCAGAAGGCCCAGATCGTCGCGGAGATCACCGACACACTCGTCCGCGTCCTCGGCAAGAAGCCTGACCACACCCACGTCGTCATCGACGAGGTCGATCTCGACAACTGGGGCTTCGGCGGCGAGCTCACTTCGGAGCTCCGCCGGCAGCGGTGAAGGTCTCAGCGCCCGCCGGCCGCCTGCGATCTCTTCGCCCAGTCCGCCAAGAACTTCTCAAGGCCGAGGTCCGTCAGCGGATGCTGGAACAGCTGCCGGAGCACCTTGACCGGGAGCGTCCCGACGTCCGCCCCCGCCTTGGCTGCCTCGTGCACATGGAGCGGGTGGCGCAGGCTCGCCGCCAGGATCTGGGTGGTGAAGCCGTAGTTGTCGTAGATGAGCCGGATGTCATGAATCAGCTCCATCCCCACGTGCCCCACGTCGTCGAGCCGCCCCAGAAACGGGCTGATGTAGGTCGCCCCGGCCTTGGCCGCAAGCAACGCCTGAACGGCTGAGAAGCACAGGGTCACGTTCGTCCGGATGCCCTCCTCGCTCAGCGCCCGCACCGCCGCGATCCCTTCCGGGATCAGAGGCACCTTCACGACGACATTGGGGTGGATCCCGGCCAGATGGTGCGCCTCGCGCAGGATCCCCTCGCGGTCCGTCGCCACGACCTCCGCCGAGATGGGGCCGTCGACAATCTCGCAGATCTCCCGGATCAGCTCCTCGAACGGGCGACCGGTCTTCGACGCCAGCGACGGATTCGTCGTCACCCCGTCGACGACCCCCAGCGCCACTGCCTCGCGGATCTCGTTCACATCCGCCGTGTCCACGAAGAACTTCATCTGCCACGCTCCTGAACAGACTGGAGCTCTCATCCCACCACATCTCGCGCCTCGACACAACCCCCCATGGCCGCTATCTTGCCGCGTCATGACTGCTCCGCGCATCGCCACTCTTCTCGCCGCTGGCCAGCCCGGCTCCAGCGTCATCGTCCGCGGCTGGGTCCGCACGCGACGAGGCTCGAAGAGGGTCAACTTTCTCGCCGTCAACGACGGATCGTGCCTCGAGAGCCTCCAGGTCGTCGCCGCGGAGAACCTGCCCAACTTCGACGAGGTTCAGCGCATCACCACGGGCTGCTCGGTCGAGATCCAGGGCCTCCTCGCCGCATCTGAAGGCCAGGGGCAGCGTGTCGAGGTTCAGGCTTCCCGGGTGACCGTCCTCGGCTGGGCCGAGGGCGACGCCTACCCTCTGCAGAAGAAGGGGCACACGCTCGAGTTCCTCCGCCAGATCGCCCACCTCCGGCCGCGCACCAACACCTTCGGCGCCGTCTTCCGCGTGCGCAATGTGCTCGGCGACGCGGTTCACCGCTTCTTCCAGGACCGCGGATTCCTCTGGGCTCACACGCCCATCATCACCGCCAGTGACTGCGAGGGCGCCGGCCAGATGTTCCACGTCACCACCGGCGCGGGCCCCGACGCCTTCTTCGGCCGCCCCGTCTCGCTCACCGTCTCTGGCCAGCTCGAGGGGGAACTTCTCGCCACGGCCCTGGGGGCCATCTACACGTTCGGGCCGACCTTCCGCGCCGAGAACTCCAACACGCCCCGTCATCTTGCCGAGTTCTGGATGGTCGAGCCCGAGGTCGCCTTCCTGGATCTCGCCGGGGACATGGACCTCGCCGAGAGTTTCCTCAGGGCGATCATCTCCGCCGTCCTCGATCGCTGCGGCGCCGATCTGGCCTTTCTCCAGGAGCGGTTCGAACCCACTCTCATCCCCACACTCGAACACATCGTCGCCTCAGAGTTCGTCCGCCTCTCTTACACGGAGGCCATCGCGCTCCTCGAGGCGAGCGGCGAGGCCTTCGAGTTCCCGCCCCGCTGGGGCGCCGACATCCAGACCGAGCATGAGCGGTGGCTCACCGAGCGACACATCCGGCGCCCCGTCATCGTCCACGGCTATCCGCGCGAGATCAAGGCGTTCTACATGAGGCAGAGCGACGACGGGCGCACGGTCGCGGCCATGGACGTTCTCTTTCCGCGCATCGGCGAGATCATCGGCGGTTCGCAGCGCGAGGAGCGCCTCGACCGCCTCCGGTCGCGCATCCGCGAGATGGGCATGAGTGAAGACGCGCTCTCCTGGTACCTCGACACGCGGCGCTTCGGCACCGTTCCCCACGCCGGTTTCGGCCTCGGCTTTGAACGGGCCGTGCAGTTCGTCACCGGGATGTCCAACATCCGCGACGTCATCCCCTTTCCCCGCACGCCCGGCAATGCCGACTTCTGACCCGGGATTCCATTGACACCCGCGCCCCGGCGAGGCCACATTCCCCCTCTGGGAACGTGGGTTTGGTGCATTCCGCCCTGAGGTGCCGTGATGTCTCGCTGGCGCATCCTGGCCGTCGATGACGACCCGGACATTCTGGAACTCATCGAGATGTCCCTGGCGGACACCTACGATGTCCTCACCGTGTCCACCCCGTCGCTCGCCCTCGAACTCGTCGAGACGTTCGAGCCCGATCTCATCATTCTCGACATCATGATGCCCAAGGTCACCGGCTACCAGCTCATCGAGACCCTGCGCCAGCGCCGGGACACCGCAAGGCTCCCGGTGATCTTCCTCTCGGCCAAGGACACCATCCGGGACCAGAAGTACGGCTACAAGCTCGGTGCGACGACTTATCTGACCAAGCCCTTCCAGCCCGAGCGCCTGACGCGCAACATCGGCAACATCTTCGATCACACGCCTCCGGGCCGCCATCCCAAGCGGTGGACATTGGGTGAGGCCAGGGAGCGCCTTCGAAACCTCCTGGCCGAGCAGAGCGCCCCGCCGCCCCCCGCTCCGGCGAAGCTTCAGATGCCCGGCATGCCCAAGACCGTGCACCACCGCGAGAGCCAGGCGCCCGACGATTCGAAGTGGCGCCTGTGACCTGACTGATCCCACTTGCCTCGGCGTGGACGGCCAGCTAGAAGGACGGCGTGCTGAACCGTCTGGCACTCTCGCTCCTGCCTCTTCTCCTCCTGCCGGCCCCTGCGCGCGGCCAGGACCTCCACCGCGAGGGCATTCCCGTTGTCGCTGAGCGGAGTCACGGCGTCGCGCCCGACGGCACCCGGCTCACGCTCTGGCGCGTTCTCCTCGCGGTCTTCACGTCACGCACCGTCGAGCGCCCCAGCGGGGACATCTCGGCGACGTGGACCCTGCTTCCGCTCTTCCGCCGCGTGACCGACACCTCCACGGAGCTCTCCTCCTGGACGGCCCCGTTCCCGGTCCCGCTGGCGCACCGGAGCCACGACCGCCAGAGCCACCGCACGTACGTCTTCCCGCTCCTGTGGTACGGGCGGCAGGCCGGCGAGACCGATGTCACGTCGGGATTCGCCGTCATCCCTCTGCTCTGGCGGGACAGCCGGCTCCTGCGGACACACCGGAGCGAGATCACCTACGCGTTCCCCTTCTGGCGCCTGCGGCTGCTCGCCGCCGAGGCGGAGCCGGGCGCGGCCCCGCTCATCGACAACTTCGGCCTCTTCCCCGTGACATGGGGCTGGCGGCGAGACGAGCTTGATCACGTCAATGTGCTCTATCCCCTCTTCATCTGGGAGCCCGGGCGCAGGCTCCACCTCGTCCCGTTCCTCTGGTCCGGTCCGGGCTACTTCTCGATCGCCCCCTTCTACGGCTGGTACGCCGCCCAGCACCAGGAGATGGGCGCGTCCGGCGCCCCAGTCGCCGTCGACGAGCGCTTCGAGTACTGGCTGTTTCCGCTGCTGATCCGGTTCGAGCAGAGTCGAAGTGACACGTCCTCGCCGTACGTCGAGACACACGTGCTCTGGCCCCTGCTGCTCTGGGGCGACGGCGGCGGCCGTCACGAGCGGCGCCTCTTTCCGCTGTGGCGTCATGCGACGGCGGTCACAGGCTCTCGCGAGACCGAGTCGACCTGGATTCTCACGCCGGTCCACTGGAGCGGTCGCACGACGGAGGAGGGCCGGCTCATTCGCGCGCACGATGTGATCGCCCCCTTCTACGGGCGGTTCGAGTGGCTGGCCGACCAGCCCTTCCAGGCCGAGGGCGAAATCGGCGTGGCACCCACCGATCACGAGCTCACGGTGCTTCTCCCGCTGACCTTCTTTCACCGGGTCGATGGCCAGCCACGCTCGCTGTGGGCTCCGTGGCCGCTGTTCAACGCCGTCTGGAGCGCCGAGAGCGCCGACCCGCAGTACCCCGTCTTCGTCTGGCGTCTCGCCCTCATTCTCGCGGGCCACCAGCGCACCATCGAGGGCGACACCCGCTTCAGCGTCCTCGGGTGGCTCTTCCGCCGCCAAGTCGAGGACTCCGAGGTCCGCACCCAGACCCTCTGGCGCCTCGTCACGACCGAGCGCGACCCCGCGGCCCGCACTGCTCGCTTCGACATTCTCGGCGGTCTCCTCGGCTACGAGCGCCTGGGTGACGACCGCGGTCTGCGCCTCTTCACTTGGCGCTGACAGCGAGCACGAATGTCGCCCTTGCCCGGCCGGCGAGGCGGCCTGTAGGATCCACGCTCGATCTCCTCTCAGGACTGGCCTATGCCCTCCCGCCCGCGCATCGGCATCACCCCCAACTACCGCACCAAGGACGTCGATCAGGGCATCCCCCGTGTGGATCTCTCGAGCAACTACACACGCGCCGTCGCAGCTGCCGGAGGACTGCCCATCGTTCTCGTCCCGCTGACCGGTGACGGCCACGCCGGCCACTGCGCCGATGCGATCGACGGGCTCCTGCTCACCGGCGGACCCGACATCGACCCTCGCCGCTACGGGCAGGAGCCACATGAGACGATCAATCCCCTGGCGGCCGAGCGCGAGGAGTTCGACCGCGCCATCTTCGAGGCCGTCCGGGCGAAGGGCAAACCCATCCTCGGCATCTGCCTGGGCCATCAGGAGATCAATGTCGCGCTCGGCGGGTCACTGCATCAGCATCTGCCCGATGCTGTCCGGCCTCAACTCATCGAGCACCGCTGGGTGGACCGCGACGGGCCGCTGCCGACCCACGAGGTCACCGTCTTGCCCGGCACGCGACTCGCCGCCATCATGCAGGGCGAGCGCCTCATCACCAACAGCAGCCACCACCAGGGCGTCGACCGCATCGCTCCGGGCCTCCGGGCCTCGGCCTTCGCCGAGGACGGCGTCCTCGAGGCGCTGGAGAGCGAAGACGGCGATCAGATCCTCTCGATCCAGTGGCATCCCGAGTACATGATCGGCGAGCGGGCCCACCTCGCCCTCTTCGAGGACCTCGTCGCGCGGGCGCGCCGCTGTGCCGGCTGAGTTGCGGCCGCCAGCCCCCGTCCGGGCGCCCCATCTCTACGCACCGCTGTTGGTCTGGATGGCCCTCATCGTCATGGGCTCGTCCCGCCCGGCGAGTGACATCCCTCGCCTCTTCACTCTCATCCCTCACCTCGACAAGATCGCCCACACCGTCGAGTACACCATCCTCGGTCTTCTCCTCGCCCGGGTGGCCATGCGCCTCCGTCCCCTCCGACTCGCTCAACTCACGGCCGTCTGCGGCGCCTTCGCCCTCGCTTTCGGTATCACCGATGAGCTCCACCAGTCCTTCGTCCCCGGCCGCTCCGTCAGCCTCGTCGACCTCGCTGCCGACACGGCCGGCGGGGCGCTCGGCGCCCTGGCGTGGGTTCTCGGCCACCGCTCGGGGCACGCCCCGGCTGCCTGGTGACGCCCGTCCCCGCGGTCAGATCAGAAAGATCGCGAAGAACACCAGGAAGATCGCCGCATCCATGAACGAGACGAGCGACACCGGCACGGGAAGACCTGCCCGGGCCAGGAACGACGCACCGAAGAAGGCCCCCGCGATCACGAACGGCATCAGCGGGATCATCGCCTTCACCGCCGCGCGCGTTTCCGTCCGCACCTGCTCGGCCTCGAAGTCGGCGATCCGCGGAAGGACATCCCCCGCGCTCGCGGCATGTTCACTCGACTCGATCAGCGCCAGCACTTCGAACGAGATCACCTTGGCCCGCCGAAGCGCTTCGCTCACCGGCTCGCCGTCGTCGACAAACCGCTGCCACGCCAGCAGACGCCGCTCGAGGATCACGTTTCCCATCGACGATGCCGCGTCGCGATAGACGTTGGAGGGGTGGAGCCCTGCCTCGGTCTGTGTCGCATACATCCGGCAGAAGTTCGCCACGCAGTACTTCTTCAGCAGTCCCCCGGCGCCGGGCATGGTCAGCGCCAGCAGATCGACGGGGGTCCGGAGCCGGCGCCATTCGCGCATGGCCGTCGTCAGCAACCACGCCGCCACGATTGCGATCACCACGGGGCCGAAGTGACGCGCCAACATCGCGGCGAGCGTTGCCGCGGGTCGCTCCGGCAGCCCCATGTTTCCCGCGCCGTCGATGCCCGCGAGGATGAAGTCCCGGATGAGAAACACGACCTTGGCCAGCAGCAGATTCGCCAGGAGGTAGGTCACCGCCCGGAGGATCTCGCCCTTGAGCGAGAAGAGCCACGCGTAGTGATCTTGCAGCGTCCTGAGCACGCCGAGATACGACCCCGAGCGTTCCGCCGACGTCATCATGTTGATGAAGAACCGCGGGAGAGCGCCCTCATGGGGCCGCAGCGCTTCGCGGAGTGGCCTGCCCGCCGTGAGGTCGAGGTGGATCTGCCGGCACAGCCGTCTCAGACGGGGATGGTCGCTCGACTGCCCCATCAGACGCCAGGCCTCCGTGAACGGGAAACCTGCGTCGACGTAGGCCTGAAGCTGCAGACACAGGAAACTCAGCTGGCGCACGCCGATCCGCAGCTCGACGAGATCAATCCCGAGTACCGCGTCGTCATCGCCCGCGCCCTGCGCGACGCG
>JABWBI010000412.1 GCA_013360565.1 Candidatus Sumerlaeia bacterium | reverse complement strand
GCCGCTGTTTCATGATCGACGACAGCCTCTTCGCCGCCGCCCGCCATCTCGCCGCGACCTGTCCGTGCAGGAGCGGCTGCCCCGCCTGCACGGGGCCGGAGCTGGAGATCGGCGACCGGCCACGGGAGGCCGTGACGCGGCTGCTGGCCGGCTGGGGTTGATCCCGCGCCTCGGTCTCTGCGCGAGCGATTCCCCCCCATGCCTCACGCCCCGATCAACCGCGTCGTCGTCCTCGGCAACATCGGCTCCGGCAAGTCGACGCTCAGCGCTTGGCTCGCGCCCCGCCTTGATCTCCCTCTCGTCTCCCTCGGCCTCGTCTGCTGGCGGCCGGGCTGGGAGCCCGTGCCCAACGAGGAGTCGACCGAGGCGATGCGGTGCATCGTTGCCGGTGACCGCTGGCTGATCGATGGCATCAGCCGCCAGGCCACGCGGGCGGCGGACCTGATCGTCTTCCTCGACGTGCCCCGGCGCGTGGCGGTCACCCGGCTGCTGCGGCGCAACGTGCGCTGGCTCTTCCGCTCGCGGCCGGACATGCCGCCCCGCTGCCCGGAGATCACGATGTTGCCGGCAACGCTGCGGACGGCTTGGCGGTTTGCCGCCACAGTGCGGCCGGACCTGCTGCACCATCTGGCCGAGGCCCGGCGGCGCGGTGCGGAGGTGCATCACCTCGGGACGGACGCCGAGGTTGAGGAGTTCAAGCGGGAGGTCGAGCGCCGGCTGGGCGCGGGCGTCACTTCGCCGCGCTGACGCGCTTGGCGGCGATGACGGTTGCCCCGATCGCGGCGAGGAACGGGACGTAGTAGCCCATGAAGGTGAGGTCGACGTCGACATCGCCCGTCAGGGGGCTGCCCGCGTCGCCGCCCGCGCGGAAGAACACGATGATGAACATGACCACGGCGAGGCTGCCGCAGGCGACGAGGGCGGAGGGGAGCCAAGGCCAGGGCATCTGGTTGAAGGTGGCGTAGAGGAGCAGACCGATGCCGGCGAGGCCCGCGAAGAAGATGAGGCGGCCCTCGTTCGACTTGATCAGCGCCGGGACGTTGGCGTTGAGCGTGGACGACATGGCGCCGATGAGCGCCTGAGCCTCGGCCGGCGCGTCGCCCGTGTCGATGTCGAACGAGAACACGGCGAAGACGAGGACGCAGAGCATCATCAGGCCCAGGGCACCGATGTAGGCCTGGGCGAGCGGATCGAGCGACTTGGCGGCCGCGGCGGGGGCATCAGACATGAGGGGGTCTCCTTGCTGGGGGTGGTGAGGCGTCAGGCCGTGAGAGTGAGGAACGCCCAGTAGGCGCCGAGGACGATGCCGGCGACGCCGAGGGGCACCTGGTAGAGAATGAGCTTCGCGCGGAGGGCAACGCCCTTCTCGGCGGCCGCGCTGCCGCCGAACCACTGGCCGAGCAGCGTGAAGCTGGCGAGGAAGCCGAGGGCAATGGAGACGAAGATCACGAGGAGGCCGATGATGCCGTAGATCGAGCTGAACATGACGCCGATGTTGAGAATCGCCTGGACGAGATTGACGAGACCCAGGACGAGCAGAACGAGGCCGATGTAGCCCTGAAACGGCGCGATCTTGTCCAGCAGCTCCTTGGCGTTGGGCTTCTTGGAGATGATCAGGCTCGAGCAGGCGAGAAGGCCGAGGACGATGAGGGCCAGTGAGAGAATGAGTGACATGGTGGCTCCACCTCGATGGAGATGTGTGACCGCGCCCCTGCGCGTCCGCGTTGCATAGCCCCGCCGAGACCGCCTCACCCCTGGGGCCGAGTCCATTTCCCGTGGCCGCGAGACTACCCGCCCGGTGCCGCCCCGCAAGTCTTTTCGCTGTCGCGCGGCACGCGGTGCGTGAGAGTCTGGGCCCCATGTGTGACGAGCCCGATCCCTGGGCCTCTGCGCGCGAGGCGCTGCGCGATCTCGAGGCGCGCCACCTGCGCCGCACGCTGACGCCCCTGGCGTCGGGACCCGGGCCCGTGGTGACCGCCGGCACCGAGCAGCTG
>JABWBI010000411.1 GCA_013360565.1 Candidatus Sumerlaeia bacterium | reverse complement strand
CCCACAGCGGCCTCGGCCTCACCCTCGCCCAGGCCTTCGCCGATCGCCTCGGCGCCCGCCTGCGCTTCGCCCTGCCCGCCGCGGACCTGTTCGAGGCCACGCTGACGCTCGAAGCCCCGGCCGCCCTTCACTCTCCCACGAGCAGCTGAACCAGCGCTTCGAGATCGTCTTGATCCACGTCGACATCCTGGTCGAGGTCGGCGTTGGCGAAGTTCGGAGGGTAGAGGATCGGCTTGTCGTCGGGCAGGGCCTCGTTGACGAGGAAGACGATGTCGGCCGCATCGACCACGCCGTCGAGGTTGGCGTCCCCGGGGAGCGAAGGGAGCGCCCTGGGAGGGATGAACTGGAGGTCCGCCAGCTTGAAGCCCTTGGGCAGGGTGTGGCCGGTGGGAGTGAGCGTGCCGTCGGGGCGCAGGAACACCGAGGCGAGGGAGAACTGGCCCCCTGCGGTCTGGTCATCAACGAGAACCATTGTCCCTGCGGCGTTGACCGCCAGGGCCTCGGGGAGCCCGAATCCCGTCTCAGCGCTGTCAATGACAGAGCCAAGGAGTGTGGTTTCGTCGAAGGCGAGCGACTCAACTGTGTCCACAAGCGGCGCGATGAGAATTTGGTTCAGGTTCGGCGTGAATCGAAGGCAGTTGGGTCCGATGGCCGGCCCGTTCGGGTCGAAGGTATCCTCGAGTGTGACCGTGCCGTCAGGGTGAATCTCGAAGAGCACCACGTCGGTGTTTCCTCCCGAGATCGCCCACCGGCCGTCGGGGCTGATGTCGAAGGGCACATTGAGCAGCCCCGGCGTCGCGAGGCGCTGGCCCGTGTCGGTGATCTCCCCGGTCGCCGAGATCGAGAGGACGGCGAGTTGTTGGCTGCTGAGAGAAAGCAGAGCCGTGTAGGGCAAGCGTTCCGAGATCGCCCAGAGAAAGGGATCGAACGAGAGGTTCAGTCCACCTGGTGGCGCCCAGCTGGCGCCGCTCCAGTCCATTTCAAGACGATTGTTCACATGAAACGTTCGAAAATCAAAGCGCAGGGGATCGCCGCGCGGGAGTGTGGGATCACCTGTGAGCGCCAGCAGTATCCTCGAGTCGGGCGAGAGCGCCACATCTTGCGTCAACTCCCGAGGCGCCTCAGGCTCGGCTGAGGCTTCAAGCGTCAACAGACCACCGACCCCAATCCGCCAGAGGTCAAGCTCGTCAGGGGAACGAAAGGTCACAACGAAGCGGCCCCCAGGATCGACGCGAATCAACTCGCCAAAAGTGGTCTGAGCGGTCTGACTTTCGAGTGCGATCTCCCCGGAGGAGTTCACGCTGTAAGTGAAGAGCGGCGACGTGTTGAAGGCCACGCCGACAAACCGGTCCTCGGCCTGCGCCGAGGCCACGGAGAGTGCAAGAAGAGCGACGACCTTACGGGCCATAGGTGCTCTCAGGGGGAATGGCGGGGAGGGCATTGCTGCCCTCCCCGGTGGCTGGCGACAGCCAGTCTATCGCGCCGGACCCGCGGCGTCACGGGTCAAGGCGAACAAGGTGGAGCTCGTTGTTGGTGCCGTGTGCGGCCCAGACGTCGGTGAGGTTCTCGGCATTCGTGGCGATGTCGAGGGCGAACGCCGACTGCGGCGCGACGGCCTCGGTGTTGCTGCTGACCCAGGGGTAGAGGTCATCCGCCACGGTGGTGAAGAGCTGGCGCGGGCGGCCGTCGAAGCGCCACGTCACATCCGGGTCCGTACGGCCTGGACACAGGTGACAGTCGACCAGGCTCCGCGTTCCCTCTCGCATCGTTCCACGCCTCCTCTCGCGCGGCGCGGCCCTCTGCTCTCCTCTGTCGCTCGCCGCGCGCCGACCGTCACCCTCCGAGGGCATCTCGCCGACGATTTCCGGTCACCCCCGGGGCAGACGGGGCCGCGGGAGATGGCGTCCGGCGGCCGGGCTCTGGGTCGAGTCTCGCTCCGCCCTTGCCACTGGGGACGGGGCGCGCCTGAATGCCGGTCGGGCCCATGACCGCCGCC
>JABWBI010000072.1 GCA_013360565.1 Candidatus Sumerlaeia bacterium | reverse complement strand
CGATCAGACGCGCGTCGCACGGACGTATGTCCAGCCAGCGCCGGTGACTTTGGCCCGGATGCACGAGAGCTTCTGGGAGATCTATCCCTTCAGCCCCGCTCACCGGGTGTTCCGCTCCTTCTACACGACACAGGAGATGAGCAATGTTCCGATGATAGTGCGTCTGTCGGTGCCGATGGGCTACCACCCGATCATGCTGGGCCGTTGGCAGGCCCTGGTGGAGGCCCTGGGCTTCGACGATCCCGATCTTCACCGGCTGCTGGCCGTGCGCACGTGGCACTTCCCTCCCGAGATGGGTCTGCCCCCAGGGTACCAGCTCCGGAGGCGGCGCTTCACATCCGAGCCACTCGCGACAGCGCATTGGCTGGCAGCGTCCCGCGCTGCGGGCGGGCAGCTCGTCTGGCTGCCCGGGACCGTGATGGGATTCGAGACAGACACGGCGGCGCTCGAGGGGCTGCGGGCCTTTCAGACACAGCCACGCTTCGCCAGCGACGAGCGTGCCGTCTTCTCGGCGGCCGGGATCACTGGCCTGCCGGGGCACGGCTTGGAGCAGCCGGTCAAGCATCTCGCGGACTCCCGGATGGGCCTGAGCGAAGAGCGCGCGACTGCGGAGGAGGAGGCCATCGCCGAGAGCTGGCCCGTGTTCGGCGTGAACCGGTTCTCCTATCCCATCGGCGATCTGATCGAGTCCGCCCGCAGCTCGGAACAGGGCTGGCCGGAAGAAGGGCGATGGGCCGTCTTGTCGATGTTCTGTGCGCCCGGGTGGCAGGTGAGCGCCGTGGACCGGGATGCCTTCAGCAGTGAGGAGATCTTCCGGATCGGCATCACGCGCGAGGAGTGGGAGGCTCTGTCGCGAGGTGTGCCCTGTCCCGATCGGAGCCGCAGAGTCGAAGTGCTCCCGGCCTGGGGAGCTCTCTGGGCGATCCACCTCACGGGGCATGAGTCCATTCTCTTCGCGCAGTACCGCCCCGCCACGGTGCGTCTGGGCTTCGTCGTCACGCTGGCGGCGCTGATGGTTGTGCTGGCGCTCTTCGGACGGCTCCCGAAGAATCGCGGCACCCGTCCCCCAAGCGACCCCGCGTGACCGAGCCCCCCGCCACCGGCCCCAGCCCCTCGCGCGTTCCCCGCACCGTCGCCCCGAAGGTGGGCTCCGTCGCGGCCGCGGCGCTTCTCAGCCTCGGTGTCCTCTCTCTGGCGTTGACACCCGCGCGCGGCGACCACGACATGTGGTGGCACCTGAAGACAGGCCGGCTGATCGTCGAAAGCGGCTGGCAACTGCCGCACCAGGATCCCTTCACCTACGGCAGCGAGGGCGTCGTCTGGCACAATCACGAGTGGCTCGCGCAGATCATCATGTTCGGCGTGTTCCGCGCCGGGGAGGCCATCGCGCAGCGTGCGGGTCTGCCGCACGCGGCCGAGCAGGCGGGGGTGTGGATGCTCGTGTCCGCGAAGGCACTGGTGCTGCTGGCGGCCTTCGGAGTCGTGGCGCGGACGATCGCGCGCGACGGTGTGTGCCCGATTCTCGCGTGCCTCGTCGCTCTGATGGCAGCGCTGGCCTCGCGGTGGTCGATCCACTGCCGCCCGCCGGTGATCACGTATCTCTTCCTCGCGATCCAGATCCACGTGCTGCTCCGCGACTGGCCGCTGCGCCACCCGGGGGCAGGAGTGCTCGCCGCGCTGTTTCACTTCGCGCTCTGGAGCAATCTCCACGGCGGCTGGCTCGCGGGCCTCGTGGTCCTCGGGTGCTGGGTCGCCGGCGAGGCGATGGCGGTGATCATCCGCCACCGGGGAGTGCGCGCGGCGTGGGACGATCGCCGCCTGCGCGTGCACGCGCTGTTCTTCGCCGCGGCCCTCGCCGGGACGCTCGTCAACCCCTCCGGCTGGCGCCTGTACGAGCTGACGTGGCGCGTGATGTCGGCGGATGATCTCATTCGCCTCATCCCCGAGATGCAACCGCCCCCGCTGCCCGAGCACTGGCCCTTCGCCGTGATGGGGAGCCTCGCCATCGCCGTCCTGCTGCTGTGGTTCTGGCATCGGGAGATCGTCACGCCAGCGATGGCGCTGGCTGTCCTGTTCTTCGGCTGGCAAGCGATGAGCCACGCGCGGCACGTCCCGCTCTTCGCGATCGTGGCCGCCGTGCCCGCCGCGCGGTTTCTCCAAGGGGTCAACGTCGCTCTCACGCAGGGCGAGCGGAGCCGGCGCGCGGCCGCGGTGATGCTGGCGGCGCTGCTGGCGCTCGCGCTGTTCATCCCCTTCGGGCTCACCGGCAAGCCGATCGTGACGGCGGGTGGCCTCGTCTGGGCGCCCCACGCCCCGCGCAACGCGGCTTGGCTGCGGGGGTTTGGCTATGAACCGACGGCCTACCCGGCGGACACGTGTGACTTCCTGCTCCTCGCCGAGACGCCCGGGCGGCTGTGGACGAATCTCAACATCGGCGGTTACATGATCTGGCGCCTGAGCCCGGAGCCGCACCGCGTCTACACCGATTCGCGCTTCGACGTGCACGGCGACTCGCGCCAGCGGGTCGAGGCGTCGATCAACGGCGTTGGCCCGGATGGCGGCGTGCCCGACCCGGCCTGGGCGCAGGTTCTGAGGGGCCTCGGCGTGAACACCGTCACACTCGAGAAGCCGACGCCGCTCGTGCGCGCCCTGTGGCGGAGCCCGGACTGGGCGCCGGTGCACGAGTGGACGGCACCGGGCCACCCGTGGCCGGATGGCACGATGACGTTCATCCGTGTGACGCCGGGGAATTCAGAGGCGATCGCGCGGGCACGGCGCCTGGCGGAGCGGATGGGCGCGTTGCCTCTGCCGCCGCCGGGGGAATCGGAGCGCGCGGACTGAAGCGCCGCGGACGGACAGGGCTCGGATGACTCGGCGGATCCCCAGATCTCTTCCCCTCCTGCTCGGCGCGGCGGTCGCCGCGGCGGGCCTCGCCACGCTGCATCTGCGGCTCGTGGCACCGCTGATCCGCGGCGAGCCGTCCTTCAACGACTTCAAGCACCTGTGGCTCGGGGCGCGGCTGCTGCATCTGGGACAGAGCCCCTACGATGAGCAGGCGCTCTTTGCGCTCGCGGCGCAGCACGGGCTCGGCGGCATCAATCCGTACGTCTACCTCCCGTTCACGGGACTTGTCCTGACGCCGCTCAGTCACCTTCCCTTCGGCGCCGCGGCGCGGCTGTGGCTCTCGCTCAGTGCGGGGACGCTCGCGCTCGCGCTGATGCTCCTCTGTCTCCATCTCGCACGCCGGGGCCGGCTGGGCCTGGGCCTCGCGGTGCTCGGCGCGGCGGCGGCCTGGGCCTCGCAGATGATGCCGGTCCACCGCGATCTGTCTGCCGGACAGCTCAATGGCCCCCTGGCCCTCGCCTCGGTGGCGATCCTGATCGGGCTCGAGCGGCGGTGGCTGTGGCTCGCGGGCCTGGCGATCGCGTTCGGCGCGATGTTCAAGCTGAGCCCGGGGCTCTTCGTGCTCTGGCTGCTCTGGAAGCGGGCGTGGCGGCCACTCGCCTGGACGGCGCTCTTCTCGGCGCTCTTCGCGCTGTGGAGCCTCGCCCTGGCGGGATGGGAGACGCACCGCGAGTTCCTGCCGCTGCTGGAGCAGATGCGCATCGGCCACTCCACATGGGCGCATCACGGCATGGCGTTCCATGTCGATCCGGCGAATCAGGCCATTGGGTCGTTTCTCTCTCACATCTTTGCCGGGGCGTCGGAGACGAAGCCGTGGATGGCTCTGGGACAGGGCGTGGCCAATGCCCTCACCTTCGGTGCGGTGCTCGTGGTCCTGGGTGCCCTGGCGGTGGCCACGCGGCGCGCGTGGGGACCGGACGGGCCTCCCACGGACGTTCTCCGGGCGGAGTGGACGCTGGTCGTGGCGGGTTCGCTCCTCTTGCCGAGTCTGATGTGGGACCATTACAGCGTGCAGCTGATCCCGGTGATCCTCGCGGGAATCTGGAGCACGGCCGAGTCGCCGTCGATGTCGACGCGGGCGAGAGGCGTGGCGACCGTGCTGTGGGTCTCATGGGCGCTGCTCCTCACGGTGTGGGTGTTGCACTGGGGCGAAGGGATGCGGTCCGGCTGGGGTCTGCTGGCGATGTCGATCCGGCTGTGGGGCGTCTTGGGTGTGTTTTGTCTGGGGCTGTGGTGGCGGTGGAAGGCGGCGGAGGCACCCCGGGAAGCGGAGAATGTGCCCCCCGAAATCCGTTGACCATTGGTGCGTGGGAGCTCAGGATGGTCATTGCTGAAAGACCAAGCAAAGGGCGGTGGCGAAGGCCATCAAACGGGTGGTTTTTCAGAAAGAGGCGCCATCAAACCGATTCAACAGAGACTCTTCGGCCTGAAATCGGCTTGGGCCCCGCAAGGAGAAGGATCCCATGGCAGTCAAGATCGGCATCAACGGCTTCGGCCGCATTGGGCGGCAGGTCCTGCGCGCCCTGAAGACCCGTGAGGCGGGCAAGGGCATCGACATCGTGCAGATCAATGACCTGACCGACACGAAGACGCTGGCCCACCTGCTGCGCTACGATTCGGTCCACGGCAAGTACCCGGGCAAGGTCGAGATCGACGGCGACCATCTCGTGGTCGATGGCGACAGGATCCTGGTCACCAAGGAGAAGGACCCCACGAAGCTCGGCTGGGGCGACAGGGGGGTTTCGATCGTCGTCGAGTCGACGGGCCGGTTCACTGACCGCACGGGCGAGAAGGGGGCCGACCAGCACCTGAAAGCGGGCGCGAAGAAGGTCATCATCAGCGCACCGGCGAAGGAGCCGGACATCACGCTGGTGCTGGGCGTGAACGGTGACGCCTACGACTCGGAGGCGCACAGCATCATCTCGAACGCCTCGTGCACGACGAACTGCCTGGCGCCGATGGCGAAAGTCATCCTCGACAACTTCGGCATCGAGGGCGGCATGATGACGACGATCCACAGCTACACGAACGATCAGGTCATCCTCGACTTCCCGCACAAGGACCTGCGCCGGGCGCGCGCCGCCGCCATGAGCATGATCCCGACAACGACCGGCGCGGCGAAGGCGATCGGCCTCGTCATTCCGGCGCTCAGGGGCAAGATGGACGGCTACGCGATGCGCGTGCCCACCCCCGACGTCTCGGCGACCGACCTCGTCGTCCGCACCGAGAAGCCAGTGACCAAGGAGGCCGTCGTCGAGGCCTTCAAGAAGGCCTCGGACACGGGTGCCTTCAGGGGCATCATGCTCGCCACCGAGGAGCCGCTGGTCTCGACCGACTACATCGGCTGCACCTTCAGCTCGATCGTCGACCTGGGCATGACCTACGTCGTCGGCGACCGGCTGCTCAAGACGCTGAGCTGGTATGACAACGAGTACGGCTACTCGTGCCGCACGGCCGACCTCGTGGCGCTGCTCGCCGCCAAGCTCTGAGCCATGGCCCGCCTGCCCGTCATCGTCGGCAACTGGAAGATGAACCTGACGAGGTCCGCAGCGGCGGACCTCGTCCAACAGCTCCGCACGGAGCTCGACGCTGTCAGGGACGTCGAGGTCGGCGTCTGCCCGGTCTTCACCGTGATTCCCTTGGTCGCTCCGCTGCTGGCGGGGTCGGCGATCCGCTTCGGCGCGCAGAACGTGGCCTGGGCGGACTCGGGGGCGTTCACGGGCGAGGTGTCAGGCGAGATGCTCCGGGAGCTCGGCTGCTCCTACGCCATCGTGGGCCACAGCGAGCGACGGCAGCACTTCGGCGAGACCGATGAGCGCGTGAACGCGCGCGCGAAGGCGGCGCTCCGGTGGGATCTGACGCCGATTGTCTGCGTGGGCGAGACGCTGAAGCAGCGCGAGGCGGACGAGACGATGACAGTCGTCACGGCGCAGGTCCAGGGCTGCTTCGCCGGGTGGACGGCTGCGGAGGCGCGCCGGGCGATCATCGCCTACGAGCCCGTCTGGGCCATCGGCACCGGCAAGGTGGCGACGCCCGCGCAGGCGCAGGAGGTCCACGCGGTGATCCGGGCTCTGCTCACCAGACTCTTCGACGCCGGGACGGCGCAGTCGATCCGCATCCAGTACGGCGGTTCGGTGAAGCCGGACAACGTCGAGGAGCTCATGGCACAACCGGACATTGACGGCGCGCTCGTGGGCGGCGCGAGTCTGAAGGCGAAGGACTTCGTGCCGCTGGTGAAGTTCAAGTAGTGCGAGCGTGACCAAGAGTGCCCCGCGTCACCGATGACCGCAAGATCACGGGACTTCGCCAATGGCCCGAGGCGAACCCCGCGCGCTGAGGATTCCACGCTCGCACTCTCGCACGACCACAAGGAGACTCCCCCCATGCCCTCGAAACCACTTCACCTCGGAATCCTGACCGGCGGCGGGGACTGCCCCGGCCTCAACCCTGTCATCCGCGGTGTCGTCTATCAGGCCGAGACACTCGGCCACCGCGTGACAGGGTTCCTGCGCGGCTGGGCGGGCCTCCTGCCGCCCGGTCACCGGGACTCCTCCGTCAAGGTGCCGTCGGGCGAGACCCGGCCGCTCACACGCGCCGACGTCGAGCTCATCCACAGTGAGGGGGGCTCGATCCTCTTCTCCTCCCGCACAAACCTCAAGAAGGTGAAGGACGGCTACGCCGCCGCGAAGGAGATGCTCGGGAGGCACGGCATCGACGTCCTGCTCGCCACCGGCGGCGACGACACGCTGAGCGTCGCGCAGGAGCTGCACCAGGAGGGCGTGAAGATCATCGGCATCCCCAAGACGATCGACAACGACCTGCCGGGCACGGACCAGACGTTCGGTTTCGACACGGCGGCCAACATCGCCATGGAGGCGCTCGACCGGCTCCACTCGACAGCCAAGAGCCACGAGCGGTGCCTGGTCGTCGAGATCATGGGCCGGCACGCGGGCTGGATCACCTACGCGGCCGGCGTCGCCGCCGGCGCGCACCTGGTGCTCGTGCCCGAGGTGAAGTACGATCTCGACGAGATCTACCGCGTCGTCCGGGCGCGGCGAGACGGGGGCAAGCACCACACCCTCATCGCGTGCAGCGAGGGGGCCGTGCCACTCGACTCGCAGATCGACGAGGTCGTCGACCCGAAGGCGCCGAAGAAGTACGACGCGTTCGGCAACGTGCAGCTCGGCGGCATCGGCAAGACGCTCGCCAAGCTGATCGAGAAGCACACCGGCGTCGAGACGCGCGATGTCGTCCTCGGTCACCTCCAGCGCGGCGGCGCGCCGACGTGCTTCGATCGCGTCTTCGGGATGCGGCTGGGCATCGCGGCGGCCAACCTCGCGGACCAGGGTATCTCGGGCAAGCTCGTCGCCCTGAAGGGGACGGAGATCGTTGCGCTCGACATCACGGACGCGCTCGGCGCAACGCAGGAGACCCGCAAGACCAAGCGGCTGCCCGTCGCGTGGTACGACGCCGTCCGGCCGTTCATGGGCTGAGCCGCCCCGTGAGCTCAAGAACGCGGAGGCCCCCGGCGCGTGTTGCGCCGGGGGCCCCAGACTTCGGCGTGGGCTGAGCGCGGGCTCAGCGGTACATTTCGTACTGCTCGGACGCGGTGACCGGGGGCGGCTCGAGCTTGGGAATCGAGATCAGGTAGATGTTCTGGAAGTCGTCATCGGAGACGTAGATGTGGACATCCGTCGCGGTCTCGCGGATGGCGACGTCCTCGGCCTCGAGGATCGTCTGCCCCGCCGTGGCGGCGATGGTCGTGTTGGGAATCGAGGAGATCGTCCCATTGGCCTGACGGATGATGAGCGATGCGCTGCCACCGCTGGTGTCATTGTCGAACATGAAGATGTCGCCGCGGGAGTCGACGGCGAGGGCCTCGATGGCCGGCGCGCCGTTGGGGAAGTCCGCGGGATTCATGATGACGCTGACCGCCCCGGCAGGAGTGATGCGGAGGAGCTGGTCGCCGCCGCCGAAGCCCTGCTCGGCGAAGGTGATGTAGTCGCCCGTCGTCGGATCGGTGCGGGTCATTCCCCAGGGCGCGTTGGTGTAGGTCGGGAGCGCCGCGATGAGACCGGCGGCGTCGATGATCGTCGACGGTGAGCCCCCCGCGTCGGGGACGGCGAGCAGGTCCTCCGAGGAGGGGCCGCCGAACGCGGATTCGAGCGGGGTGACCAGAGTGCCCTCGGGCGAGCTGGGGTCGATGCTCACGATGCCGTCGCCCGTGTAGATCGCGGTCACCGTCTGGCCGACCTGGCCCGGGCTGGCAATGCGGACGATCGAGTCGGTCGTGGTGAACTCGGAGATGAACACCGTCCCGTCGCTCGTGGCGCGGATCGCGTTGGGGCTGACGGACGGATCGGTGGTCACTGCGACGACATCGGCGTGATCGACCAGTGTGGTGATGACGGGGGAGACGCCGGAGACATCGATCTCGAGGAGGCCGGCACCGGCCGCGTTGTCGTTGTCCCAGATGATCAGATTGCCGCTGGGCAGGATACCCATGCCGCGGATTGAGATACCGGCAGGCCCGTTGGCGGCGTCGAGCTCCGCCTGCGAAACGGCCAGATCGACCGTGGCGTTCGCCACGTCGAGCGTCGGGAAGGCCGCAAAGGCACTCCCGGCCGAGAGGCACAGCGTCGCTGCAAACATCAGGTGACGATGCATTTCAGAGTCCCTCCTGTCCTGAGTGAGTGGGGAAACCGTGCGACCGGCGATCAGAGACCATTGCACCCGTGCCTTGCGGTGGATCGCCGGTGTCCCCTCCTCCGTTGGTGCAGAGAGCCCGAGGGGCCCTCCTCATCCGAAAATGAGAGACCAGACAACGGCAGGCCGCGGACGCTTGTCAAGGGCAGAACGGCTGAGGATGAAAGACGATGAATGAAGATGTGCACATCTTGTGGCCGCCGGGTGCGGGGCAGAGCGGAACCGGGCACCACGGAGCTTGAAGGCAGTTCAGATGTCGCGCGACGCGGGGGCACTCGGCCCCACCGAGACGCATGGGCTTCCAGCTTGATTTTCCCTCTCCGCGCTCGCACGGTCTGCGGCCTCATTCGAATCCCGGCGAGGGAAGGACGGCATGGCCATGAAACGCGACATCCGCTCGATCCAGGACCTCTCGGCGGCGGAGATCCGCGAGGTCTTCGCTCTGGCCATCGACCTGAAAGCGAAGGTCAAGCGCAGGGAGCCCCACCCCCTCCTGGCCGGACGCGTGCTGGCGATGATCTTCGAGAAGCCGTCACTCCGCACCCGCGTCACGTTCGAGACGGGCATGGTTCAGCTCGGCGGCCACGCGATCTACCTCCAGCCGTCGGACATCGGCCTGGGCAAGCGGGAGTCGGTCTACGACGTCGCCACCTGCCTCTCGCGGTGGGTCGACCTTGTGATGGCGCGGACGTTTGCCCAGAAGACGGTCGACGACCTCGCCGCGTTCGGCACCGTGCCGGTCATCAACGGCCTCTCGGACCTGGAGCATCCGTGCCAAGTGCTGGCCGACTGCCTGACGCTGCGCGAGCGGTGGGGCGAGCTGGCGGGCCGCCGCATCGCGTGGGTCGGCGACGGCAACAACGTCTGCCACTCGCTCATCCTGCTGTGCGCACGCCTGGGAGTGCACCTGACGGTCGGTTCGCCGGAGGGCTATGAGCCCAAGGGGGTCATCTTGGAGGCAACGCAGCGAGACGCGGTGGAGACGGGCTCGCAGATCCGCATCGTGCGCGACCCCGTCGAAGCCGTGAAGGGCGCAGATGCTGTCTTCACCGACACCTGGGCGAGCATGGGCCAGGAGAACGAGGCCGAGGCCCGGAAGGCGATCTTCGAGCCGTACCAGCTCAACCGCACCCTCCTCGCGAAGGCGAACCCGGGCGCGCTCGTTCTGCACTGCCTGCCGGCGCACCGCGGCGAGGAGATCACGGACGAGGTCATCGATGGCCCACAGTCGGTTGTCTACGACGAGGCCGAGAACCGCCTGCACGCCCAGAAGGCGCTGATGGTGTGCCTCGTGCGGTGGTCGGGGATGTGACCGGCCGTCATCCGCCGATGGGTGTCACGGTGAGACCATCGAAGGCCGTGGCCGCGTCAGCCTTGGTCCAGAGCCCGATGCCCCCGGCGTGAGGAATCGTCGCGTCGGTCGCAGAGATCGTGACCGTGCCGCTCAGAGTGCAGGTGATCTCGTCTCCGGCGTGGCGGACACTGATGCGCCGCCAGACGTCGGTCGAGAGGTCCGCCTGGGCCGTGGCGAGCATCCGGCGCTCGCCGTTCTCGACCACATAGAGGCGGAAGTTGCGCTCGAGCGGGTTCCAGCGGCAGATGTAGTAGTTGTCGGCGTCCTGGACGCGCCAGATCGGCCCGCCCCCCTGATCGACGCTGCCGCCGCGGGCGCGGACATCGACCTGGATCTCGCCATCGCGGAAGCCCGCCTGGTCGGTCCACAGCAGATTGTAGCCCCCCTGCTCGGTGTGGCCGGGGTTGGTGATGGCGACGACATGCGTCTGAGACGGCACGTCGGGTCCCTGGAGCACCTCCCAGGTCTCGCGGGCGGTGCCGGCATTCGTCGAGCCGATCGTGAATCCGGCCGGGGGAGCGCCGAGGGCGTCTTCCTCGAACTCGAAGGTCCCGGCCCGCGGGACGAACGCGACGGCCGGTGCGGGCGATGCCGAGCCGGGAAGCGGCGGGAGGCTGGCGCAGCCCGTGAGGGCGAGAGCCGCCACGGGAGAGATGAGAGACAGCAGGCGACACGGCTTCATGAAATCACCTCGTCGGGAGTCTGATGGCGAAGCACAGAACACCAGAGCCTCGGTTCGCTGTCACGGGCGAAAAACCGGCGTGTGCCCCGTGCTGAGCGCGGGCCAGTGTCAGAACCGGTCCAGCGCCTCACGGTCCCAGCGGCTGATCTCGACCTTCTGCTCGGTGTAAAATGAGACGCCGTCTCGCCCGTGGCCGTGGAGATCGCCATAGAACGACCCCTTCCAGCCGGCGAAGGGGAAGAAGGCCATCGGCGCGGGCACGCCGACGTTGATCCCGCACATGCCCGTGGCGATGCGGCGGCGGTACTCTCGCGCCGCAGGGCCGCTGGAGGTGTACAGGCTCGAGCAGTTGCCGTAGCTCGAGCGGTTGGCGGTCTCGATGGCCTCGTCGAGCGTCTGGCACCGGATCACCGTGAGCACGGGGCCAAAGATCTCGGTGCGAGCGATCGACATCTCCGGCTTGGCGTGGTCGAGAATCGTCGGTCCGACGAAGAAGCCGCCGGCGAGCTCGGGCGCCGCCACCTTGCGTCCGTCGAGGACAGGTTTCGCGCCCTCGGCGATTCCCTCGCCGATGCAGCGGCGGATGCGCTCCTGGCTCTCGCGCGTGATGACGGGGCCGAGGGCGACGCTCTCGTCCAGGCCCGGGCCCATCTTCATCGCGGACGCCTGGCGCCGCAGCGCGTCGACGAGCCGGTCGCCCGCGTCGCCGACGGCGATGACGAC
>JABWBI010000410.1 GCA_013360565.1 Candidatus Sumerlaeia bacterium | reverse complement strand
CTTGAGCAGGCAGTGAGGACGGACCCTTCTCGGGGTTGCGACACCTCGCCGGGAGGAGACCCACGCCCCTGCCTCCGCCCACCCGCTGTGACGTGATCCACACCCGTGATCTCGAGTTCGATCTGAGGCTGCGCCGCTTCGAGGCTGGCGGCCGGGCGGCCGTCGAAGAGCGATCACGCGCCCCTCATGAGCTTCGCCGGCGAACTGTCGATGTCGAGTACTGCTTCCTGCCGTCGGCCAGCCCCCTCACCCCCGACGACCTTGACGCCCACATCCGGCACGATCCCAAAGGCTATCACCTGGGTCACTGTCTGCCTGTTGCGCCCACCTCGACTCAGAGACACGGCGCTCGCGCCCGCGAGCCCGGGGATCAGCGGTCACTCGGAGGCTTGTCCAGCAGTCGCGGGGCCGACCCCCTCGAACTGACGCGGGGCGGGGCCGAAGTGCCCGCCTTGAACCTGGGCGACCTGAATGGGGCGCAGGCAGTCGCCGTCGGCGTTGAAGTACGTGTTGCCGGTCAGACCCTGATAGGCCGTCTCGGGGCTGTTGATGCTTTCGAGGTGCTCCCGGATGGCCGTTCGGCCGGCGCCGCGCCGTTCGATCGCCTCGCAGAGGATTTTGACCGCGTCGTAGGCGAGCGCAGCCCAGGCGTCGGGCTGCACACCGGGGTAGCGGCGCTCGTACTCGGCCATGAAGGACGCGGCGCGGTCGCCGGCGAGCTCGAAGAGGAAGGGGGTGGTGACAAGCGTGCCCTCGGCGGCCGCGCCGGCGAGGTTCATGTACTCCTCGCTGAAGACGCCGTCGCCGCCGATGAGCGGGAGCGACGACCCGAGCTCGCGCGTCGCCTGAGCGATGCGCGCCGCCTGCGTGTAGAGGCCGGACATGACGATGATCTGCGGGTTGGCGTTGATGGCCGTGCGGACGAGCGGCGTGAAATCAGCTGTGGTGCTGTCGTACGCCTGCTCGGCGACCACCTGGAGGCCCAGCTCGCGGGCCCGCGCGAGGAAGTGGTCCTTCAGCCCGCGTCCGTAGTCGTCGTTCTCATAGATCACGGCCGCGGTCTGAAGGCCGAGCACGCCGTGGATGTAGTTGGCCAGCGTCTGGCCCTGGAACTCGTCGTTGAAGATGTTGCGGAAAGCCCACGGGCGGTTCGCCCGGCAGAGCGTCGAGTTGGTCGACGCCGGCGAGAGCATGACGAGCCCCGCCTCCTTGTAGATCTCGATCCCCGTCAGCGAACAGCGCGAGTTGAAGTGCCCCACGACGGCGAGCACCTCGGGGTTCTGAGCGAGCTGGCGCGCCACGGTGCCCGCCACGTTCGGAAGCCCTTCGTCATCGACCTGCACGATGCGCACCTGGCGGCCGTTGATCCCGCCCGCGCCGTTGATCTCCGCCAGGGCAATCGCGACGCCCTTCTCGATCTGAAAGCCGAACTGCGCACTCTCGCCGGTGAAAGGGCCTGCGACGCCCAGGACGATGTCTCCCGCGGTGCCCGGGGTGTCGGCTCCGGGCTCGCCCCCCTGCGGCTCGGCGGCCGGCTGGCAACCGAATGCGACGGTTCCCAGGCTCAATCCCAGGGCCAGACGATGGAGAGCGCTCATCTCAGGGGGTCCTCCTCGGGCCGCCTCCCCGGCGGCGGGTGGCAAATTCAGGCGAGTGCGTCGAGTCACCAGGAAACAGGTCGAGACCGTCAAGCGATTTCCGATGACGGCCCTTTGCCTCCGCGCTCATCGTTCCACGAGACCCCTCCGATGAGCTGACGCAGAGGCGAGCTCCACCATGGAACCGACACCGTCTGCTCAGCCCGCCGACGCTCTGGGCCAGCTCCCTCGGGGTCTCTTCGTGCCCGCGCCGGGGCACCGGGCGCCCCAGCAGCCGCCCGAAGAAGGAGGCGGGCATCAGGCTGGGGGTTCCGCCCCCGAGGTAGACGGATTCCACCCTGCCCGTGCTCCACTCGGGCAGGGCCAGTTGGCGGTCCAGGTCCGCCAGCAGACGGTCCGCGCCCCGGGCGAGCACGGCCGG
>JABWBI010000071.1 GCA_013360565.1 Candidatus Sumerlaeia bacterium | reverse complement strand
TCGGCCGGGCCGACGGTGCGCCTCGTGGCGGAGCTCGAGGGTGACCGGCGCCAGTTGACGGTCGAGATCACCCGCGACGAGGCCTCGCGCCTGGCACCCCGCCCCGGCGAGCGGGTCTTCGTCCGCCCGCGCCAGATGCGGCTCTTCCTGCGCGGCGAGCTCCCCGAGGGGTTCAGCTATGAAATCTGAACTCCGCACCGGCCGACATCGGAGCTTGCCAAGCCCCCAGACTTGGGGACAATGCCGACCCCATCGGATCGCCAAGGTCCAGCCGAACCCCTGATCCCCAGAGAGGTCCCCGCCGACCATGCCCCATCGCCTCGAGACACTCGCGCTTCATGCCGGGCAGACGCCCGATCCCGCCACCACGGCCCGCGCCGTGCCGGTCTATCGCACGTCGTCCTATGTCTTCAAGAGCACCGAGCACGCCGCCAATCTCTTCGGCCTCAAGGAGCTCGGGTTCATCTACTCGCGCCTGATGAACCCCACGCAGGACGTCCTCGAGAAGCGCGTGGCGGCCATGTACGGCGCGCCGGCCGCCCTCGCCCTCGCCTCGGGCACCGCGGGCGTCCACTACTCCATCATCAACATCTGCCAGCGCGGCGACCACATCGTCTCCGCCAACGATCTCTACGGCGGGACCTACACGATGTTCGACTGCATCCACCCGCAGTTCGGCATCGAGACAACCTTCGTCGACCCGACCAAGCCCGACAACTTCGCCAAGGCCATCAAGCCCAACACGCGCGCCATCTTCGTCGAGACCTGCGCCAACCCGGAGCTCAAGGTCCCCGACTTCGACGCCATCGCCGACATCGCCAAGGCGCACCGGCTCCCCGTCGTCTGTGACAACACCTTCGCCACCCCAGCCCTCTTCAACCCCTTCGAGCACGGTGTCAACGTCGTTGCCGACTCCCTGACCAAGTGGCTCGGCGGCCACGGCACCGGCATCGGCGGCGTGGTGGTGGACGGTGCCAACTTCGACTGGAAGGACGACCGCTTCCCCCTCTACAACGTCCCCGACCCCTCCTACCACGGTCTGCGCTACGCGCACGACCTCGGCGAGCTCTCCCCCGTCTGTTTCATCATGCGCATGAGGCTCGTCCCCCTGCGCAACCTCGGCGCGTGCATCTCGCCGGACAACGCCTGGATCTTCCTCCAGGGCATCGAGACACTGCCGCTGCGGATGGCCCGCCACTGCGCGAACGCCATGGCCGTCGCCAAGCACCTCAAGGGTCACCGGAAGGTCGAGTGGGTCAAGTACCCCGGCCTCGAGGATCACCCCACGCACGCCAACGCCAAGAAGTACCTCCGGGGCGGCTTCGGCGGCATGGTGAGCTTCGGCATCCGGGGCGGCGGGGAGGCCGGACGCAAGTTCATCGAGCAGCTCAGGCTGTTCAGCCACCTCGCCAATGTCGGCGATGCCAAGAGCTTGGCCATTCACTCCTGGTCGACCACCCACTCGCAGCTCAGCGACGAGCAGAAACGCGCGGGCGGCATCACCCCCGAGCTCGTCCGCCTCTCCGTCGGCATCGAGCACATCGACGACATCCTCGAGGACATCGACCAGGCGCTCGAGGCCGCCGCAAAATGAGCACCGTCGGCGAGGTCGAGACCCAGTTCCTCCGGATTGGGTCCCCTGGCCACCCCTTCGTCCTGGAGAGCGGCGAGACGCTGCCCGAGGTCACGCTCGCCTACGAGACCTACGGCACCCTCAGCGAGGGGCGTGACAACGCCATCCTTGTCTTCCACGCCCTGAGCGGCAGCGCCCACGCGGCGGGCCTGAACGCCCGCGGCCCCGGCTCCGCCCTCTGGACCGACGAGTGTCACGTCGGCTGGTGGGACGGCTTCGTCGGCCCGGGGAAGTGCATCGACACCGACCGGTACTTCGTCATCTGCGCCAACTACCTCGGCAGCTGCTACGGCTCGACCGGCCCCGCCTCCACCGACCCGCGCACTGGACGGCCCTACGGCAGCACCTTCCCCGACGTCACCGTCGGCGACATCGTCCGCTCCCAGGTCCACCTCCTCGACCACCTCGGCGTCGACAAGCTCCTCGCCGTCATGGGCGGATCGATGGGCGGTCTCATGGCGCAGGATCTCGCCGCGCGCTTCCCCGAGCGCGTCGACCTCGTCGTGCCGATCTGCTCGGGCCTGCGCGTGCCGATCCTCACCCGCCTGCTCATCTTCGAGCAGATCTTCGCTCTCCAGGAGGATCCCTCCTTCCACCGCGGCGACTACTACGACAAGCCCGACAAGCCTCTTCAGGGACTCGTCCTCGCCCGCATGATCTCTCACAAGACGTTCGTCCACCTCGAGGTCATGGAGGAGCGCGCCCGCGGCCTCATCGTCCAGGCCGACAGTGACCTCAAGGGCTACCGCATGCGCCACCGCATCGAGTCCTACATCCTCCACCAGGGCAAGAAGTTCGCCAAGCGCTTCGACGCCAACAGCTACGTCAAGATCCTCACCGCCTGGCAGACCTTCGACATGGCCAAGCAGCACGGCCAGGGTGACCGCCAGGCCGCCTACCAGCGCTCAGCCGACGCCGGCCACCACTACCTCATCTTCACCGTCGACTCCGATGTGTGCTTCTGGCCCGAGGAGCAGGCCGAGATCGTCGACGTCCTCAAGTCCCTCGGCATCGATCACCACTACTTCACCGTCCACTCCGACAAGGGTCACGACTCCTTCCTCATCGAGCCCGACCTCTACGGCCCTTTCTTCAGCAGCACGCTCGACCGGGAGCTGATTCGACGCCGGGAGCTCTCCCGCCGCGCCGGCAAGCGCGTCTCCTTCATGCCCGAGATCTGACTCCCGTGAACATCGTCCCGGCCACCCGTGACCGCCTCCCCGCGTGGAGGACGATGCGCGCGCACCTCTACACCGGTCTGGACGGGGACTTCCACGACCGCGAGATGGCGTTCATTCTCGACTCCGCCCACACCGCCGCCTTCCTCGCGCTCGTTGGCACCGGCGAACCCATCGGCCTCCTCGAACTCTCACTCCGCAATGTCGTCGACGGCTGCATCGGTGGACCCGTCGGCTACATCGAAGGCCTCTGGCTCGCCCCCGGGCACCGCGGACGCGGCAACGGCCGCCGCCTCGTCGACTTCGCCGCCGCCTGGTTCCGCGAGCAGGGCTGCCGCGACATGGCCACCGACGCCCTCCTCGACGAGACCGGCGCCCAGGCCTTCTGGCGCCGTGCCGGCTTCGAGGAGACCTGGCGCGTCGTGCAATTCAGGCGCCCCCTCGGCGACCGTTGACGCCGCCCTCTCTCGCCGCGTCAGAAAACGGTGTCCATCGGCACGCGCGTGTGCTTCAAAGCCCCTGTGGGCCTGTAGCTCAACGGCAGAGCAGCGGACTCATAATCCGTTGGTTGCTGGTTCGAATCCAGCCGGGCCCACCATCCGAACCTCCGCAGCCACAAGCATCGGCGGTGACTGGCGGAGGTGGGTGCGGGGGCTGAGGATGGACAGCCGCCCATGGTTCCGCTCTCCATGGAGCGCCGCCGAACGACTATCCTTGCGGTCACAAGAGAGCAGACGCTCGATGGTCTGGCGTAGAGGCACAATGTGAACTGGGAGCTTGATGGTGACGCCTTCGGATCTTTCAAAGTACGAGCGCTTCCTGAAGTACCTCGACCGGGACATCCTGGCGCACTACCGAGCGAAGTGCGACCAGTATCGGATCATCGAGCACGACCTGGGCGGGGAGGTGATGCCAGCCTCAATAGAGGAGACGGGCGAGGCGATTGGGACTCGCCCATGGTTTCGAGTCCGTTTCGGCTATCGTCGCCTCAAGGGTGGGTCCGTGTGCATCGCGGCATTCCTCCCAGACCTGGAGACCGTGCCTCACCGGGAAGCCCAGAGGTGGGAGGCGTCTAAGCTTGACTCCCCGGATTTCGAGGAGGACGACCCGCGTTTCCTGGCGTGGGTGGAGGCTTCTTTCGAGGCACACCCGGCGGAACCGGGGCCACGAGTGAAACTGCCGCGGGAGATTGAGTTGGTGAGCGCACTGACGGAGGTTGGCTTGGGAGTTCCACTCTGGAGCAAATCCACCCATCCACTTATGAACTTCCCTATCGCCGAGAATACCGAGGCCTACTCGAGGGCTCACCTGGAACTCTACAGGGTTCTGATTGACTCAATGAGCAAGGATGCTCTTGAGCAACTTGCCGCGCGACGTGACATCCGCCTGTCTGATCCATCCAGGACGATGAACAGCCTCAAGCAGGTGCTCCCCGCGGAGTTGCACGGCACCGTCCACGCCCCGCTCAAGCGACACTACGAGCAGAGGCAGGCGGTGCATGGCGTGTCATCCAAACCTCCGCAACCGCTCGACGCCTTCGACAATTTCTCGGCGGATCTGGAGGATCTTTGTAAGGCCATCAGGGTGCTCAGGTGTTGGCTTGAGGACTTGCTCGGACTCGAAGCATCCGCCTGCAAGGATAGGGTGAACACCATGAAGCATCGCTTTCCCAAGATCGAGGTACCGGCTCCCGCACACCACTTTCCCCTGGGCTCTCCCGACGATGCCGTGGGCAAGACGATCGAGCGAGTAGAGTTTGGTGCCGTGATGCCACACCCAGACCTTCACCTGTCCGACGCCATGATACTTCACTTCACTGACGGCTCTGCCATGGCCGTGCGGGTCTCAACGAATGTGGACAATCTCAGGCTGGACTTCGAGGGCTTCGATCCCAACGAGGTTCACACCACTCTTGAAGTCGTCTGGGCGCCCTCCGGGCGACGTGAGTGATGCCGGCCTTGACGAGGCCGAGGGGATCGCTCCTCCATTCTCGCGAGGATACCAGTTCTCCACCCTGTCCGCCACCTCACGCCTGAGGAAGTCGAGGTGCCTGGCGGTGTATCGCTGGTGCCTGATGCCGTCGTCAGCCAGGATCTGCCACAGGAACGTTGTCTTGCCTGCGCGCCTTGGTCCGATGACTGCTGTGGCCTTTCCCTTCACGGCCGGGAGGTGGACGTCACGCCGGGTGAACGGCGGCACCGGCATCTCCAGAGCGTCCACGATCTTCTGATGGATGACCTCGCGCATATGTCCTTGCTCCTGGGCCTTTCTGTGGTCATTACATCCTCGCTGGAAGGACATGGCAAGCCCCCCCTTCGCCTCCGGGCGTTCGCGCCTGCGGCGAGGCAAGACCGGAGCCCCGATCCCCTGACGGGCCTCCACGGCGTGTGCCCGCTCTGTGCCCTGCTCTTGCGGAATCGTGCCGTTCCGTGCAGTCTGGCCGGGAAGTGAGCGCTGCACAGGTGGCCCTGCCGCGGCGATCTGCACTTCCCTGCCGCTGGCCGAAACCGCCAAAGATGGGACTCACGATCCGTTGGTTGCTGGTTCGAATCCAGCCGGGTCCGCCGATTCGATGAATCTCCGCGAGCTCTTCGGTGACATCGACATCCACCTCTTCGACCAGCTCCTGACCGGGCGGCTGCGAAAGCCCATGGCCGTCCTCGACGCCGGCTGTGGCGGCGGGCGCAACCTCGTGTATCTCCTGCGCGAGGGATTCGAGGTCTTCGCGGTGGACACGGACGCGGCGTCGGTCGATCAGGTCGACGCCCTGGCCCGCGCCCTCGCGCCCGGGACGCCGCGGGGGCGCTTTTCCGTCGCGTCCATCGAGGCCCTGCCCCATCCGGATGCCCGCTTCGACTGGGTCCTCTGCAACGCTGTGCTCCACTTCGCCCGCGACGAGGCGCAGTTCCTCGCGATGCTGCGGGAGATGGCGCGCGTCCTTCGCCCCGGGGGCACCCTCTGGTCCCGGCTGATGACGACGCACGGCGTCGAGGCGCTCGTGCGCCCACTGGGCGGGCGCCGCTTCGCCCTGCCCGGCGGCCAGGAGGCATTCCTCGCCGATGAGGCGCTGCTGCTCCGGGTGACGCGCGAGGTCTTCCGCGGCGACCTCGCCGGCCCGCTGAAGTCGACGCTCGTCCATGGCCGGCGAACGATGACCACGTGGGTGGTGCGGAGAGGGGCCTGAACTTCGCTCTTGAAGCGTCCGTCCCGGGAGCGGAGACTCGGCGCCGATGAAGGGGGATCCGGGGGAGTCGCGGCACAGGAGGATGTGTCATGACTCGGCGGGTGATGGTGCTCGGAGCGATGGCAATTCTGATCTCCACGGCAGGGGCCCAGCCGTTTCTCTTTCCCGGCCTCCTCAATCCCGGCGGCGGCTCGGACGCGCTCGCCGACCTGCAGGTCGATCATCTCGTCGACGGCGAGGGGACCTTTCACGCCGTGTGGGCGAGCCAGGTGGACTACAGCGGCACCGCGGGCACGGACCCTGACATCTGGTACTCGCGCAATCCGGGCACCGGGTGGACGGCTCCCGAGCTCGTCAACACCTACGGCACGCTCGACGGCGGCGACGATGAGCGCATGCCCCGGCTCGCGATCACGCCTGACGGGGTCATCCACTGCGCATGGCAGAGCAACAATCCCTACGCGGGCGCGGGAACGGACTGGGACATCTTCGCGGCGCGGAGAACGGCGGCCGGGTGGCAGCAGACGGAGCTGGTCAACAGCTTCGCCACCATTGATCAGATCAGCGGCGGCATCCCACCCGTTGCGCCCGACGACACCCTGCCAAGCATCGTCGCCGACGCGACGGGGCGCGTGCTCGCGGCCTGGCAGAGCACAGCCTCCATCGGGCCGGGCATGACGGTGACCGGGACCGACGGCGACATTCTCTACTCCATCCGCTCCGGCAGCGGATGGAGCGCAGCGAGCTGGCTCAACAGCAACGCCACCACCGACTCCGGCAGCGACCGCGGGCCCGTCGCCCTGGCCGTCTCCTCCGACAACACCTTCCACGCCGTCTGGAGCACCGACGACGACTTCCGCGTCTTCCATCCCGTCGGCCCCGACCGTGACATCGTCTGGGCCTCGCTGCCTCCCCTCGGGTCCTGGAGCGAGATCAGCGAAGTGGCGGCGCTCGCCCGCACCGATGCGGGAGCCGACGAGATGCCGGCCGTCGCGATCATCGGTTCTGGCGCGGCGCAGGAGATTCACATCGCGTGGCAGAGCACGTCGAATCTCAACGGCTCCGGGACGGACTGGGAAATCCTCGCCTGCGTCAAGGGGAGCATCCAGATCTTCCCGACGCTGACCGCCGCTCATCTCGTCAACTCGACGGCGTTCACCGACGGCACCTCGGCCGACACGCGCCCCGTCCTCGCCGTCGAGCCCGGAGACGTCGTCCACTGTGTCTGGCAGAGCGATGTGGATCTCGGCCTCAACGGCACCGAGGGTGACCTGCTGCACTCGACCAACGCGACCAGCGGCGGCACGTGGAGTCCGGCCGAGCTCGTCAACCTGAGTGGACTGACTGTCTTCGACGGGGGCCTCGGCTTCGATCACGAGCCGGATCTGCTCTGCGCCGCCAGCGGCGTGATGAGTGTCGCCTGGCACAGCGACGACTCCGTCGGCGGCCTCGTGGGAACCGACTGGGACATCTTCCAGTGTCTCGCCGGGACCCGCGCCGTCTCGCGCCCCGAGCTGCTCAACACCAGCGGCATCGGTGACGATCCGGGCTTCGTGAGCACGGATCACGACGAGAGTCCCGCCATGGCCTTCGCGCCCGATGGGACGCTGCACGCCGTCTGGGAGAGCCGCGCGGCCAACTTGGCCGGCGGAACGGACTGGGACATCTACCACGCCGCCCGCGGACCGGCCGGCTGGAGTGCGCCGGAGCTGGTCAACGCCAGCGGCGCGCTCGACACCGGCAACGACAACGCGCCCGACATCGCCATCGATGCCCAGGGCAGGCTCCACGTCGTCTGGGCCAGCGACTCGAACATCGGCGGCGCCTCCGGCACCGACAGGGACATCTTCTACGCCTCCCGCACCACGCCTGGACCGTGGCTGGCCCCCGAGCTGGTCAACTCCTCGGGGACGTCGGACTCCGGCGCCTACGCCGACGACATGGATCCGCGGATCATCCTCCGGGCCGGCGAACCCCATGTGGTCTGGCTCAGCGACTACAACCACGCCAACTTCAACAACCCACTGAGCAACATCTCTCACTCCCGGCGAGGCCCCGCGGGCTGGACCCCCGAGGTTCTTGTCAACGCCGCCACGGCGGAGAATCCGCCCGCCGACGAGGATGCCATGTTCGATCTCGCCGTCGACCGCGACGGCCTCTTCCACTGCGTGTGGGCGAGCGAGACGAACTACGGCGGTGCCGGCACCGACTATGACATCCTCCACGCCACGTGGGACGGCCTGAGCTGGCCGGCACCCGCCTTCGTCAACAGCGCGACGATCGACGGCGCCCATGACACGATGCCCGCCATCGCCGCCACACCCGACGGGAGCCTGCATGCCGTCTGGACCAGCGATCTCGACCTCCAGGGTTCGGGCGGCGACAGCGACCTCTTTGTCGCGACGCGCAGCGGCGGGGCGTGGGGTCCGGTGAGCCTCCTGCTCCAGTCAGCGACGGCCGACGGCAATGCCTACGACGGGTACACCCGCGCAGGCGTCGACGCCTTGGGCCAGCTCCACGTGGTCTGGGTCAGCACGTTCAACCTTCTGAACACGGCCGGGGGCGACTTCGATCTGATGTACGCCATTGTGAATCCCGCGGGCGCGCTGCCCTCGCCCGCCGGCACCGTCCTCGCCAATCCATCCGGTCACGCCGACTTCGCGGACAACGAGTTCCAGGCCGACATCGCCGTCAGCCCAGTGGGCCGGGCCCACTTCGCCTGGCAGAGCACCCACGACATGGGCGGCGTCACGGGTGTCGACTGGGACGTCTACCACACACGGAGCACGGCGCATGTCACGCTCGAAGACCTCATCGCCCATCTGCTCGGAGTGCGCACGCTCATGGGTGAGCGAGCGCGCCTGTGCGACCGCAACGGCGACGCGAGGCTTGACGCCGCCGACGTGGTCCACTGGGTCTTGGTCCACTGAGCGCGGCCGGGTCAGTACGCGAAGTTCCGCCAGGGGTTCGTCGATGTGATCTCGCCGCCCGCGGAGACGTCCAGCACCGCACCGGTGGCACTCCCGGGCACGATGTCGAACGGTGTCGCATTGTCCGCTGCCGTGTTGCCGATGACGATGTTGCGGTTGACGCTGACCCGGATGCCCGTGGAGCTGTTGTCGGTCACGTTGTTGCCCTCGATGCGCGAGAACGCGCCCGACTCGACCGAGATCCCCGCGTCGTCGCCGTCGCCGTTGGAGTAGCACTGGTTCCCCACGATGAGGCAGTTGCCCGTCAGGATCGCAATCCCCGATCCCGTGTTGTCGGAGGCGATGCATCCCTCCACCCGCGTCCGGCCCTGCGCGCGGATTCCCGACCCGGTGTTGAGCTCCGCCGTGCACTGTGAGATGTTCACGGGTCCGGTCGTGATGATCCCGCTCCCGCCATTGCGCCGGAACGTGGAGTTCGACACGGACGTGCCCGCGCCGACGAAGGCCCCGTGGCTCGTGTTGCCCTCGGCGGCGCACTCCGTGAAGGTCGAGGCGGTGCCCCCGAGGAAGCCATAGCTGCCGTTGTCCCGTCCGACGCATTGGCTGACCGTGAAGCCGCTCCCGAGGTAGAGCCCCGTCTGACCGCAGTTGGCCGCCACGAGCCCGCGCAGCTCCCCCCCGCTCACGTCGCGGAGGTCCACGCCCATGGCCCCCCAGCCCTGCACGATGCCATTGAGCACGCGGATATTGGCCAGCTCTCCGCTTCCGAAGATGCCCGTCAGCGAGGTCCCCGGGCCCGAATCCGCCGGCAGATCGGTCCCGCTCAGCGTGAACCCGTTCAGATCGAGGGTCACGTTGTCGACCTCGATCCGAATGCCATGCCGCAGGTCTCCCTGCGCCAGCGTCACGTTGCCGGTCAGGTGGTACGACCCGGATTCCCTGATCCGAAAGGCCGCCTCCGCGTTCCCCGGTGTGTTCACCTCACTGACGGCGATGCGCGCCTCCGGCCCCACGGTCGGGGCCGGTGCCGCCGGAGGATTCAGATCGCCGGCGGGGCAGGGCGTCCCGTGCAGCCAGAGCAGGGCACCGATGGCCGCGCCGCGTGCAGAGATTCCCATGAGATGGTTCCTCCCCAGAGCTGACCGGCCGGGCGACGGCTGGCCGGTGTGCCATTCCCCCCACGGCCTCACCGCGGGTCAAGCACAATGGTCTGCCCGTGCTCCCACTCTTCCCTTCCCTTTTGGCCTCGACGCCGGTTTGCTGCCGCCGCTTCCACCCACCACGATTTGCCGAGGACTGCCCATGCGCACGCTCGCCCTCAGTCTCACCCTGTCCGCGGTCACCGGGGCTGCCTCGGGCCAGCTCACGCTGCGGCCCGACGTCGTGACGCCGGAGCTGACCGCTTTCCACCCCCTGCCGCCGCGCGACGAGGAATTCTCCGCGCAGATCCGCCGGATCGTCCAAGAGGCCGGTCTCGACCGGATGACGCCCGCCGCGGAGAATGCCGACGAGGAGGACGAGTGGTCGTCGATCTGCGTCGTCGACCTCGCCGATCTCAGCCGTCCGCGCGTCGCCGAGTGGTGCGGCCAGAACATGCTCTACCCCGCCAGCACCTACAAGATGTACGTCCTCGGCGAGGCCGTCCGCCAGGTCTGCGCCGGCGAGATCAGCCTCGAGCAGTGCTTCACCGTCCCCGAGCACAACGTGCGCAGCGGCGACCGCCTCGCCGCCGGCCAGGAGGTCTCGCTCTCCGAGATTCTCCGCCTCATGTGTCAGTTCAGCGACAACACCGCCGCCAACATGGCCATCGACATCGTCGACCGCCAGCGGGCCAGCGCCCTGCTGCGAGCGATGGGCCTCGAAGGCTCGGACATCACGCGCAAGTTTCTTCCCCGCGCGCGCGAGGACGAGGGCTATGCCTACGACACCGCCCAGGCCTCCTTCGAACTCGTGGCGCGCGAGGAGCTCGGCATCCTGCCGGACTTCTTCGAGGTCAAGCGCTACCGGGTGACGGTGGAGCGGCGGCGGAACAAGTACAACCGCATGGTCAGCCTCTCGGAGGCGGTGGTGGTGGTCAAGATCGGCGCCCAGAAGGTGCTGTCGGTCTCCGAGAGCATGGACGCCGCGGGCCGCGACCGCGGCCCGGTCAACGCGCTTGCCAAGGCGCTGGCGAAGGACCTCGGGCCCTACCAGGCCTGCATCGACGACCTGCGGCTCGTCGACTTCAAGGTGCGCATCACGCAGGGCGGCACCGAGGCGGTGACGCGGGTGATCATCGACAGCGAGGACGGCGCCGGCCGGCGCTGGTCGACGGTGGGGGTTTCGGCCAACATCGTCGACGCCTCCTTCGAGGCGCTGCTCGACGCCATCGTCTGGAAGCTGGTCCGCGACGGGGTGGAGCCGGTGGCGATGGCGGCGGAGTGACCATCTCCGGCATCTTCGAGAGGCTGGAGCGGGCCGGACCGGGGGACCGCGCCAGCCTCGTCCGCGCCTTCCGCGGCGAGATTGCGGCCTGGCGGGCCCATGGCGACGATTGCGGCAA
>JABWBI010000409.1 GCA_013360565.1 Candidatus Sumerlaeia bacterium | reverse complement strand
CGGCGCGCCGCCCGCGGCCGTGCCCCGCTTGGCTCCGGGCCCATGGGCCATCACCGCACTGCTGTTTGTCGCGGCGGCCGCCCAGCTCCGTGTGCAGGGCCGGCTCTGGTGGTGCGCCTGCGGCGGATGGAACCCGTGGTCGGGCGACACCTGGAGCCGCCACAACTCCCAGCACCTCGCCGACGCGTACCTCTTCAGCCACGTGCTCCACGGCTTCCTCTTCGCCGGCGCCCTCGCCTGGCTCACGCCGCGTCTGGCGGCCGCGTGGCGACTTGCCATCTCCACCGGGATCGAGACGGCGTGGGAGATCATCGAGAACACCGAGTTTGTCATCAACCGCTACCGTGAGGTGACCGCTTCGCTCGACTACCGCGGCGACACGGTCGCCAATTCGCTCGGCGACATTCTCGGATGCACCCTCGGGTTGTGGCTGGCGCGGGTGCTCGGCCTGTGGCGCACGGTGGCGATCGCAATCGCCGTCGAGCTGGTGATGCTGGGGTGGATCCGCGACAATCTCACGCTCAACGTCCTGATGCTGCTGTGGCCTGTGCCGGCCATCCGTGAGTGGCAGTCGGCGCTCTGACGGCCATTCATGGGCGGTTGCATCTCGCGGATTCGGGAGCTCGATCTGGCTCTCCCCTGAGCCATCACTCGCTCAGGATCTCCTCGATGACCGGCGCGAGAGACTCAGCCATGCGCAGGAAGCCGAGGTCCGTGAAGTGGATGCCATCGACCGTGCCCTCGCCGTCGTCGCCGATGAGGCCGGTGAACTCCCGGTGGTGAAGGTTCTCGACGCCCTCGGCGCGCAGCGTGGCAAGGGCTTCGCGGACAATGGCGTTCTTCTCGTCGTTGGACTCCCGGCCCGCCGCGCTGAACCAGAGGCTCTGGCTCTGCGCGTCCTCGATGACGAGGATCGGCGTGTCCGGCCGCGCGGCGCGCAGTGCACGGATGAAAGGCACCGTGCGCTCGCGGGCCCACTCGGCCGTCATGTTGGCCCCGCAGTCGAGGACGAAGAGCGCCGCGTCGATCCCGGCGAGGAGCTCTCCGACCTCGGGGTCCATGCGCCCGTTGCCGGAGAATCCGAGGTTGACCACGGGCCAGCCGAGATGCCGGCCGAGGATCGACGGATAGGCCATTCCCGGCCGCGAGGCACAGCCGCCCTGCGTGATCGACGTCCCATAGAAGACGATCGGCCGCCGGTCCTGAACAGGCGGCGCGACGACCGCGTGGCCCGGCACGACGCCGATGCGGACACTCTCCGTGCCGGTGTAGAGCGGCAGATACAGACGATAGTCGTGCTCGCCCGGCGGCGCGTTGCTCACCAGTGTCGCACGGTTGGTCAGGGGATCGCGCACACGCCCCGACCCGACCCAGCGCCAGCGGTCGCCGTCTCGGGCGTAGAGATCCACCCCGCTGATTCCCATGTTCGTCATGTGATCCATGCGGAACTCGTGCGTCACCGTCCACTCGACGGAGACCTGCGGCGAGTCGGTCACGAAGCGCACGCTGAGCCCCGCGCTCTGGCGGCCGAGGTCCCAGACGGCCTCACGGACGGCGCCCTGAGCCCGGGCAGGCAGGCGGTGGTAGGGATGCGCGAGGTCGTCGCCTGACCAGGCCTGACCCTCGATCAGCAGATCGATCGCATCGGTCCACTCAGGCGAGACACGCTCGGCGCTCTGGGCCGGGAGAGACCCGGGCGACGATGCGACAAGGGCTGTCAACGTGATGAGTGACGGGGCGAACTTCATGGCTGGATCTCCTCGACGCAGTGGTGATAGCCGAGGGCAGCCAATCACCCGCGAGGAAAATCGACCAGGGAAACCTCATGGGCCTTGACCAATCCCCCCCTCAGGCCCACGTTTAGAGTTGGGAGCGGCCAGGAGAGCCGGGATGCTGTGCATCGTCCGCAAGAGAGAACTGCTGTGAGGGAGATCGGCCCGCCGCTCTGGAGACGTCTTGTTCTGGGAGTGGCCGCGCTCGCGGTGGGCGCCTCGGCCTCCCCGGTGCCGGTGCTCCTCGAGCCGGCC
>JABWBI010000070.1 GCA_013360565.1 Candidatus Sumerlaeia bacterium | reverse complement strand
ATGTCGCCTCCGCCGGCGTGCCCTCAGGCAGCGCCCCGGGCACGGGTCCCAGTGCGAGCTGTGGCGACCACAGCGGCAGCATCTCCTGAGAGCGCACGGCGTGACTCGCCTGGTCCCAGGTCCCCCGAGCCCCCGCGTGCCCGATGAACAGCGCGCTCCGCGGCTCGCGCATCCCGGTCGCCAGAGCGTCGCGCTCCTCGGCCAAGCCCAGCACTCGCCAGCCGCCATCCGCGCCCTCCGGCGCGATGAAGAAGAGCACCTGCTCCAGGCGCAGCTGCCTCAGACCCGCATGGGGACCGCCGATCTCGATCACCTCGGCCACGCCCGAGTGCGAGATCACTTGGCCCGCCTGATAGGCGATCTCCAGCGGCGCGGACCACGGCGCAGAGGTCAGCAGAGTGGCGGCGGCGATGAGGATGAAGAGACGCACCATCCAGGTGAGACGCGCCCTCGCGCCTCGGGAGGACACTGTCAACCACGCCCGGGACCCGCCATGCCGATCCCCGCCTCCCCCCTGAACGCGACTCCGCCCCCGGCAGGGGGTCGGGGGCGGAGTCTGGTGGGCGGTGACTGCCGTCTGCTGAGGAGGAGACGGTAGCGAACGAAGTCCGGGGGTCAGAGGAGCGCGGCGAGCTCCCCGCGGCGCGACCGGCGCCGCAGCTTGTTGAGCGCGACGTGCTCGAGGCGGCGCACGCCTTCCTGGCTGAGGCCGATGCGCGTCGAGGTCCTGCGCAGGGACAGGCTTTTGCCTGTCTCGAAGCCGTAGCGCAGGCGCAGAATCGCCCGCTCCTTGTCGCTCAGCCGGTCGAGCGCCTGCGTCACCTGCCGGGTGCGCTCCTCCTCCATCAGTGACTGCAGCGGGTCGCTCTCGTCGCCGCCCGCGACGATCTCCATCAGGGCGCCGCCGTCATCGTCCATCGGCGCATCCAGGCTGAGCACGCTCTCGCGCCAGCGCAGGATCGCGCCCAGCGACTCGGCGTCCATCTCCATCGCCTCGGCCATCTCGTCCACGGACGGGTCGCGCCGGTGCTCGGCGCGGTGGTCCTCGATCACCTGCGTCACATGGCCCAGCAGCCGCGCCTTGCGGCTCGGCAGCCGGACGAACGAGCCCGTGCGCACGAGCGCCCGCTGAATCGCCTGCCGAATCCAAAACGCCGCATAGGTCGAGAAGCGGAAGCCACGCCGCCAGTCGAACTTCTCGATCACCTCGAGCAGGCCAACGTTGCCCTCCTGCACGAGGTCGGCGAGCGGCAGCCCGCGGCCGCGGAACTGCGCGGCGACTTTGACGACGAACCGGAGGTTGCAGGCCAGGATCTCCTCACGCGCCGACTCATCCCCCCGCTCAAGGCGCTTGAAAAGCGCCTGCTCCTGCTCGCGGGTCAGGACGGGATTCTTCCCGATCTCCGAGAGGTAGAAGGAGAGGGAGTCGGTCGCGGTGTCGGCCAGAGGAGCCATTGGGGTCCACCTGCGGGGCGTTGATGACTTCCAGTGGGAGCAAGAGCGAAGCCGGAGTGGTTCGCGGGGAGAAGGCTGAAAAGAAGCCCAGATTCAGCGATTGGATCGATTTATATCGTTGAGGCTGCCGGTGTGTGCTAAAAACCGCACGCGCAAAAAACCGCCCCTGTGCGGTTTTTCGCACTCCACCTCGCTGCCCTTTGAAATCCTTGACCTTGCACCTGTCATCGCCCATGCCGAGAGATTCCGAACAATGGGGAGCCCGGAGTTTCAGATTCACCGGCGCTCTGGCGATGAGTTTTCGGAGGTGTGCCGGTCTCACTCCGTCACGGAAATTGCTGCTGACAGGTCTTGCCGTGTGCTATAAGCAAAATCAGTCGACGGACTGACCCACTTGCGAAGAGCCCCCGCGCCATCGGGGGTCTCTTCTGACGCAGGAACGCCACTCCCCCCCGGAGGTCCCCGATGGCCGAGAAAACCCCATTCACCCCTGGCATGAAAGACGTCATGCGCTTTGCCCGGGCCGAAGCGGGGCGGCTCAATCACGACTACATCGGGCCCGAGCACTACATTCTGGGCATCATCCGCAAGGGAGACGGCCTCGCCGTCCAGACACTCAACAACCTCGACGTCGACCTCGAAGAGCTCAAGATGGAGATCGAGCGGATGGTCGGCATCGGCAAGGGGGCGCCGCCGCTGGGCATCTACAACCCGACGGCCGAGGCCAAGCAGATCATCGAGGGCTCCAAAGAGATCGCCCACCAGATGAAGCACTCGTGGATCGGCACCGAGCACCTGCTGCTGTCACTCATCCGCGCCGAGGCGACCGTCGTCGCAAAGGTCCTGCGCCAGTTCGGCGTGACGTTCGACAAGGCGCAGCGCGAGGTGCTCCAGGTCATCGACGGCTCGTCCGCCGGCGTCAAGCCGGGCGGGGGCCCCGGCGGCGCGGCGGCCGAGGGCGAGAAGACGAAGACGCCCGCGCTCGACGCGTTCGGCCGCGACCTGACGGCTCTGGCGCGCGAGGGCAAGCTCGACCCGGTCATCGGCCGGGAGGACGAGATCGAGCGCATCCTCCAGGTCCTGTGCCGCCGCACGAAGAACAACCCCATCCTGCTCGGCGAGCCGGGCGTCGGCAAGACGGCCATCGTCGAGGGCCTGGCCCAGAAGATCGTCACCGAGGACATCCCCGAGCCGCTGCTCGACAAGCGGCTGCTCTCGCTCGACCTCGCGGCCGTCGTCGCCGGGACGAAGTACCGCGGCCAGTTCGAGGAGCGCCTCAAGCAGATCATGCACGAGATCCGGCGGAGCCCGGACGTGCTGATCTTCATCGACGAGCTCCACACACTCGTCGGGGCGGGCGCGGCCGAGGGCGCGATCGACGCGAGCAACATGCTCAAGCCCGCGCTGAGCCGCGGGGAGCTGCAGTGCATCGGCGCCACGACGCAGGAGGAGTTCCGCAAGTACATCGAGAAAGACGGCGCCCTCGAACGCCGCTTCCAGCCGATCCACATCGCCCCGCCGACGGTGGACCAGACGATCGACATCCTCAAGGGCCTGCGCTCGCGCTACGAGCAGCACCACGGCGTCATCATCAGCGACGAGGCCCTGGACGCCGCCGCGCACCTGACCGACCGCTACGTCTCCGAGCGCCAGCTGCCGGACAAGGCCATCGACGTGATGGACGAGGCGGGCTCGCGCGCCCGGCTGATGGCGGACACCAAGCCGCCGCAGCTCAAGGAGCTCGAGAGGCGCATCCGCGAGATCGACGAGGAGATCCGCCGGCACACGCACGAGCAGGCCTTCGAGAAGTGCAAGGAGCTCAAGGAGCAGCGCGACGAGGCCATCTCCGACAAGGAGAAGCTCTTCAAGGAGTGGAAGCAGCGCCGCGAGTCGCGTGAGTTCACCCACGTCATCTCCAAGGAAGACATCGCCCACATCATCTCCAAGTGGACCGGCGTCCCCCTCGTCCGCATCGAGGAGGAGGAGTCGATGAAGCTCCTCAAGATGGAGGAGGAGCTCGGCAAGCGCGTCGTCTCTCAGAAAGAGGCGATCACCGCCATCGCCAAGGCCATCCGCCGCGCGCGCTCGGGCCTCAAGGACCCGCGCCGCCCCACCGGCTCGTTCATCTTCCTCGGGCCCACGGGCGTGGGCAAGACCGAGCTCGCCAAGGCCCTCGCCGAGTACCTCTTCGGCGACGAGAACGCCCTCATCCGCATCGACATGAGCGAGTACATGGAGAAGTACTCCGTCTCGCGCCTGCTCGGCGCCCCCCCGGGCTACGTCGGCTACGAGGAGGGCGGCCAGCTCACCGAGAAGGTCCGCACCAAGCCCTACAGCGTTGTCCTCCTCGACGAGATCGAGAAGGCCCACCCCGACGTCTTCTCCATCCTCCTCCAGGTCTTCGACGACGGACGCCTGACCGACTCGCTCGGCCACGTCGTCGACTTCCGCAACACCATCGTCATCCTCACCAGCAACGCCGGCACCAAGCGCCTCAAGAGGGGCGGCGGGCTCGGCTTCACGGGCACGGACGAGATGGAGGACTTCGAGAAGATCAAGGGCAAGATCCAGGTCGAGATCAAAAAGATCTTCAACCCCGAGTTTCTCAACCGCCTCGACGACATCATCATCTTCTCGCCCCTCGACGAGACCGACATCAAGGCGATCATCCAGATCATGCTGCGCGATCTCAACCGCCGCCTCGAGGAGAAGCGCATCAGGCTGACCATGACGCCCGAGCTGACCGAGCACCTCGTCAAGAAGGGCTACGACCCCGAGTACGGCGCGCGCCCGCTGCGCCGGGCGATCCAGCGCAACGTCGAGGACCCGATGGCTCAGCTCCTCATCGACCAGACGATCCGCGACGGCGACGAGGTCCTCGCCAAGCTCGACGGCGAGAAGGTCGTCTTCGAGGTCACCAAGCGCGAGGAGCCCAAGGACGAGCCCAAGCCCGAGGCCGTCGGCGCCTCCTCGTCGAACTGACCCCGCCACCGCCGTGCGAAGCCTCACGCAGACGAAGGGGCTCTCGTTGGCCGTGCGCAGGTGAATCCACTGCCCGGCGGGGAAGTCGCCGAACGCCGTCAGCCGCTCCCAGTCCTTTCATCCACTGCCCCCCGCTGATCTTGGACGCACCCGTGAGGCTACCGGCGCGGCCCGCGCATGTCGAGCGGCATGGGCGCGGCGAGAGGCGGGGAGACCGCGCGCCGTGACCCAGCGGCTGCCAGCGTCATGCCCTTTCCCCTTGCCGCAGCTCCGCGACAGCGGGAGGATCGTGCTCCAAACCTTGCCGGGAGGCATGACGATGCGCTCCGACCTCATCAAGAAGGGCGTCGAACGCGCCCCGCACCGCTCGCTGCTGCGTGCCACGGGCGTGCAGGAGAGCGACTGGGACAAGCCGTTCATCGCAATCTGCAACTCGCATGTGGACATCATCCCCGGCCACGTCCACCTCAACGAGGTCGGGCTCTTCATCAAGGAGTGCGTGCGCGAGGCCGGCGGCGTGCCGTTTCTCTTCCACACGATCGGCGTGGACGACGGGATCGCGATGGGTCACCTGGGAATGAAATACTCGCTGCCGTCGCGCGAGATCATCGCCGACAGCGTCGAGACGATGCTCGAGGCCCACCGGTTCGACGGGGTCATCTGCATCCCCAACTGCGACAAGATCGTCCCGGGGATGTTCATGGGCGCGATGCGCTGCAACGTGCCGGCGATCTTCGTCTCCGGCGGCCCCATGGAGGCCGGCAGGACGAGCGACGGCAAGGCAGTCGACCTGATCGACGCGTTCAAGGGGGTCGGCGCCGTCGCCGCCGGGACGATGACGGAGAGAGAGCTGCTCGACATCGAGATGAACGCGTGCCCGACGTGCGGCTCGTGCTCGGGGATGTTCACCGCCAACTCGATGAACTGCCTGGCCGAGGCGCTGGGCATGGCGCTGCCGGGCAACGGGACGATCCTGGCGACGAGCGAGGACCGGCGGCGGCTCTTCCGCCGCGCGGCGCGGCAGATCCTGGAGATCGTCGAGCGCAACATCAGGCCGCGGGACATCGCGACGCGTGAGGCCTTCGACAACGCGATGATCCTCGACATGGCGATGGGCGGGTCGACCAACACGCTGCTGCACGTGCTGGCGATCGCGCGCGAGGCGGGGATCCCGTACGATGTGGGCCGGATCAACGAGCTCTCCCAGATCACCCCGAACATCTGCAAGCTCGCGCCGTCTTCGAAGTATCACATCGAGGACTGCCACCGGGCCGGCGGCATCCACACGATCCTCGGCGAGATCCGGCGCGGCAAGCCGGGCCTGCTCAGCGAGCACTGCTTGACCGTCACGGGCAAGACGCTCGGCGAGAACATCGACGAGTACGACATCCGCGGCGAGCGCGTCAGCGAGGAGGCGCTCGAGCTCGCGGCCGTCGGGGCCGGCGGTCAGCGAACCAGCGTCGGCATGACCGTCAAGCGGGAGGCGAAGTCGATCCGGGACCTGAAACTGGGCGGCTTCGACCCGCTCGACGTGATTCGCTCCGTCGGCAATGCCTACTCGGAGACGGGCGGTTTGACGATTCTCTACGGCAACATCGCCCGCAACGGGTCGGTGGTGAAGACGGCGGGCGTCGTCGCCAGCATGCTCCGGTTCAGCGGACCCGCCGTCATCTTCGAGAGCCAGGAGGACGCGTGCGAGGGCATCCTCGGCGGACGCGTCAGAGCGGGAGACGTCGTCATCATCCGGTACGAGGGCCCCAAGGGAGGGCCCGGCATGCAGGAGATGCTCGCGCCGACCTCCTACATCATGGGCCGCGGCCTGGGGGACAAGTGCGCGCTCATCACCGACGGGCGCTTCAGCGGCGGCACGAGCGGCGCCTGCATCGGCCACGTGAGCCCGGAGGCCGCCGCAGGCGGCGAGATCGGCCTGCTGCGGGACGGTGACATCATCGACATCGACATCCCGGCGCAGACGATGAATGCCCGCGTCACCGGCGCGGAGTTCGCCGAGCGGCGCAAGACCTGGACGCCGCTGCCGCCCAAGATCACGCACGGCTGGCTGCGCCGCTACACGGCGATGGCCACCAGCGCCGATGAGGGCGGGGTGCTGAGGGTGCCGTGAGCGCAGGGCCGCCCCCCACGGCATCCGGGGTTCGGCCCAAAATGGTTGCATCGCTCTGCGGGTCACTGGCAGAGTCGGCGGCAGGGAGATTTCATCAAGTTCTCGGAGGGGCTCTTGCATGCGCACCGTCGCACGTCTCTGCTTTGGGCTGATTCTCACGGCTTCTGCTGGCCAGCCGGGCACGGCGGGCCCCTTGGCTCCACCCTCGGCTCCGGCCCCAACAGTCAATCTCGCCGAACCGCGCACACCGGTCAGCAGTCTGCCGTTCGTCATCAGCACCTCCGGCTCCTACATTGTCACGTCGGACTTGCAGGGCGTGGCCGGGCAGGGCGGGATCACGATCACGGCCAGCGACGTCGCCCTTGACCTGCGGGGATTCTCGCTGACCGGCGTCCCCGGGAGCTCCAACGGTGTCACCATCACCGGTGGGGCCGTGAATGTTGTCATTCGCAATGGCACAGTCCGGTCCTGGGCCGGTGACGGCATCAATGCCGAGCTCGGGCAACGGGTTGTGGTCGAGGACATCACGTCACGGTCCAATGGCGGGGACGGATTCGCCGGATCAGTCCGCATCACGCTGCGCCGTTGCCGCTTCGAGCTGAACTCCCTGGCGGGTGCGACCGTCAATTCGGAGAGCCTCATCGAGAACTGCACCTCGACGCTCAACGGTGGGCTGGGGTTCGCCGTGGGCGGACCATCGGTCATCCGCGACAGCGAATCGACGAGCAACACCGGCGGCGGCATATTCACCACGGCTGACTGCGAGATTCTCCGCTGCTCGGTGAGCGGCGGCGCGGGCAACGGGATCGCCACCGGTGACCGCTGCACCGTGAGCGAGTGCCGGGCGAGCGGCCTCACGGGGAACGGCATCACCTTCGGCGGAAACTGCTCCATCGTGAGGAACCGTGTGGATGGCGCCTCGAACCCCGGCGGAGCGACGCCGGCGGGACTGCGCACCGCCGGGGTGCGGAACCGCATCGAGGGAAACCACATCACAGGCAGCGATGTGGGTCTGCTGGTGGATGGCACGCAGAACATGGTCCGGGAGAATCTGGTCCAGGGGAACACGGCGAACTACCAGCTCCTCGCCGGTAATCAGATCGAGATTCTACTCTCGGAGATCCCCGAGAGGATCGACTGGCCCTGCGCGATTCGCCTGACGGGGGATCTGACCGGCGTGGCGGGATCCGATGGCATCGACATCCACTCCCGGGACGTCTCCATCGATCTGGCCGGGCACGCCCTCATCGGCGTGCCCGGGGCCGGCGCGGGAATCATCCATGCCCCCAACGGATCTGGTATCACCGTTGAGAACTTGGTAATCCGGAACGGCTCTCTGCGGGACTGGCCGGGCGGGGGAATCGCGATGCCGTCAACCGACGGCGTCCGTGTCGAGGGAGTCGCCGTGGACGGCAGTGGTCAGGAGGGCATCGACCTCGGCGCGCGGGCCCATGTGAGAAGCTGCACCGTGACGGGGAGCGCACAGACCGGGATTGCCACGGGGGAGAGTGCGATCGTCGCGGATTGCACCGCCGAGGGCAACCAGTTGCACGGGATCGATGTGGACGACGGCTCGACCGTCGAGCGGTGCACCGCGCGCCTGAATGTCGAGGTGGGAATCCGCGGGGGCAGCCATGTGACGGTCCGAGGATGCACGGGCGAATCCAACCGCCTTGACAACTTGGCGCCTGGAGGCGATCCGCGTCCCGCGGGCACACTCAACAATGGGTATGGCATCCTGGTGGGTGAGGGCGGAGCGATTGCCGACTGCACAGCCGCGCTGAACGACGTGGCGGGAATCCGGGCGGACACCGGGTCGTCGATCCTCAACTGCACATCGAGGCTGAACGATGGCCTTGGGTTTCAGGCGGTGGCGTCCACGCTCTCCGGCAACAGCGCCAGGGAGAATCAGAGCGCTGGCTTCTTCCTGTTCGCGGGCTGCACGGTGAACGACAGCGTCGCCAGCGGAAACGGCAATGCGGGCTTCGCCGTCGTCTCGGGCGATGTTCAGTTCACCGGCTGCACATCCCATTTCAACGGCGGGACCGGATTCGATCTCGGCTCGGGCAGCCACATCCGTGACAGCCTCGCCTCGACGAACGCCGGGGACGGGATCGTCGGCGGGGGCAATTGCCGGGTCATCGCCAACCACTGCGAGGGGAACGGAAACGGTGCGTCGGCCGGCGTTGGCATCCGGATCACGGGCCGTGAGTCGACGATCGACGGAAACACGGTCACGGCCAATGACAGCGGCATCGTCGTCTCAAACACGGACAACCTGATCGTCCGGAACACGTCGACCAACCACACGGGCGGCAACTATGGCATCGCCGCGGGCAACGACGTCGGAGCGATCATCGCCCTGCCGGGGACAGGCGCGTTCGCGAGCACGCAGCCCTGGGCAAACTTCGAGCGCTGAGCGCCATCCCCGGCGGCCGGTCTCGACCCGTTCACGCCACTCTTTGGTGTTGGTCAGCCCCTTCGGCCGCATGGTAGAGTTGACGGCGATGCCCTCGCCAGAGACGGCCCACTACTTCGACCACGCCGCGACGGCGCCGCTGGCACCGGAGGTGCAGGAGGCCATGCGTCCGTACCTCGGCGAGCGGTTCGGCAACGCCTCGACCATCTACCCGCTCGGCGTCGAGGCCGCATACGCGGTCGAGAGGGCGCGGCTTCAGGTGCTGCGCGCGCTGCACGCCGATGAGGCGCAGACGCGCGTCGTGTTCACCGGCTCGGCCACGGAGGCGATCAACCTCGCGCACAAGGGCATGGTCTGGGCGAGCGGCCGGCGGCCCGCGCACGTGATCTCCTGCGTCACCGAGCACAGCGCGTCGCTCCAGTCGCTGCGCTGGCTCGAGACACGTGGTGAAGCGGCCGTGACCTGGCTGCCCGTGGGGGTGACCGGACGCGCCGATCCGGCCGGTGTCGAGCGGGCACTCCGTCCCGGGACGGCGTTGATCTCTCTCATGCTCGCGAACAGCGAGACGGGCGTGCTGCACCCCATCGCGGAGGCGGCGCGGACCGCGCGCGCACATGGCGTGCTGATCCACTGCGACGCGGCCCAGGCCGCCGGCAAAGTGCCTGTCGACTTCGCCGCGCTCGGGGTGGATCTCCTGTCGATCAATGCGCACAAGTTCCACGGGCCGAAGGGCGTGGGGGCGCTCCTGATCCGCGGCGGCGTGGAGATCGAGCCGCTGATCCACGGCGGCGGGCAGGAGGGCGGCCTGCGCGCGGGGACAGAGAACGTCGCAGGGATCGTGGGCCTGGGCGCCGCGATCGAACTCGCGGTGCGCCTGCGCGAGGCCGAGGCGACGCGCCTGCTGGGCCTCAGGCGCCGGGTGATCGAAGGAGTGCAGAGCCGTGTGCGCGGCGTGCACGTGCACGGGGATCAGACGCACTGCCTGCCGTCGACGCTCAACCTGGGGATCGAAGACGTCGAGGGACCGCGCGTCGTGGCGCTGATGGGCGAGCGGGGATTCTCCATCGCCGCGGGCTCCGCCTGCACAGCCCGCGGCACGGCGCGCAGTCACGTCTTGACGGCCATGGGACTGCCGGAGGCGCAGGTGGCCGGTGCGATCCGGATCAGCCTCGGGCGTGGCAACACCGCGTCGAGTGCCGATGATCTCGTGGAGGCGCTGGCGGAGGTCATCGACTCCCTGCGCCGCGGAGAGAGCGCGTGAGAGTCCTCGAGACGGAGCGGACGTATCTCCGGGAGTGGACGGTGGCCGACCTCGACGCCGCGATCGCGCTCTACAGCGACAGTGAGGTGATGCGCTTCATGCACACACGGCGCGGCCTGACCGCCGAGGAGTGCGGTGAGCGGATGGCGGCGCACATCCACCATCAGACACGCCACGGCTTCTGCCAGTGGGCTGCGGTGCTCCGCGAGACGGACGAGGTCATCGGCCACTGCGGCCTGCGCCACCTGTGCGACACAGGGCACATCGACATCGGTTGGCTTCTGGCGCGGCGGCACTGGGGTCAGGGCCTCGCGACGGAGATGGCCCGAGCCGCCCTCGAGCATGGCCACACGCGTCTGACGCTGCCGCGCATCATCGCCGTCGCCCTGCCGGAGAACGCGGCCTCGATCCGCGTGATGGAGAGGATCGGGATGACGCGGGGTGAAGACATGACGATCGACGGTGAGCACGTCGTGATGTACCAGTCGGAACGCAGCCGGTGAACGCGCTCCTCGAGACGGCTCGCCTGCGGCTTCGGCCCTGGACGGTGGACGACGTCGTCCGCGCCGCGCCGATCTTCGCCGACCCCGCGACGATGGCCACGTACGACGACCGCGAGCCCTGGGACACGGCGCGCCTGCGCCGCGAGGTCGCCCGCTGGATCGAGAGTCAGGAGTCGCGTGGCTTCTCGCTCTGGGCCGTGGAGCGGCGCGACACGGGCGAGCTGATCGGAGGCTGCGGCTTCCTCGACTGTGAGGACACCGGCGAGCTCGAGATCCACTTCGTCATCGCCCGGTCTCAGTGGGGCCAGGGCTTCGCCACCGAGGCCGCCCGCGCCGCCGTCGAGCACGGCGCCGGCCCCCTCGGTCTGCCCCGCATCGCCGGCGTCGTCTGGCCCGGCAATGCCGCGTCGGAGGCTGTTCTGAGGAAGCTCGGATTCGCCTTCGAGCGGCGCATTCCATTCTTCGGCGCCGAGGCGCTGCTCTACGCGCTCACCCGCCCTGAGCGACCGGCGTGATCTGATGCGGCGCAATCGCGCCGAGATCGAGAATCGCGCCCGGCTCGACCGTCACGTCCGGGATGAAGCCCTCGACGCGCCGGCGGCCGTTCTCCTCGGGTGAGAGGACGACGAGCGTGTGTGAGCCCGGCGCGACACCGTCGAGGATGAACTCGCCGGCCACCCCCGCCTGGGTGCGCAGGGCCTCGCCGGCCGTGGCGATGACCGCCTCCGCCGACGGCAGCTCGCCAGCGATGACGCCCT
>JABWBI010000069.1 GCA_013360565.1 Candidatus Sumerlaeia bacterium | reverse complement strand
AGGCTACTGGAGCGCCACGCGCGGGCGGCCAAGCTCTTCGATGTCGCGGTCACCGGGCGGCCCGATCCCCAGCGGCCGGGCCAGAGGCTCAGTGACCGGGGCGGGCACGACAGGTGAAAACAGGATTCCGGCAGCAGCGGGGCTGCGGCGCATCATCGCCGGCGTGCGCGCTCCGGTCCTTCGCCAATCGACGGGAGCGCGAGGCGGCTATGTCACCGTGGGCGCGGCCCGGGTCAGGTGCTCCTGATCGGTCTCGTCCATGATCTGCTCGTCGCGGCGATGCCAGAGCCGGTAGAGCGCGGGCAGCACGACGAGCGTGAGGAGTGTGGAGGTGATGATACCGCCGATGACGACGGTGGCGAGGGGCTTCTGGACTTCGGCGCCTTTGCCGTGGGCGAGCGCCATGGGAATGAAGCCGAGCGCGGCGACGAGCGCGGTCATGAGCACCGGCCGCAGGCGCGTGACCGAGCCCTGGATCACGGCGGCTTCGACCGGCAGGCCTTCACGGCGCAGATGATTGATGTGTGACACCATGACGAGGCCGTTGAGGGTGGCGACGCCCGAGAGGGCGATGAAGCCGACTGCTGCGGAGATGGAGAAGGGCATGCCCGTCAGCCAGAGGGCGGCGACGCCGCCCGTGAGCGCGAGCGGGACACCGGTGAAGACCATGAGGGCGTACTTGACGGAGTTGAAGGTGGAAAAGAGGAGGATGAAGATGAGAAAGAAGCAGAGGGGAATGACGAGGGCGAGGCGCTGGCGCGCGCTGGCGAGGTTCTCGAACTGCCCACCCCAGTCGAGCCACATGCCGGGGGGAATCGCAACCTCGGCCGCGAGCCGCTGCTGCGCCTCCGCGACGAACCCGCCGAGATCCCGTCCGCGTACGTTTGCCTGGACGACGATCCGCCGCTTGCCGTTCTCCCGGCTGACTTGGTTGACGTCCTCGCCCACGGTCAGCCGCGCGACTGTGCTCAGGGGGACAAAGCGCAAGGCGCCCTCGCCGCTGGGGAGGGGCACGGGGAGATTCTCCAGCGCGAGCCGGTCTTCGCGCAGGGCATCGGGGAGCCGGACGATCAGATCGAAGCGGCGGTCGCCCTCAAAGACGGCGCCGGCCTCGCGGCCCCCGACGGCGATGGCGACGACCTCCTGAATGTCCGCGATGTTCAGGCCATGGCGAGCGGCGGCCTCGCGGTCGATCTCGACGCTGAGAAAGGGCAGCCCCTCGATCGGCTCGACCTTGACGTCCTGGGCGCCGGGAATGGTTTCGAGGAGCCGCGCGATCTCCTGGGCCACGGGCAGCATCGCCTCGAAGTCGTCGCCGAAGACCTTGACGGCCACATCGCTGCGGATGCCGGAGATCAGCTCGTTGAAGCGGAGCTGAATCGGCTGGCTGGTCTCGTAGCTGTTGCCGGGGAAGCTGGCGACGGTTTCCTCGATCCTCTCCTGGATCTCCTCCCGCGTGAGAGCGGGGTCCGGCCACTCCTCGCGCGGTCGGAGGATGACAAATCCGTCGGAGATGCTCGGGGGCATGGGATCGAAGGCAACCTCTGTCGTGCCGGTCTTCGAGAGCATGAGGGCGACCTCTGGCAACTGGGAGATGGCCCGCTCGACAGCCATCTGCATCACGGTGGACTGAGTGAGGCCCGTGCCCGGGATGCGCAGCGACTGCAGCACGACGTTGCCCTCGTCGAGTGTGGGGATGAAGACCTGGCCCAGCGAGCCGAAGAGCGCCGCGGCCCCGAGAAACACGGCCACGGCCCCTGTCACGACGAGCCATCGCAGACGGACTGCGAAACGGACGGCGGGCGCGTACACGCGCTTGGCCGCCAGGATGACCGGGCTCTCGCGCTCGCTCACGCGGCCCCTGACACAGATGGCAACCATGGCGGGGACAAAGGTGAGGGAGAGGACGAATGCGCCGAGGAGGGCGAGGATCACCGCCATCGCCATGGGGTGAAACATCTTCCCCTCGACGCCCGCCAGCGCGAGGACCGGCAGGTAGACGGTGATGATGATGGCCTGGCCGAACACCGAGGGCTGGATCATCTGCCGGCTGGCGACCATGACCTCGTGGAGGCGCTCGCTAAGCGTCAGAGGGCGGCCCAGCGCCCGCTGCCTCTCGGCCAGGAGGCGCAGGCAGTTCTCCACGACGATGACGGCCCCATCGACGATGATTCCGAAGTCGATCGCCCCGAGGCTCATCAGATTGCCGCTGATGCCGAGGCGGACCATGCCGATCCCCGCGAGGAGCATCGAGAGGGGAATCACAAGGGCGGTGATCAGGGCGGCCCGGAAGTTCCCAAGCAGGAGGAAGAGGATCCCGATGACGAACAGCGCGCCCTCGGAGAGATTCCGGATGACCGTGCGGATCGTCGAGTCGACGAGCTCGGTGCGGTTGAGCACGGTGCGCACCGTGACGCCCGGGGGCAGCGTGCGGCGCACCTCCTCCATCCGCCCGTGGACGGCCGCGGCCACGGTGCGGCTGTTGGCGCCGAGGCGCATCAGAGCGGTGCCTGCGACGACTTCCCGGCCATTTTCGGTCGCCGAGCCCGTGCGCAGCTCGCGCCCGGTGCCCGCGCGCGCCACGTCGCGCACGCGGATGGGCGTTCCCCCGCGGGTGCCGACGACGATCGCTCCGATCTCCTGCGGCGTCCGGATTCGTCCATCGGCCCGCACGACAAAGGACTCTCCTCCCTCTTCGATGTATCCCGCGCCGGTGCTGGTGTTGTTCCGCTCGAGGGCGTCGATGAGGTCTTGGAAGGTGAGGCCGTAGGCGACGAGTCGCATCGGGTCTGGCTCGACGGTGAACTGCTTCACGTATCCCCCGATGGCGTCGACTCCAGCCACCCCCTCGACCTGCCGCAGCTGAGGCGCGATGATCCACTCCTGCACGGTGCGAAGGTACGCCGCCTGCTCGACCTCTGTGACCAGCCTCTCACCCTCGGGCGTGAGATAACTGTCATCGCTCTGCCAGCCCGGCTCGCCGCTGGAAACGTGGATATTTCCCGGGGCGGGCCGGTCGTACTCGACGACATAGACGTAGATCTCACCGAGGCCCGTTGCGATGGGGCCGAGCATCGGCTCTGCGCCGGGCGGCAGGTCCTCCGAGACGGATGCGATCCGCTCGGACACCTGTTGCCGTGCGAAGTAGATGTCCAGCCCGTCGCGGAACACCGCGACGACCTGTGAGAACCCATTTCGCGAGAGCGAGCGCGTGTACTCCAGTCCCTCGATCCCGGCGAGCACCGTCTCGATGGGAAAAGTGACCTGGCGCTCGATCTCCGTGGGGGAGAGGGCGGGCACCGAGGTGTTGATCTGGACTTGATTGTTGGTGATGTCGGGCACCGCGTCGATCGGCAGCTGGGTGAACGAGTGCACACCCCACACCGCGAGGCCGAGCGTGAGCATGAGGATGAGCCAGCGATGCTGGATCGAAAAGCGCAGCGTGGGCTCAAGCACGGGGGGGCTCCAGAGGGCTTGGCGTCTCAGTGCTCATGGGTGGCGCCCTCCTTGCCGAGTTCGGCCCTGAGGATGAACGCCCCGGCGATGACGACCGGCTCGCCCTCCTCAAGCCCCGACAGCACCGGCACGAAGCGGCCGGCGGGCGGCCCGAGTGTCACGCGGCGAGCCGCGAAGGTGTTGGCTTCGCCCGGCACGGCGACGAAGACACAGTCATTGCCCTCGACCGTTTGGATCGCGGCCCCGGGCACGGCGAGCACCGCCTCCGCGCCCGTGTCACTGCCCGATGGACCGCTGATGATCTCCACCTGCGCGAACATGCCTGGGCGGAGCGCGGTGTTGTCATTCACCACTTCGATCCGCGTTGCCGCCGCCCGTGTGCTCGGGTCGATCGCCCCCGCGATGTAGGCCACCGTCCCGTCAAACGACTGTCCGCCCATGGCGCTCACCGTGACGGTCGCGGGAGAGCCGGCGGTGATCTCGCCCACGCGCATCTCGGAGACATCGGCGAGCACCCAGAGCACGCGCGTGTCGGCAAGAATGAGCAGGGACTCGCGCTCCGGCCCCACCACCTCGCCGAGCGTCACCTCCCGCTCGATGACCGTGCCGCTGATCGGGGCCTCGACGCCGTAGTCCGGGTCAATCTCGCCCGACCTCGCCAGAGCCGCCACGGTCTCCTGGTCCATGCCGTAGACATGAAGCAGGTTCTCAGCCGCAGTCATGGCAGATTCCGCCGCGACCAGAGCACCTTCGGCCTGGCGAAGTTCTCCCTCACGCCGCTGGAGCTCTCCCTGCGAGAGGCCCCCACTCTGGCTGAGCCGCCGGGCCCGCTCCGCGGCGCTGCGCGCCACGTCGCGCGTCGCGCGTGCGATCTCTGCCTCGCTGCGGCGCTGGAGGAAGGCCGACTGGGCCTCTGCCAGCGCCGGACTTTCAATCACGAGGAGAGTGTCGCCCTCGGACACCGAGTCGCCCAGCCGGACCCGCACCTCGGCGACGCGCCCCTCGACGGGGGTTCCCACGTGAGCCATCGATTCGAGGTCGTAGGAGATGCGGGCTGGGGCTGTGATGAATGAGCTGAGAACGTGACGCTGAACGGGGGCTGTGCGGATACCGTGCTCCGCGATGGCCTCGGGCGTGAGCGTCACCTCATCGCGGTGTTCCGTTTCCTCCTCTTGGCCAGGCGCATCTTGGGCAGGGGGAGTGCCGGACAGCGTGAGGAGTGTGGCCAAAACGCTCACGAGAAACCTTCTCCTGTGTGGCGGGCCGTCCACCCTTCTGGTCATCGCCCGTCTACCTCTGCTCATGGCTGCTCTCCTCCGATTCCGATGGCCTGTTCGAGCTCTGCGCGGGCGACCGCGAGATCATACAGCGCTTGGAGAAACTCAGATTCAGTCTCCTGAGCCGTCCGGCGAGCGTCGAGCATCTGGAGCAGATCGGCCTCTCCCTGCTCGAATAAAAACTGCTCGATTTTCAGGACACGGGCGGCGTCGGCCCGGAGCCCGGACTCGAAGGCTGCCACTTGGTCAAGGGCGCTCTCGTACCTCTCCAGTGCTGTCCGCACATCGCGCTCGACCTCGACCCGGGCCTGAGCCAGCTCGGCCTCCGTCTGGCGCAGCGCCGCCTCCGCCGCCGCGATCCCGCCCTGGTTGCGATCCCAGAGCGGGATTTCGACCGCGACCGTGGCTCCCGCCGTTTGCGCATCGTCCTCACGGTCAAAGAAGACGCCGGGTGTGAGCTGCGGCAGACGGACCGCCCGCTCGCGGGCCACCTCGGCCTCGCGCTGAGCACGCAGGGCCATGAGCCGGTCGAGTCTCGGATGGTGTGCGAGCGCGAGCGCAATGGCCTGCGGGCCGTCCGCTGGCGGAAGGCCGCGGGGCAAGTCGCCCGCCAGAGCAAAGTCGCGTGGCAGGGCACCTCCGCAGAGTGCATTGAGCACCGCGCGGGCGGCGGCGAGCTGGCGTCGCTGCGCCTGAACCAGACGTGCCGCCCTCAGACTCTCGACCCGCGCCCGGACGTGCTCCACTTCGGCGGCCTCGCCCGCCTCCACGCGGCGTGCGATCAGCCCGCACAGGGTCCCGGCGATGGACGCGTTCTCCTCGGCGCGCACAAGCACTCTCTCCTCAAAGAGCACGCCCCAGAAGGCCTTCGTGACGTCGGCGCGCAGCCTGACGCGGAGCTCGCCGGCATCGTGCTCGGCCACATCGAGTCCCGCGAGCGCGGCGATGCGCCGCGTCCTCCGCTGTGAAGGCCACTCCAGGGGCTGGGACAGCGCGACGCTGTACTCACGTGCCGTCTCTCCGAGGGGATCGCGCGAACGGCTCCACCCGGCACCGAACTCAGCCTGAGGGTTGGGGTGAATCAGCGCCGCGATGAGCTCCGCCTGCGCCGCAGCCCGATTGGCCTCGAATTCCTCGAGTGCCGGATTCTCGGCCAATGCCACCTCCAGGGCTTGGCTGAGCGTGAGATGCGCCTCCGGCAAATCGGTCTCCGGGGACAGAGGCTGTCCCGTGACCGCGAAGACGCGGCTCTGCACCTCCTCGGACGTGGGCCCCTCCCGTGGCCTTCCGCGGTCAGGGATGGTGACGCAGCCGGTCAGCAGCGCGGCGGCGGCTCCGCAGGCCCAGACAACGGGCCAGGGTTGAGTCCGTCCAGACATGGCAGAGAAACCACTCCACAGATGATTCAGAGGAAGTGCGAGACGCGCACGCATGCGCGGCTCGCGGGGAGCAGCTCAGCAGACCCGCGCGGGGTCTGGTGAGACTGACCAGGGAGGCCAGTCAGGAGTGGAGTTTCGGAGGCTGGAAGATCTCAGTGGCGAGAGTGCCGGTGGTCTTGTCGTCGCTGCACGGATCGCACAGCGAGCGCAAAGAAGGGAAAGACGGTGCGGCGACGGAGGGCGCCTGAACCGCGCCGTGGCATGCACAGACACAGCTGCACTGTTCGACACAGTGTCCTGCGTCAGACTCGCCGGCGCAGCAGAGGCCCTCGCCAGGAATGACCATGGCGGCGAACAGGAGTGTCACCGTCACAGCGAGGAGACGTGATGACCACCCAAGCATCGCAGGTGAACTGCCGCAGATGTCATTCCCATGTCAAGCAGAGACTCAAGTGAAGGGCTCCGCGCTGCCGATCGCTCGGTGTCCGGCCGGCCGGGCGGTGGTGTAACGGGTCTTCTGTAAAATGGCCAAAGGCCATGAGTCTGCTCCAAGGCGTTGAACGCCCAGCATCAGCGGCGGCGCCTAGCGCCGTCCGCTGCAACCGGGTGTCAGGCCACCATTCACTGGCGCATGTATCGCAAGTGCGTGGCGGCAGGAGTATCGAGAACTCTGTCGATACGAAACTGCGGCGCGGGCTCACTCAGATTCTCGAACAAGCGCCGGCCACCCCCAAACAGCACAGGGGTCAGCGCAATCTCGAGCTCGTCCACGACGCCCAGATTCAGGTACTGCTGGATCACATTCGCACCGCCCGAGATACGGATGTCCTTATCACCGGCCGCTTCGCGCGCCAGTGCCAGCGCCCGCTCGGCTCCGTCATTGATGAAATAGAAGGTCGTCCCGCCGGGCCGTGGCCATGGCTCGCGCTTTTCGTGCGTCAGCACGAAGACAGGTGTGTGGAACGGCGCCTCCTCAGGCCAGCCCCGCTCACCTCCCTCAAACATGCGTTTGCCCATGATGTTGGCGCCGGTGCGCCCGAAGGTGTCGCGAATCATATCGTTGACGGGCCCCGTCTCGCCGCCGGAGCCGAATTTCAGCTTCTCACGCAGGTATTGCTGATCAAGAGCCCAAGACATCAGCGCACCCCATTTGTCGGCCCACCGCTCGGGCCGATCCCAGTTCTCCATGGTCATGCCTTCCGGGGCCATGTAACCATCGAGGCTGAGGGCGATGTTGACGAATACCACTGACATCTGCGAGGTAACCTCAAAAGGTGTGTAAAAAGCCAAGGGCGACGTAACCTTTGGTGACCCAATCACCGGCCGGGCCGAGGGCCCGGCCAAGAAGGAGCGTCGCCATGAAGAAACCTATCTCTGTCCACCCGGAGATGTCCACTCCGCAGTCGTCCGTCACGTTCGAGACGGTGCACGAGCTCGCCCTGCGCGGCCTCTTGGGCGAGGGCGCGCCGCTCAGCGCCTCGTCGATCGAGCGGCTTCGCGCCAAGTGGCAGGTCGAGTTCGAGGCGTGGAAGAGCCGGCCCCTCGACGGCCGCGATCTCGTCTACGCCTGGGCCGACGGCGTCTATGTGAAGGCTGGCTTGGAGAAGGAGAAGGCCGCGCTGCTCGTGGTCATCGGCGCGATGGCCGACGGCTGCGCGGGTGCCTGGGCGGCGGCGCGCGAGATCTGGCCCGAGGCCCGTGAGCAGCGCTGCTGGAATCACAAGACGATGAACGTGTTCGACGCGCTTCCCAAGGGCGTGGCCGGGCAGTCCTGGCGGCGGCTCAACGCCCCGGAGCTGCTGAGGCTCGTGCTCGCGGGCCAAGTCTTCACCGACGGCATCGCCGCTGGTCACCCTCACTGAAAGACGCCGCCTGAGGCGAGTTTACACACCGATTGACGAGACCTCCAGCTGCGCGGCGAATGGGCCTGCGATTCAGATTCTCCAGCGCAATTCGGAGCCGCAGATGAAACCGCACAGGAGGTCCTGGGTGATGCCGGCGTTGGCCTGGCCGGCGAAGGCGATCCAGGCCCGCCAGAAGCGGGCGCTTTTTCCATCCTCGGCCAGTCGCGGCGCGGCCAGGGCTCGATGAGCGCCTCGTCGCGCTGGCGCGCCCGCCTCTGGGGCTTCTGGGGCGTCCAGCCCAGCGTCCGCAGGAGCCGTCCGATGTGATCCTCGTGGAAGCGCACGCCGAAGTGGCGCTCGATGCTCAGGCTCGACCTGACACGCTCGGCGACCTGGCTCTGGGTGAGGCCTTGGGCGAGAGGCCATCGACCGCACTGCCTTCGACGCGCTGCGCTCGGACACCAACTGGCGGCTGCTCAATCCGGGGGCGGTGGATTTCCCCGCGTCTTCGACGGACTGAGGCCACGGAAGATGCGGACCTCTTCACCCGGGAACTGGGGTCCAGGCACCGGTGGCCAGAGACCCAGGGAGCACCACGCGAGCTGCGCGAGAGCAGAGACCGCTCAGTTCAGGTTGGCCCAGGGGCCGGCGGTGTTGGGGTCGGACGTGAGCGTGCCCACGCGGTTGCCGCCGGTCACCTGTCCGAGGTTGTCCGTGTTGTTCGTCAGCGTGTTGCGGACGATGATGTTGAAGGCGTTGTCGGCGCGGATGCCCTGGTTGTTGTCGGAGATCGTGTTGCCCTCGACGCGGGTGCGCTGGCTCAGGAGATGAATCGCCGCGCCGGGCGTCCCTCCGAAGCCGTTCTGCATGAGATGATTGTCCAGGATGGCGCAGCCAATGTCGGCGCGGATGCCGTCGAGGGCGCAGCCATAGACGCGGCATCCCGAGGCGACGCCGCCTTCGCCGAGGGAGATGCCGGTGCTGTTGCCGGAGCTCACGCAGTTCTCGATGCGGGCGTAGGCCGAGGCGATGCCCGTCCCGGTGTTGCCGGCGGTGGTGCATCCGCGCACGAGCCCGTTCTGCCCCGCCGAGATGCCGTCAATGCACTGCGCGACGGAGCAGTCGACGATGACGGAGCGGCTGCCCGTGGCAATTCCTGTTCCGCCGGAGACCGCGTTGACCACGCAGCTGGAGACCAGAGAGGCCGGGCCGACCGTGATGCCCCCCGTCTGGAGCTGCTGGAGCGTGCAGCCGCGCACCTGCGCCGAATCCGCCGCCACGATGCCGTTGCCGCACTGGCGGACTGTGCAGTCGACGATGCGGCAGTCGGCCTGCACGGCGATCGCCGCACCGCCGCAGTTGGTGATGATGAGATTCTCGAACGTGCTGTCGGACAGCGACGTGCCCGTCACGCCCGCGCCGGGCCAGGAGCGGATTGTGCCGCTGTGCACACGGACGTTGCGGAAGGCGGAGAGCGCGATGGCGTCTGTTGCGCCGGCCGTGCCGATGATCTCGAAGCCGTTGAGGTCGAGCGTCATGTCGTCGGCGTCGATGAAGAGGCCGGACTTGCCGCTCTCGCCCGCGAGATTGCCCGTCAGGTAGTACGACCCGGGCGCCAAAATGGCGTAGACCGAAGACGGCGACCCGGGGGTCGTCTGCAGGCTGACGGCGATGCGCGGCTCCGGTCCGGCCGTCGGCGCCGGAGCGGCCGACGGACTCAGGGCGCCCGCCGGAAGCGTGGTGGTGGCGGTCAAGAGCAGGAGTGCGGAGAACGGACCGAGTGATGGCATGACAGGACCCTCCCACTTCGGTGACCCCGTGGCTGCGCCGGGCGGCGCGGTCACTGGCCGGTCAAGACTCTGTTGAGGCCCCCTCAACCTGGGACCGTGAGGAGGAGGGTACGCCCGGCTGCCTCGACTTGCCACAGGTTTCTGGCTTGCGCGAGAGGGGCGGGGGCCGCCAAGCTTCGCTCCGATGGTGGAGCTGAAAAACGAGCTCAAGTGGTCGCACACGCGACAACGGCGGTGGGACACCTGCCGGCGGCTCTACTACTTGGCGCACTACGCTCACTGGAACGGCTGGCGGCGGGACGCGTCGCCGCTGCAGCGGACCTGCTACCTTCTCTCGAAGATGGTGAGCCTGCCGATGTTCGCGGGGGACGTCGTTCACCGCATCGCGGAGAAGGCACTGAAGGACCTGCGGGCGGGGCACACGCGCTCCATCGACGCGTGGACGGAGGAGGCGCGGCGTCTGCTCAACGAGGGCTGGCAGCAGTCGCGGGCCGGGAAGTGGCGCGAGGACCCCAAGCGCAACACCCTGCTCTTCGAGCACTATCACCGGCTGCCCGTGAGCGAAGCGGACGTCGCGCGGACGCGCGAGCGGGTGCTCGGGTGCGTCGAGCGGCTCTTCGCCGGACCGGTGTGGCAGAGGATCCGGGAGAGCGCCCCGGCGCGGTGGCGGTCGATCGAGGAGCTGGCGGAGCTGCGCGTGGGCGCGTTCGGCGCCTGGGTGAAGATCGACTTCGCCTTCGACGACGCGGACGGCCTGTGCCGCCTCGTCGACTGGAAGACAGGGCGCGAGGAGGAGAATCACCGCGACCAGCTGATGGCGTACGCGCTCTGGGCGCGGCAGGCGTGGGACGTCGCGCCCGAGCGCATCCGGCTCGACGCCGTCTATCTGCGCGAGGGGCAGGTGGAGACGGTGACGCCGGAGGCGGGGGCGCTCGAGGCGGCCGGGCAGCGCATCGCCGGCGTCTGCCGGGCGATGGCGGCGGCGTGCGACGATCCGCGCGAGAACACCGCCACGGTGGAGAACTTCCCCATGACCGACGACCGGCACGAGTGCGCGCGGTGCTTCTTTCAGAGCGTGTGCTACCGCGAGGAGGAGTGGCCGTGCCGGGCGGGGGCGTGAGGAGGCCGTGTTCGTGATCGACAGGCCGAGCCGGGTTGGGGCAAGACTCTCCGATTCTCTCGACAGGACCGGCGACACCGCATGAGCGAACATCCCCCGCACCGGCACCACCCGCGCGGCCAGATCCGGGCCGTGCTGCGCCGCGAGGCCGCTCTCTTCCGCAGCAGCCCGCTGCTGCTGGCGGCGGCGGTGATGATCAGCATCGTGCCGTCGCTCTACACGTACATCTACGTCAAGGGCATCTGGGATCCCTACGGCAACATCTCCCAGCTGCCGGCGGGCTTCGTGACGCTCGACGAGGGGACGGAGTTCCGCGGCCAGGCCTACAACCTGGGCGAGGAGCTCGCCGAGGAGATGCGCGGCGGCGGTCACTTCCGCTTCACCGAGTTCGCCAGCTCGGCCGAAGCGATGGCCGCGGTCGAACGCAACGACGTCCACTTCGCCCTCGTCGTGCCGGAGGACTTCAGCGCGCGCGCGCTGCCGGGCACGCAGGCGGCGACGCTGACGCTGCTGACGGCGAGCGGGACCTCGTACACGGCGATGCTGATCGGTGAGCGGTTCGTCACGGAAGTGGCCGACCGGCTCAACGAGCAGATGGGCACCGAGCGCTGGCGCGTGGTGCTCAGCTCGGGACGCGACGCCC